>CAYPQA010000221.1:0-4507 GCA_964412725.1 uncultured Eubacteriales bacterium
CTTTTTTTTGTCTTTTTGCCTGATTTTTCGCATTCATCACTGTCGAACTCACGTTATATATGGAAAGCAAACGGTACGCAAGTTGGTACAGGTGCAGCATATACAGTGTCTGCGGCAGACCTTGGCAAGGCAATTACACTTGAAGTTACATCAAGTGTTGAGACAGGTACATTAACAAGTGTGGCCACAAACCCTGTACGCACGCCAAGTCAGGACATCTACACGGTCACTTACAATCCTAATGGCGGATACGGGGCAATGGCGCCGCAAACTGTAACATCAGGAGCGTCTTTGACCATTGCATATAATTCGTTTTCTCGCCCGGATTACGTCTTTGTTGGTTGGAACACAACTTATGACGGCAGAGGAATCAGCTATGCGGGTGGCCAAACCATAAGCTTGATGTCAAACCTAACTTTATTTGCACAATGGGTATATTCACCGTATATTTCGACGCCTACTCCAACGCCATATCCGGAGTATACCCCTCAGCAAACACCTGCACCCACACAAACTCCGGCATCACATGGTAAAATCAGTGAAATAAAGGTTTCTAACGAAACGAAGAAACAAGATGTATTAATAGACTTATTGTTTCAAGCAATGATAAGGATAAAAATTACAAACCATTGGCAATTGCAGCGGTTAACGGTTCAAAATTGAGCATAAGCATACCCAAGAAAGCTCTGTATAATATAATCAAAGACGCCACAGATACTACAAAAAATCCAGCCAATAAGTCAAAGTTTACGCTTGACCTTTCTACAAATGATAGTTTCAAAGCGGTTGAGGTAACAATTCCAAAAGAATCATTTGTTGAGACTAGCAAATTATTTGATGGTATTGTAATTCAAACAAAATCTGCAACGATTACCTTTGATAAAAAGGCATTTATGGATATAGCAAATGCCGCAAATGCCGACATCAAGGTTAATATAAACAGCGTTGACGCCTCCAAGCTTTCGGAAGGCACAAGGGCTATCATAGGGGATCGTCCTGTTTATGATTTTACAATTACAAGCGGGGATAAAACTATAAGTAATTTCAATGGCGGAAGAGCAGCCGTTAGCATACCATATACACTGAAACCGGGCGAAAAGCAAGGAAATGTTATTGTTTATTACATCAATAACAATGGTGTGCTTGAAACCGTTAAAAACTGCAATTATGATGGAAACACGGGCACTGTTAACTTCAGCGTAACCCATTTCTCAAAATACGCTGTTGCAAGCAAAACAGTTGGTTTTTCTGATGTTCCAAGTGGCGAATGGTTTTCAGCTCCGATTGAATTTGTTGCCGCCAGAGAATTATTTAGTGGCGTAGGAGAAGATCAGTTTGCACCTTATAGCTTCATGACAAGGGCGATGTTTGTATCCGTATTGTCACGAATCGAGGGATCGTCTATTAATGGCTACCGTTCGTTGCCATTTACTGATGTTGATATCAACGAATGGTACGGCAAGCCTATAGCATGGGCATACGCAAATAAAATTATTAATACAGGCGTAAGTCTATTCAATCCAAACGAACCGATAACTCGTGAGGAAATGGCACTTATACTATATAATTATATTATCCATAAAAATATCTCAATGCCTGTTGTAAACGAGGAAAACTTTTCAGATATGAGTAGTGTAAGTAATGAGGCTAAAGAGGCTGTATCTTATATGAAAAAATTTGGGCTAATAAGTGGGGTCGGCTCCAATACTTACGCTCCACAGCAAACTGCAACCAGAGCCCAAGTAGCTCAGATATTTATGAATTTAATAAAATTGCTGTCCAAGTAAGCCTGTTGCAAACTGAATTCGCAATATTATTGGGGTGTAGCTAAACTCAAACGAGTTTGCTACACCCCAATTTTTATATTGCAGGCTCCAAAGTGTATAATAAAGAAAAAACCGAAGGGAAATTTTTAGATAATACAGTATTAAATCATCTTAGGCCAATCCATAAAGTAGAACGGCTCACTATTTTCGCTTTCCCAATATTCGCGGACGTATTTTGCAAGAGGCATATCGGTTGGAGCGTCTACTGGCTTACCAATTGGGCTGCAGAAAATACACATCACGTTGGCGGCAACGGCATATGTCTTGTTCTGCTCTGCCCACGGTGTTTGTAGGATTATAAAAGCCGATTCCCCTTTGGGTTTGCCAATTAACTTATGTCCGTCTATTAAGGGAATTTCCATACCTCTAAGTTTAATATGGGTTTCTGTACATTCATTAAGCATACATACTTCTTTTATGTTTGCAAGACGTTCCACGACAGTTACTCCGGCAACATTTAACAACAGGAATTCATTGCAATTGTCAGCTGATGTTATGCGGTCTTTGGGTATGGGTGTGATTCCATCACACCTTTTAGGCTCGCTATTATCAAACAGCATGGCAAGCTCGTAGGCAAGACAACGGATATCATCAGCGCAAACAGCCGCCGGTTTTCCACGCCAACCAATATGGTGGGATTCAATGGCGCTGTTCAATGCCAGCAAATTCAACATCATAGCTACATCCCGCATATTGCCGGGTTTTATTTCCCTGTCTTCAAACAAAGCACGTTCCACCATTTCGTAAACTTTCTGTGCTAACTTGCGGGTCTCATTTGACACAACCGCCAAGCCTCTACCCTCCATTTCCAAAGTGGCAGCTTGCTGTGCGGTTGTGTTTGCTAACATCCAGAGCCTTTCCCCGATGATTTGCAGTTTCCATAAAGTTTTATTCATAAGATTGCTCCTTTTCATACCATAATAATTTTGTTAATTGAGGACGCAGTTTTTCAAGCGCCCTCCTATGGTGCGACAAAACCGTGTTCAGATTCAACCCGTTGCTCTTTGCAATCTCCGCAAAAGAGAAATAACCGTAATATCGTTGGGTTATCACAATCCGTTCGATATCACGTAAGGTTTTGAGTGATTCAAGTACAGCATCAGTTTCCTCTGTGCGTATAAGTTCGTCAACTATATCCGCTTCGTCAAGTAGCGAAGTACCGTCTTCATCTATATATACCTGTTGGAAATCTGCTGCCTGTGACATAAATTTCCTGTAAGCTAACCGGACACAAACCACTGACAAATAGCCGTAGTTTTCTTTATCCGGAGAATAGGTCTTCGCTAAACGCAGTTGCAAATAAGCATCCTGCACAATATCTTCTGCAAGCAGGGATACATTGGGATATACAGAAAACTTATACCGGATCAAGCTTATAAGAGAAATCCTCAGCTCTTCATCCATTAATTCACCTCCAGCTTAGAATTAAAAGGCCTTTCAATATAGTAAAGTATATAAGGTAGAGTTTTATTGCAACCAAAATAAAATATTTTCGGTATGGCAGTAGCCGAGAGACGTACTTAAGAGCCATTTTTAAATGGCATTGACATAGCAATACAAATAAAATATACTCATTAAGGCATTTCAAAAAAGTGAAGAAAGGTTATAGGTGCTGATATGAGAATTTATATTAAGCCTTATGAAAGTGAATGGCGCGAAAAATGTGCCGAGGTCTATACGAATATTTTCAATTCAGAGCCCTTTTTTTATGAGTGGCTGAATCTTCCTAATGTTTCGCGTTATTTTGAGGATTTAGAAAACACTCCTAAATTTAAGGGCTTTTTATGTTTTGATGAGAATGATGAATTTGTAGGTGCTTGCTTGGGTGTTGTGATGGATTATTTTGGCGTTGTGCAATATGAGATTAAGGAGATTTTTGTTAAACTTGCTTTACAGGGTCTGAAATACGGAAGTGAGATGCTTGAACTTGTTGAGGATGAATTATTTGATTTTGGTGTTAACTCTATTGTGCTTTATTGCTCTGCGGACACGAAGGCAGTTACGTTTTATGAGCGCAACGACTATGAGCGTCTGGATAAGACGGTGCATTTTAATAAGTGGTTATGATTCTTATAGAAATACTAATTATTTAAATAAGATGTTTTGTAAAAATATTCTGCATATTACTGGATATCAAGTTTAATTATGTTATAATTATTTGATACTTTATTCTTTTGCTTGTCTATTAAACTGTGTGGCTTAGCAGGAGGTGAGTGGAACAAAATTGAACCATTAATCTATAACACTCTGATTCAAAAATAAATTGACGTGTTTGTTTATGATTTTTAGTATGCGCTTGCTTATATACTCTTTAAGCAGTAAAATTTGTATTAAAAACGGCTAAAAATTCAAACTACTGTGTCAGTAAAAACCTTGCATACCTCCTGTTTGTGCGTCTTTTATTTCCTTGTATTTTCAAATTATATCTTAGAGCCTGTTTAATATCTCGCTTTTAACGTAATTTCGAGATGATTATTTGATATGCAAGGAAACGCCGACAACGCATACTCGAAGAAAAGTCTGCTAGGAGGCGTTGACGTAGCAGAGCAAAAAACCAACCGAAAGTACGTAAATTGGAGATATTAAACGGGCTCTTAGGAATTTTACCGCATAAAAGTATAGTTTCTATAGCAATGTGACTTTAAATAAATAATATGATATAATGATATGGGGTGAGAAAA
>CAYPQA010000222.1:0-4395 GCA_964412725.1 uncultured Eubacteriales bacterium
CGTAGTTTTAAGTAACTTTGAATATCGTTGTCATTACTTCCTTATCCACCTTGCCCATTTGCAATTGACATTAAAACAAAATATCAAAAGCTTAAATTAGAAATTGAAGGAAGGGAAGGTTAGTATGATAAAATTTGAAAGAACTCACCCTCCTCCATCAAACTCTTTTCTCATTTTTGAAGAAATACGTTCGTATTTGTTTAATCAACATTAACAATCATAATGTTCATCCTTAGTTTTTTAATATTTTTTCAACAGCTTTCGTAACGTATGCGGCACAGACGGTATCTGCATTGCTTTTTTGAATGCCCAAAATTTCGTTTACGATGGATTGGATATACGCTTGTCCTATGTGTTCAGGCATTTGGAATTCAAAGACTTGGGTAGGTTTATCCGTGGATTCAACGACGACGGGCTCCATATTCATTGCAGAAAAGGTTATCTTGCCCTTACTGCCGATAATGGTTACCTGCTCTAGGTCTGTGTCTGCAACGTAGCACCAAAGACCCGAACCAATTACACCGTTTTCGAATTTGTATGTTGCCGTCACGGTATCCTCTACAGGATAAAGACCTGCATAGTTAGCTGAGAGCCCTGAGGCTTCAGTTATTTTTCCGAAGAAGAAAGATAACGCATCAAGCACATGAACAGCTATATCAACAAATTTCCCACCCCCTGCTTGTGGTGTAAGACGCCATGGCAGGGGGTTTTTGTAATCATCCGGTCTTGGCTTTTGGAGTTGCTTTATTTCCGTACAGAGAACCTTACCTATTTCGCCGCTGTCGATAAGTTGTTTTATCTTCAAAAATTTATCAAGGCCGCGGCGGTAAAATGCAACGTAAAGCGGTACACCCGTTTCCTTGCTCTTATCAATCATAGCGGTGCACTCGTCATAGTTTAATGCCATCGGCTTTTCTACGTAAGTGATTTTACCGGCTTCAAGGCATTTGAGCGTATAGTCTTTATGAAATTCGGGCGGTGTTGCTATATAGATTGCATTAATTTCCTTGTCGTTCAATAAATCTTCCACAGTGCGATAAACTGTCTTGATATTGTGACGCTTTGCATAATCGGCGGCTTTTTCATAAGTGCGGCTGTATACCGCACAAAGCATTGAATGGTCACATTTATACAATGCAGGTGCGCTTTTTCTCTCAGTGACGTCGCCGCAACCTATCATCCCCCATTTTACAATATCCATTTTGGTCTCTCCTTTTTCTTTGGAATTTTACAAGGCAATATTTCCAGTATAACACCTCTGTATTTTTTATTCAACCTGTTGACAGCACACGAATTTATGCGTATACTGCAAATAATACCAAGTAAGTTGGTAAGATATATTTTATAAGAGGTGTGCTATGAAAATTTCAACAAGGGGGCGGTACGGTTTGAGAGCCATTCTGGATATTGCCGCCCATTCAAACGAGGGTTGCGTGTCTTTGAAAAGTATCGCCTCTCGACATAAGCTTTCCGAGAATTACCTTGAACAGCTTATGTCGTCTTTGAAAAAGGCCGACCTCGTGAAAAGCATAAGAGGACCCCAAGGCGGCTATATAATTAACGTTGACCCTCGTAGCGTTACCGTTTTGGATGTATTACGCGTTTTGGAAGGTGATACGCTGTCAAGTATCTGCGTTGGAGATACGAGCGTTACCTGTGGAACTTCCTGCGACGATTGTATAACCCGCCCCGTTTGGGAGCGGTTGTATGAAAGTCTTAACGATGTTTTAAATTCCATAACGCTTTCTGAATTGTTGGACGAGGGGAGCGATCATCTTGAGAAAGGTTTGGTTAAATGAGTATATATTTTGACAATGCGGCAACAACTCCACTTAAACCCAGTGTGCTTGAGGCTATGATGCCGTTTTTGACGGAAGGCTTTGGTAATCCTTCCAGCGTTTATGAAATTGCGCGCAACAGTAGAAAGGCTATAGAAGCCTCGAGAGATAAAGTTGCTGCAGCAATAGGTTGTGCAAGCAACGAAATCTTCTTTACAGGCAGCGGCACAGAGGCCGATAACTGGGCGATTAAGGGCATTGCAGAGGCCTACGCACACAAAGGCAACCATATTATAACCCTCTGCATTGAGCACCACGCTGTACTCCATACCTGCAAGTATCTGGAAAATAAAGGCTTTGATGTGACATATCTTCCGGTTAAGCCAGACGGTATCTTGGACTTGGACGTGCTTAGGGCTTCCATTACGGATAAAACAATTTTGATAACCATTATGTATGCGAATAACGAAATTGGAGTTATTCAACCGGTTAAGGAGATTGGAGAAATTGCAAGGGAACGCGGCATTTTGTTTCATACCGATGCTGTACAAGCCGTTGGCTCCTTAGATGTTAATGTTAAAGAACAAAATATTGATATGCTTTCGCTTTCCGCACATAAATTCGGCGGTCCTAAGGGCGTTGGCGTATTATATGCGAAGAAGGGTATAAAGCTTTTGCCGTTTATTCATGGCGGCGGACAGGAAGGTCGAAAGCGTGCGGGCACTGAGAATGTGAGCGGAATTGTAGGCTTGGGTACTGCAATCGAAGAAGCTGTATCAAACTTGTCACAAAAAACAGCTCATATACTTGGCTTAAGGGAAAAGCTTATTGACGGAGTTTTGACAAACATCCCCAATACGCAACTTAATGGAAATAGGCAGATGCGCCTTCCCGGAAACGTTAATATTTCGTTTGATTTTATCGAAGGCGAATCACTGCTTTTGATGCTTGATTTGAAAGGAATATATGCATCAAGCGGTTCAGCCTGCACGTCGGGTTCGTTAGACCCGTCGCACGTACTGCTTTCACTTGGACTGCCCCACGAAAAGGCTCACGGCTCACTGCGCATAAGTCTTGGTGAGCGAAACACAACTCAGGAGGTTGACACCTTCTTGGCGGAATTACCGCCTATTGTTAAAAGATTACGTGATATGTCACCATTATGTTGACATGATTTAATTACTACAGGAGGAATTTATGGAATACACAGAGAAGGTTATTGAGCATTTCTCTAACCCAAGAAACGTAGGAGATATAGAAAACGCCGATGGCGTAGGAACTGTCGGAAACGCAAAATGCGGCGATATTATGAAGGTTTCTTTGAAGATAGAAAACGATGTTATCGTTGATGCAAGGTTTAAAACCTTCGGCTGCGGTGCAGCCGTTGCCACGAGCAGTATGGCCACAGAAATGATCATAGGAAAGAGTATTCAGGAGGCTTTGCAGGTTACAAACAAGGCTGTTATGGAGGCGCTCGGCGGCTTGCCGCAAGTCAAGGTGCATTGCTCTGTTTTGGCAGAGGAGGCCATACATGCGGCTCTTTGGGACTATGCGGTAAAAAATAACCTGACGATAGAGGGTCTTGAGCCTCCGTCGGATAAGGAGCACGAGCATGAGGTGGATCATGAATAAGAAACCCCTTATTTTAGTCATTATTTCAGTTTTGGTGACTTGTTCGGCGGTTGGTTTATTCTTATTTTCGGGCGTTTCAAAGGACGATATCAACGGCATTAATTTTATTAATGCCGTTGAAGTTTCTGCACGCGAGTATACGGGCCCCGATTATACTGTGGTTGAAAACATGAAGGAAGTTTTGATTGAAGGCTACCGCCGCTTTGATACAGAAATTGATGTATCGCGTTACGGTGCCGTTTGGGAGGAGGTTACACTGGCTTATTTGGGGGCTGTTCAGCAATACCCTGAATTTTTTTACATCGCCAAGGACATTAAATTTGATTATGACGTTGACGACGAGCGTAAGGCCATTAAAAACGTAAAACCTTACTACATATGGCCAGTCGAAGAAATCCCGCAAAAGCAGGCTGAGTATGAGCGAGCTGTGAACGAGGCTTTGTCTGTGATAAACGATGATATGACAGATGTTGAGAAGGCGTTGGCTTTACACGACTATATCGTTCAAACTGCGGAATACGACTTCGAGGCTTATAGCAAAAGGAATATCCCGTCCTTATCCTACACATCCTATGGCATTTTTATTGAAAAGCGTGCGGTCTGTGAGGGCTATGCACTCGCAGTTTTGGAGCTCTACAGACGTGCAGGCCTTGAATGTATTACGGTAGGCAGTTCCGCTATGGATCACGTTTGGAATTTGGTTAAGCTGGACGGGGAATGGTATCACGTCGACACAACTTGGGATGATATGCCTCCTGAGGTAAACGGTCGGGTCTTGCATACCTATTTCCTATTAAGTGATGAGCAGATGCAAAATCATAGCCCTGCGCACCATAGCTGGGATGAAAAGGCGCCAAGGGCAACAGACTCCGAAACCTTTAATGAATGGTTTTGGAAAAATGTTAAATCTGAGCTTAAGCTCATAAATGGTTATTGGTATTTTGTTGAACGAGTTGTGTAGACGTCTTCGCAGTGTGGACAGAAG
>CAYPQA010000223.1:0-4346 GCA_964412725.1 uncultured Eubacteriales bacterium
TACAAGTTTGCAAACGCTCGAAACTAGTGCGATTTTAATGCGTTAAGGAGTATATGAAAAAAGCCAACGAATAATCGTTTGCTTTAAAAATTTGTATGATATAATCGTATCTTAAATTTAAAACCACTCCTAGAACAAGGCGCGCGGTTATTTTTCCAAAGTAATTGCAAGCTTAATTAACTTTTGTGATTGAGAGGACGTTTGTAGCGTCCTCTTTTTTATTCAGATCATACAATTGCCACTGTTGTGTCAAATTATTATTTTCTTATATAAACCCTTTTACAAAATTGTATTTTACAGAATTATATGCAAGGTGTATACTCTGGTTAAATCAAACGAGTTTAATGAAAAACTAATACGAAGGGAAAAGATAAGATGAATTTAACTAAGCTTATGAACGATGGTGTTGTGGATATAATTCGTATATTGTCAAGATTTTATCTAAAAAACCGTAAAGGACAAAAATTTATGTTCCGTATGGCATCCGAACTTCACAAAAGCAACCGTATACGTGACGAATATGAACAAAATGAAATTCATATACCGCCATTTTTGATTGCAAGTATAGCTACACAATGCAACTTACATTGTTCTGGATGTTATGCAAGGGCGGGTGGGAGCTGCGGAGATCATGTACAGGAGCAAATGAGTGTTGATGAATGGCGGCGTATATTTAAAGAGGCATATGATTTGGGCATATCTTTTATCTTAATTGCGGGTGGCGAACCGCTACTACGCCGTGATGTAATTGAAATGGCTACAGAATTTGAAAATATATTTTTCCCTATATTCACAAATGGTACTGTTATAGATGAGAAGTATTTGAACCTGTTCGATACATACAGAAATTTGATACCTGTACTTAGTATAGAAGGCGACGAAATGCAAACAGATATCCGCAGAGGCGAGGGTATATCCGAGATATTGAAGCAGGCAATGGATGCTTTTAATAAGAAAGGTATCATGTATGGCGTGTCAGTAACAGTGACAAGTGAAAACCAGCACAAAGTAACCGAAAATATATATCTTGAGTCATTACGAAATAATGGTTGTGGTTTAATTTTCTATGTGGAGTACGTACCTGTTGATACAAATACAAAGCACTTAGTACTGTCTGAAAATGATTTGTGCACGTTCCAAGATAGAATCAACGATATTCGCAAGAATAAAAATAAAAAAGGAATGATTATTCTATCATTTCCCGGAGATGAAGATGCTATGGGCGGTTGTCTTGCGGCAGGGCGCGGGTTCTTTCATATAAACCCCAACGGCGGAGCAGAACCCTGTCCATTCTCCCCTTTTTCTGAACTAAACCTAAAAGAGAAATCTATTATCAATGTTATTCAGTCTAAATTTTTCGAGAAAGTTCGCACCATTGGTGCAAGGGAGGCTCTTAATCATAGAGGTGGATGTACATTATTTTTGCACGAGAATGAAGTTATGCAAGCAATGAATACTTAAATTCAGGTGTATAGTTGATGCCTAATAATTAGGTCAAAATTATAAGAAACAAGACTGTTTTGTGGTTGTTTTATTTAAAATTGACATTGGTGTAGAGTATATGATAATATCAGCGAAAAGAGGTGATGAATTATGCTGTGTCATAAGTGTAGGACAGCTATGGATGATAAAACACCAGTTTGCAAATATTGCGGAACGTTAAATCATAAGATGTTTACGAAGGCCGCAACGCTGTCTGCATTTGTTTTTTTATCGGTAGCATTTGCAAGCGTTGCAGTCCTTACGCACAAGCCCAGTGCGAATAATGTAATTACTGATGAAAATGTTTATGTTGAAATTGTACCGCCTGATTTTTATGAAGATGAGGCCGTGAACATAATTGAGGATAATGAATGGAAACCACAATTTTTTCTTGAAGAAAATCTTGATGATATTAAGTCTATGATAAAAAACGTTGCTACTGTGGCTGATATACATAAGGACACAAATAGTGTTACAACTACATTTATATCTAATAATGGGTATTTGTATGATTATAACAAGAAAGCATATGTAAGTATAAATGAATACTTCTCGTCTCAAAAAGCACTTAATGTGTCTGAATTTTTAGAAAACAAGTACCTTGATTATAAACTTTTGCTCCTATACTTAAAGCCTTCTGATTTAGCTCAATTTAGGTCATTGAACATAAAATCCGGCGATGATGACGAATTACAGGTTTTTGTGGCTTGTGAAACCAAAGAGGGTTTTGTTATAGTTTCCGATCAGAGCCCGGGAGGTATTATAGCAAGAGAGGATTTAAAGTCACTTCTTGATAGTTACAATACAAAGCATGGTGATGTTGTACGCCCTAAAAGCGAAAACCCCGAATATGTGGCTATAAAAAACGCGGTTAAAAAATTTGCAAAGCTTGACGGGGATATTGATATACGCTATATGTCAGCAGACGAGAAGTACAGTATGGTTGTTATTAGCCCAAAAAACAATTCTTCATTATTAAAGGGCTATGTTCTTGCCAAAAATAATGGCACATGGTCTGTAACCGTAAGTAACTTTGAAACCATGGATAGATATATTCAAAGTGTAAAGGCGCATTTACCGGATTTCAATACGGATTTAGCACCAAGATATAATCTACACTACGAACTTAGGCAGGTTAAATCAGATATTGATGTGAATTCTTTGCTTTCGGATGAAAGTCCCGAAGTCAGTTTCGTATGCGGGAGCCGTAATTATGTATATATTGAGCTCGAAGACGGACAAGGACTCTTGGGATATAAAAACAATACCTTCTGGCATATCTATCGAATTGACAATTTTCTTGAAGGTGAGGCTATAATGAACAGTCTTTCCGACACATACAGTCCCTATTACATCTTTAAACAGGAGTAAATTATTATGGTATATATTACAGATATAGTTATTATATTGATTTTTGTTGCAGTTTCTATACGAGAGACGTATTCTGTCATTAAAAAGAAAAGCTTTGCCCCTTTTATTAAGGCAAAGCTTTCCATTCCGCGTTCCGTTTCTGTCTCTATTATGGTTGTTATTCTATTTGTTTTTACAAAGTTTGATGCTTTCGGATTAATTGCCATCGCAAGAACAATCGTTATTATAGCTTCGGCCTCACTTACACTCTATAATTTTGAAGGCGTGTGTGAGGCCGGCATTTGGAGCATAGGTCATCTTGAACCTTGGTCTGAATTAAAAAGCTTTGAATTAATTGATATTGGGCCGCGTATTAAGTTAAGTTTTAATAATGATTTTTCTGTTTCGGAACTATTCTTTGATAAAAAATACTTTAAGGAGCTCAAAGCTCTTGTGCCAAAAGATAAAGGTTTAGCAAATTGCCAAAAAGTCTATAATAAGTCTTGAGAAGTAGCCCTTTGCTTTTGCAGCCTCATCCAAAACTTCCTCACAGGTCAAAGGCTTGTCCAAAACTCCGGCAGCCATGTTCGTAACCAGTGATATGCCAAGAATTTTCATTCCGCAATGATTTGCGCTTATACATTCGACGGCCGTTGACATTCCCACAAGGTCCCCGCCCATTGTGCGTATGGCCCTTATTTCGGCGGGTGTTTCATATTGAGGGCCGGATGCATAAAAGTATACTCCCTCGTTAAGTTTGAGATTTTGATTAGAGGCCGCCTTTTGTATAAGCTCTCTGTAATCCTTGTCAAAGGTTTCAGACATATCGCAGAAACGAGGACCAAATTCAGGTATGTTCTCACCGATTAGAGGATTAACAAACGGGAACTTCATAAAGTCCTTTAAAACAACTAACTCCCCAACCTTATAAGACATGTTAACACCGCCCGACGCATTTGTCACAATCATACCCTTTACACCTAATAAATACGCAACACGCACAGGGAATGCTATCTGCTCAGCCGTATGACCTTCATATGCATGCAATCTTCCTTGCATTATGAGGCAACGCTTACCCGACAGCACACCCGCAATAAACCGCCCCACATGTCCAGGTGCGGTTGAGGTTTTGAAATGAGGAATGTCACCGTAAGGTATGGATATGGGGTTTTCAACCATATCTCCCAAAAATCCCAAGCCTGAGCCTAAGATTAGGAGCATCTCGGGTTTAAAATCACCAAGCTTTTCCTCCATAAATTTTGCGCTTTCCCTATAGTTTTCATAGGTTAACATAAACAACCTCCATTGAATTTTTGGAAATAATAGCAAAAAAAGTTCTATATGTAAAGAGAGGTACCATTAATGCTTTTTATTTTTCTTCTAATTGCACTATTCTTCTTTTTGACAAGGAATGTGCTTGTAAGCATAATTTTTCCCGCTGCAATTTTTCTTGGCATTAGTGTTGTTTCTGCGAACAAACTTTCACTAAGGGATGAATTTTTTGTCCCAAGTGA
>CAYPQA010000224.1:0-4343 GCA_964412725.1 uncultured Eubacteriales bacterium
TTGCCTCATATAATATAGAAATTATCCACATGCTACAAAATATTTTAAAAAAATGACGAATTTTTGTTACGATAAAGCTCTTAAATTCGTTTATTAAGTATAGGGGCAAAAACCTCAACTATATGTTTGGCGATAATTTCACTAGACTTCTTGCTTTAAAATATAAGGCTTTCGGCTTGAAAATGAAATGTAATTTTATCTAGTACAACAACTCATTTTGGCATCCAAGCAATGTATTTAGAAATTTTATTGCCTCATATATAAATTACACGAGGGGGTGGTTGATGGCACTACTCAGAAAAATTACACTTACTTAGAGCGTGCAGACTTGTAGAGACAGATTGAAAAAGTTATTCAAAAACAGAGGAGGTTTTGTAATGAAAAGAAAAATGAAAATGTTATTAGGACTGTTTTTAACTACTTCTATGATACTTTTGAACACTGTTTACTCCTACAGCGACGTACAAGAAAATCTCAACGAAGTGATGCCAGGGACAACATATGGTTCTTCTGAGAGTGATGTTACCAATCCCAAATTAGACGTATCGGATATATTGGGAGAAATTAGCCCAGATGTTGATGAGCCACAAACGGAGGACAAAGATGAAAGCGACAATATTATTCTGCCCAGTCCCCCTGACAACCAAATTCAAGCTCCCGATAATCCACCCCCATTGGCACAAACCCGCGAGCCGGATGCATATGCTGTTACTGTTACCCGTGCTGATAGTAGTAATTCCCTTTTTATTCGATACACTCAAAGCGGTCTGGCGGGTTCGGAAGTAAGGTTATATACGTTTGACGGAATGAATTACACAATATTATCAAGTCAAATAGCTTATAACGATGAAGTAGAGTTCGCCATTTCCGATTTTACAACTTTTGACAGGATAACTGGTGGATTTTATATTTCTTTAACTGAAAGTGGCTTGGTTGAGAGCAATAAGGTTATGATTCCATATGAGCCAATACCGGAATTAGATGACTCATCATCTAAGGTAGAAATTCGTGCGCGTCTTACGTCAGCAATCGACGATGCCCCGTTTGATGCCATTTTCGATCCTCTAACCGGAAGGATTTCGATGATCGATTTGAATGGTGTCGAAATTGGTTATCGCTTTGTTGAAGATGAGGCTGCATTTTGGGCGCTCGTTGAGATTAATGCCGAAGTTACAGGCCAATCAAGTCAATCCTTTGGGCGGCGATTTACAACCGATAGGGTAAACCGTAATGTATCGATGATTGATGTTGAAAGGGAGCTCTTAATTGAATTTGATGAAAATGGTGTTATGACAGAGACACCACTCGATTCAAGTCACTGGGAACAATATGGAAATTCAAGAGCGTTTACTAAACAAAATGAAAACCTCGTTGACAATACCCGTGCGTATTTTGAGCAATTTGATTTGGACGCCTGGAGCATTGAGCCAAACTATGACCAGTACCCTGAACTTCTTGAGGAGCCATTGTATCATCTTGAGATTGACGAAATGGAACTTTCTTTTGAAGAACGGGATAAATTTATGGAAGAGCTTGATGAACGGATTTTGAACCAAGAGCTTATGAAGCCCGGAGAGCAACTTGGTGAGCTGATTGCAAACTATTCATTTGACACAGGAATAGTCTACCAATATGTACCTTACGCACCAAGTCCATCTCCTTCAAATGGAAGTACTTTTGTCGGCGGAGGATATTTCTATACCTCACCTTCAACACAGGGCGTTCATCTGATGACTTATGGCTTTCCTTATGGCATGTACTCCCTTGATGTTTATTTTACAAATCTCATAGGTGATGATGTCTATACAGTTTTTAATGTAGGCACATATAGAGATATTTACAAAAACGTTGTATATAAAGGTGAGGCATATGGAGCCAGGGTTTGTTCCGGTAATGGCTCATTTAGTAACGTTCAATTAAGGTTTTTTACACAAGATGCATTTGTTCAACAATCTCCAACAATTACGTTTCCTTCGTTCAACTATCAACAAGTAAATGTTAACCAAACCCTATACGCAACTTGGAATTGGGTTGCCGGTGCCAATCATATTGTGACTTTATATAATCTGACCACCGGTCAGAATTTCGGAGGACATCCGGCTGGTTCCGCAAGTGGCATTTATATTGATCGTGGTTACTTTACTAACGGGCACCTTTACAAAATTACTGTTGCAGCAGCGACTGCCTCGCAAACGACCTGGGGAGAGAGGCTGTTTTATGCGACTGTACCTGTTAATCCACCCGTAATCTCAAACCCATCGTTTGATGGACAGTTAGTAAAAAAAGCTGATTTATATACAGGGTGGAGTTGGGCAACTAACACAACATACACTTTCTCTTTGTATAACTTGACCACGAATATCTCGTGGATTAACCAAGGTGTCGGTACAGCTTCCGGTTTTACAGTGCCTCAATACTATCTACAAAGCGGGCATCAATATCGGATTGCCGTTTCGGCAACATCGGGTGGTCAGACTGAAACGAGATATAGAACCTTTAAAGTAGCCAGTAGTATTAATATGCAGCTATACTTGGATAACCCTTTTAACGGCTCAGTTACGCAGTATGCTACTTCAGTAGCAAATAATGCTAAGGGCTTATTTTATAGCACATATGGGATAGATTTCAATATATATCCAGTTAATACAGGGATACGATTGAAAAGCAATTGTAGCATTCTACATCCAGGAACTTTTCTATGCCCAACGCTAGGGCACTATGATTGGACGCCGGAATTGTATGCACCTAATTTGGTTAGGGCAATTAACTGTAAGGATCACTCATCATCAGCTTATTATCTATGGCAACTGACCAAGGCTACAGGCTCGGGTATGTCCTCGCTGTTTACACAAGGGTATATTTGCATGTATGATCTTACACGTGGTGGCGAACATAATACCCAGATAGGTGGTATGGCACCGTGGCCTAATTATGGGGGCGACTCTTCGATTAAAGGTAATGTGTCAGTAGTTGGTCTTGATGGTAATAATTATTTGAAGGATACACGTATTGCGCAGCATGAATGGTCACATAATTTTGGCGTGTCTGATTATGATTATGGAATTCGCCAAGGCGAGTGTGTATGGTATCAGAAGTGCATTATGCGGCGAGATTTTTACGAGACACCAGATCATCTATTATCAGACAGATTATGGTGCGATAACTGCTATGCTAAAATAAGCGCAAACAGCGCAATACACAGTAACTAGAGGAGGGTTTGTAATGTATAAAAAAATTATAGCTATTTTAGTAGTATCAATACTATTTATTAACACATGTGAGAACGCAAAAGCGTTGACCTATTCCTCCATAACCGCAAGCAATGTGGAGGACATATTGGGGATGGTAGGTGAAGTTAGGTTTATTGAAGATATTTCAGTCTCGCAAATGGCTGGAAGTAATAACGATGGATTAATATCTTTAACAGAGATGTATGTTCCGGCTACTACTGAAATAAGAGGTATGAAGCTAAGCAAGATTGATATGCAGGTTGCAAGCAATGTCTCTTACATTTATAAAAACGAAGTTGGTGAATTTTTTCCTTTCATATGGACCCGTCATTTTGCCATGGAATATCCGGAACACGCACAAGATTTCTCTAAATTCTCCAGTTTCGAGGATTTTGCAGCAACCTACCGTTTTGAGAATATCGCAGCAGAATGTACGCAGATAGTTGAGCGGGGGGGGATAACCTATGGTGTAATCGAGCTTCGTGGCATTGATGGTACGGGCGACTTTAGGGGTTATTCAGTTTCTTGGGCGCAGTATGGCGAAGTCTTTGAAACCTATATTCCCATTGGCGTTAGCCTTGATGAAGCCATCGACTTCTGCTATGTCCGTCCAGTAAACTCATGGGAGATCTATGGCGAAGCTGTGTCTGTATCTATCCAAGGCATGGAGGATGTCAGTATCTTAGACAACGAGGGTAATGAAATTCTTGTAGAGGGCGACGTGCTGTATAAGATTAACCCCGATATTTCACTGCAAAGCCAAGATACCGAGCAGGATAAAACCAGAATAGGGTACCGTTGGCTTATTAACGAGGACTCACTTAGATATCAATATGTGCTTAATTCAGAAGAAGAATACACTTTTCAGGCTGAAGGCATTGTAAGCACACCAGAGGTTCTTGTAAAGTATTTTGAAGACAGTGAAGTTATTTCAACCGATGACTATACCCAAGCTCTCGCTAAACAGAGATCTAACCGCTTTGAATTGACTGTTTCACCTAAAGCTCAAAAAGATTCTCTTATGCCCATTGCAGAATAACATCAACGTAAATAAGTACCATTGACTTGGGCAGTTGCAACCAATCTAGGCTTTAGAACCGGTTGCGACTGCCT
>CAYPQA010000225.1:0-4323 GCA_964412725.1 uncultured Eubacteriales bacterium
TTATGTAGTTCGGAACGTTTTGCAACTTCAACTGTTGCACCTGTTAAATTGAAAACAGTTTCGGCAAAATTGTGGCCGGTATAGCCTCCGTCAACAAGGACTTTTTCAATAGAATCTGAGTTTCTGCAACTCTGATAATTATTACAACCACCTACTATATATGAGGCAATATAATTTCCAAATATCTTGGAGTGATTGGAAACTTGCAGAGGCAAGTTTCCTGCTCTGAACGAACAAGAGATTTGAACGTGTTTTTAAACACGCAGAAATTTTTGCCGAATATATAGCTTATATTAAATTGACCGAACCATAAAAAGACAAGGATTTTGTTCATCCCAAATTTCAGTAAACACCTCAAGCGGACAAAAACCCTGAGATAAGTAAAAAGACCGAGTTTTTGCATAGCCTTCATCAGGGTTTAAATCGGCCAGAGTTTTTACAGTAAGATATCTGTGATTATGTCGTTTGCAATATTCAACACACAAATCAATTAAATTTGCTCCAATGCCATTTCTGTGATATTCAGATAATACGCCCATAACACAAACTTCGGCAGTATAAGAATTATGTGTTTTTATAGCTACAAAACCGACAGCTTTATCATCTTCAATGCAAGCATAAAATGGCATTTCACTCACTTTTTCTACATAGTCTGCAAGAGCAACAGGGTTTCCAAACCAATTTGGAAGCTTGGTTAAAATATTGTTGCATATACTTGACCTTTCTTGTTTATCAACGATCTCAGTGTAATTAAACGAACCCATATTTCCTCACCTAATCCTTCTCTTAAAATTCTTCAAATCTTTCCTGAATGAGCAACGCCCATTAGTATACTCTCACCGTTCACGCCTTGATTTAAGCCCTCTAAAGATGTACACCTACATAATAACAGTCATTGTTCATCAAATCACGAAAATTACTGCGTCCTATGGGTAACTTTAAATCATTACCCATTATCCAAAACATCACTTGCAATATGACACAACTTTCCCGAATGAGCAACGCCCATAAGAAGAATTTTACCTTCTATACCCTCGTAATATTTCTTATCAATAATTTGACACAGCGCCTTTTCTGCGAGCTCCGAAAGTTTTTCATATGTTTTTTCATCATTGACGCCTTTAAGATGCTTAAATTCCAGAATCATGTTTATATGTTTCTTATCTTTGCTTATCAAAGCTACATCGCTTCGTCCAAAGCCGTGCTCACGATTTGATTTAATTTCATAAAGACCATCAAGATATACGGACATACCCAAAAATAACATATGGTAGGCGTTTTCAGCATCGTCATGATACGAGGTTACACTAATTACAATTTTTTGATATATCTCGATAAAGCCTTTGATATCACTGTCCATTAAACAATCAAACATTTTTTCCAGAGATGATTTATTAATGTTTGTATAGTCCGCAAAAATCTTAATAAAATCGCTTTTGACCTCTTTGTTGGGGATTTTTAAAACCGCCTTTGTACCAATGCCAGTCTTTTTTTCAGAGATTGTGACGTAACCTGAATTAAGCAAAAGTCCCCATATTGCCTCGCTATTATTTTCAAAGTCGGCAAACGTTGTATGAACATCATATCGTGCGGTTATTTTGCCGTCCTTAAATAGAGTTTCAAATTCATCATGAAATGAAGTATCCGCATTCAGTATGATGTCCTTTATAAAGGTATTTGAACCTGTATTAATCCAAAACAAATCTAATTGACCAGTAAACGCATAGTTTAAAATAGACCAAGGGTTATAAATTTGGGCACTACCGAAGCTATAGCCGTTATACATTTGTTTGACGTCATAATCAAGCGTATAACCATAGCTTTCTAGAAGTAACCTCGTTTCTTCTTCTGTAAACCCAAATTTATCCGCATATATATCCATGTCAACCGTACAAACTATTAGATTATTAAGAGAAGAAAATATATTCTCCTTTGCAGCTCGTGTTATGCCTGTTAAAACCGCAAACCTAATATTAAGGTCGTTATCTTTTAGCGCAGAACCATAAAGCAAGGTGAAGAAACTACGAACTTCATTAAAATATGGCTCATATGAGAAGTTCAAAGCTTTACTTCCCAGTGCGGCGATAATCGGCGTGTCGTATTCGTCAATGAGTAGTATAGGCGGGGTTTTGTAGTGCTTGCAGACAATCTCACAGAGGAATTTAATGCTTGAGGAAATAACGCTTGTATCAACGGCTGTGTCATTAAGCGCTTTATTAATTGATTTATATTTTTCAAGCGTTTTATCTGCTAAGGTTTCCTCTAAAAGACCATACCTCAAATATTCTCTGAGTACCTCCTCTTTAAGCATTGTTAACATCTCAACTTTGTCACCCTTGCAGTTTGCAAATGAGAGGTAAACGACAGGCACGGTATTTATTAGATTGGCATATTCAGTTGACATTATATTAAGCCCTCTAAAGATGTCCGTGTTATCTTCCTGTATATCAAAAAATGCCTTTAACATCTGCATGTTCAGCGTTTTTCCGAAACGACGAGGGCGGGTTATAAGCGTAACCTTTGCGCCGCTGTCACAAATTTCCTTCACAAAAAGCGTCTTATCTACATAATAACAGTCATTATTCATCAAATCACGAAAATTACTGCGTCCTATGGGTAATTTCTTTTTCATTTTAACCTCCTGCTTCATCCATACTTCTTTACGGCTCTCAAAAAGTATATAAAAAGATAATACGCACTTTGCGGGAAACTTAATGCAAGGTGATTCCTCATTATGAGCCAACGGTTTTTTGCAGCTAGGAGCTTGTTGCCGGAGCGGCTTTGATTTAAAAGACGATACTTAACGCAGACTTCATAGATGCCAACGGCCTTGGAGCCATTTTTTAATAGAGTGAGCCAGTATACAAAGTCTTCGTGTGCATAAGAGGAGGAAAAGGAATGTAACTTTGCAAGCTCGGCTTTTATAACAGATGTTGACAACCCGATAACGTTTTCACATAAAAGTGAATTAAAATCTGTGTATGAGGGTACGATATATGGCTTTTTTATAGGGTTTGAATATTCGTCCATAAATTCATAAGACGTAAAACAAAGGTCAAAGCCGGTGTCTTTTAATATCTTATATTGAATATAAAGCTTGTTTTCAAGCCAAGCATCGTCTGAATCAAGAAAGGCAATATATAGGCCTTTGGATAGGGCTATTGCACGGTTTCTTGTTTCGGACACGCCAATATTTTTTTCATTCCTAATGAAATGTATGCGGTCATCATTGAAGGCTTCAACACGTTCGGCGGTTCTGTCCGTTGATGCGTCGTCAACGATAATAAGCTCGAACTCCTGAAAGCTTTGGTTTAAAACCGACTCTATGGCCTCGGATATAAAACGCTCGCAATTATACGCGGGCATTATAACTGAAAATATTGGGGAATTTTTCATCTTTATTTTTCCTCCTAAGGCAATTATAGCACAGTCGGAATTTATTTCAATGCTTTATAATATCTTTTAAAGAGCATAAACGTAAATGGAGGCGGCTTATGAAAAGGAAGAATTTTTTTGTAAAGGTGCGTCTTGTAATATTTTTGAGCCTTATTGTTATACTGTTTTCGGGCATTTACTTTTTTTATTTGTTTGACCAAAAGGTTATGCCGTCCGTTATTTCGATAACAGAGATAGCTGCACAGTCCAAGATTAACGACGCAATAAACGTGGCTTTTGAGGACAGTACCAGAGAATTGGGTGCTCAGGACTTTTATACCTTTGGGCTTAACCCTTCCGGCAGTGTTGAGAGCCTTACAATAAACACAATTATGATAAACAACATATGCAGTAGGGTTGCGGCGGAGATCTCGGATAAGCTTGCAAACGGTGAGCAAGAGGTGAGTATGCCCGTCGGTTCCATTTTTGGGATAACGGCACTGTCAAACATCGGCCCTCTATACAAAGTTTCAGTTGTTCCTATGGGGACGGCCTTTGTGGATTATGAATCAGAGTTTGTTTCGGTTGGAATAAACCAAGTCAATTTCCAGATTTGGCTTAATGTGAATTCAACCGTGCGCATCGTAAACCCGCTTCAAGACAAAAAAATAACGGTATCACGAAAGCTTGCGCTCGTTAATACCGTTTTATCGGGTAAGGTTCCAGATGTTTATTTTAATTCCGGTCAATAGGCCATTATAACCATACTTGATCTTTGCGTTCGGCTCGGTTATACTGTTTTTAGCTCATCTATGAGAGTGGCGTTTGTTAAAAACTAAGAAACTTAAGTAGTTTAATGACTCCGCAGTAAACTATGCTCCTTAACGCTAAAAATCTGCACTTCTTTCTTCGCGAAAGGGCGCAAACTTGCCTCTACAAGTTTGCAAA
>CAYPQA010000226.1:0-4316 GCA_964412725.1 uncultured Eubacteriales bacterium
GACTAGTCAGAAGACTAATATTGATGTTTTTTAAAACAACATGTCTAAAGTAAACACAAAAGGTTACAAGAAAGAAAGCGCGGAGTTTAAATCATTGCTTTACGATACAATGCAACGCGCAAACCTCGACCCGGCCAACAGCTCAAACAGACCCGTTAACTTACAGGTTGGCTTAGGTGTTCGTCCTATTGCTGTTTCAAGAATTTTTACAACAGGCAATATTCAAACAACAGATGTTTATACAGATATTGCTATTGAGGGTGAAGGTTTCTTTACGATAAGAGAAGGCCTTCCGGATGCGGAAAACAACGTTTCCTACACAAAAGACGGAGCCTTTAAGCTTGGTATTTCTCCGGACGGCGACGGACTTATGCTTTGCACGTCTGAAGGTTATCCCGTGCTTAATGTTGAAGGTGAACCTGTGATTATACCTCCAGAAGCACCCGGTGCAAAAATTGTTGTTGATTCTGACGGTACCATACGTTATCCCGACCAAAATAATGTTATGCAAGATATAGGTATGCGACTTAACATCGTTCAATTCCAAAATCCTCAAGGACTTGAAGCTATTGGCAGCAACTTATTTAAAACCACCTCTGCTTCCGGCGAGCCCCAGCCTGAATCTGAAGGCGTAAACAAGCCCAGTATCTTACGCCAAGGTACTTTAGAAATGTCTAATGTTCAAATCGCAAGAGAAATGGTTGACCTTATTATTGCGCAACGTTCATATGAGGTTAACTCCAAGGCTATTCAAGCCTCTGATGAAATGCTTCAACAAGCTAACAACTTAAAGAGATAATCTAAGTTAGGGGTGTTTTTATGGAACTTTCGGGTTTGAACCCTGTAACAGATATTTTTAACAGCGCGGTTTCGGGCTTGGACGTAAAGAGTGAGAACAAAGCTAACTCCTTTGAGAATGCTCTTAACAAGGCAGTCTCAAAGCAAGACGACCGCGAGCTTAGAAAAGCTTGCAAGGATATGGAAGCCTATTTCATCCAGACCATGTTCCGCGAGATGAGAAAAACCATTGACACAAAAAATTCTCTTATCCCAAAAAGCCAAGCTGAGAACATCTTCCAAGATATGCTTGACGAGGAGATTTCCAAGAGCCTTACAGAAACAGGCGGTATCGGCTTTGCCGATATGATGTACAGGCAGCTTTCATTGGAGATTGCCTCACGTCCTCAGGAGGTTGACTGATGGACGCTAGGGAAACTTTCAGAAATGATGTCAAGACAGGTTTGTTGAAATGCGCCTATTTGTTTTTTGGCGAAGAAACAGCATTGATTAAGCACTCCGTGTCCAGTTTAAAGACCAAGTTTTTTTCCGATACGGATTTGAATGTTGATATATTCGAGGGTAAAGCCAGCGTCGCTACAATAGCTGATGTTGCTTCAACCCTCCCTTTTCTTTCTGAAAGACGGCTTGTCATTGTTAAGGACAGCGGTCTTTTTTCTTTTGGCCGTAAGGACGACACGGAATTTATGGCTGAATTTATCAAAAATTTCAAAGAGACCGGAAACGTTATACTATTCCTTGAGCAAGAGGTTGACAAGCGCAACAAGTTATACAAACGTATAGGTGAGGTTGGGCTTGTCGTGGAGTTCACACGCCTTAATGAATCCGAACTTTGTGACTGGGTGCAAAAATCCTTTCAAAGGCGTAACCGTCGCACTGATATGGCAACAGCCCTTTACCTAATACGCACTGTCGGCAACGATATGGTCGCGTTAGGCACCGAAATTGAAAAACTTACCGACTTTTGCAGTACAGGTTTAGTTACGCCCAGTGACATTGACGCTATATGCAGACCAACGCTTGAGCAAAATGTATTCAGGCTTATTGACGCGGCTTCTAAGCGCGAAAAGGACAAGGCGCTGCACATATACCGCAACATGCTTACAATGAAGGAAGAACCAATAGTCATAGCCGTTATGCTTGCAAGACAGCTACGCATTACCTTACAAGCCGTTTCTCTAAACAAGCAGAGGTTTAGCGAGAGTGAGATTGCAAGCCGTCTAGGCCTGCGCTCGTTTATGGTAAGGGATTGTCTTAAGCTTACCCACCTCTCGGAAGACAGCCTTATTAGCGGTCTACAAGCTTGCCTTGAAACAGACATTGCTATAAAATCGGGTGCCTTACCCAGTTATTTAGCCGTTGAGATGCTCATACTTACAGCATTTGATGTTGAAAGTAGTCTCCCGAAGGGAGCCGCAACTTTATGAGTTTTTTTGAAGACGTATATGAAGCCGTAAAAAAAGTGCCCAAGGGTTATGTTTCAACCTATGGGCACATTGCGGCCTATCTCGGCAACCCCCGCGCTTCACGAGCCGTGGGTTACGCTTTGCATGCAAATCCTTACGAGGGCATTGTACCCTGCCACAGGATTGTTAACCGTTTCGGAGGTCTTTCTCCTACCTTTGTGTTTGGTGGAGCTGACGTACAAAAGCGTATGCTTCAAGACGAGGGCGTTGTTGTTTCTGACGATTACATTGTGGATTTGAAGAAGTATCTTTGGGAGTTAATTTAAGGAGAAAAGTCTATGGCGATTAATAAGGATTAATAAGATAGAAGATTAATCCACCTATTATGCCATAAATAGATAAGAGGAGGTAAGTTTGTTGCAATGTAAATATCCCTGCTAACATTGCATAGACTAAACTAAAACAAATCATTGCTATATTTTGTCCAACGCTGTAAAAAGACACTATTGTTGCTCGACCTTCTTCTTTTATCTCATTTTGCAAAGCGTTTATCAGCAATATTTCCGTTAAAGCCATAATCATAAATGAAAGACCAAAAATTAAAATAACGTACCTATTCCATATTGCGGAAAATAATAATAGCATAAAGTTTGCCAGTATGTTGAGAAGAAAAATCTGCCTAATTGAAGAAATTTTTCTTTGTATAATTGGTGCGAGCACATCACCCAAGCCAACGAAAACAAACCTTACGGTTAGAATAACACTAACCCATGTTTTACTGAGTTTGAAGTCATTTATAATGAGAGCATCAAATTCATCTAAATAACCTCCAAGGCTTGCAAAAAACACTAAAAACAAAACTAAAGCCAGCACAATACTGCTTTTTTTGATAAAAATACCCGCTTCTTTAAATGTTTCAAAAAAGCCTGTGGACTCCTCGTTTAATCGCTCAGAATAAAAGTTTTTTTCCCTTATTTGTAGAGCAAATACTACATTTGCGAAACATATTATTGCGGATATTAGCGCAATAATTTCTACACTGATGAAATTAACAATAATACCTGCTGATGTAATCCCTACAATAGTCCCTGCATTTGCATAAAACTCGGCTTTTCCATAAACCTTGGCGAAGCTTTCCTCACATCCATCACTCTTCAAATTATCATAGATTAAGCTCTCTTCCGTTCCGGAAGTAAACGCTCCTGAAATAGCCCAAAAAAAGAACCCAATCGCAAACATAAAAAACGTATGGGAAAAAAAACATATAACAAAACATAAGCCCTTTAACGCTGCTGCAATAGCAAGCATATTTCTTCTATTCCATCTGTCCGCTAAAATTCCAGACGGGATTTCAAATGCTATGGCAAATAAACTCCAAAGTGAAATTAGCACAGAAATATCGGTAACCGACATCCCCCTGTCTATAAATAAAATCGTGTAAAAAGCGTAGATAGGCAAGCATTGACTTATGAATTTGTAGATGTACAATACCTTTACATTAAATATTATCATTTTCGTCTCCTCCAAATTTTTATCAAATGCCGTGAAATATACTCCTTAACGCATTAAAATCTTACTTGTTTCGAGCGTTTGCAAACTTGTAGAAGCAAGTTTGCGCCGTTTCGCGAAGAAAAAAGTGCAAATTTTTAGCGTTAAGGAGTATATTTATTTGGAGGACCTCGGTTTTTTATTTAATTTAAGACTTAACACGGAGGTCTAATAGTATTCATTTGTATCATCTCCCATTCAAAATATAATAATCTTAATGTATAGCTTATCTTTTGCAATTACAGAAAACAACTCCAGTTTAAGCCCCTTATAGGGGCGACTTATGCTCTGAACCCCCAGCGTTGTTTTTTATAAACATCTTTTCAAAAAAACATATAAAGGCAACAATAAACAAAGCAATTGCAATCAGCCATTTCAGCCCGCCACCATCAACCAACTCTAAAATTCCAAAAAGCGTCCAAGCCATTCCGCGCACAATGTGCGAATATTTCCACTCTCTGAAGCTTTTAAGCATAACAGCCCTCCTTAGAGCCTGTTTAATATCCCATTTTTAGCGTAATTTCGAGATGATTATTTGATATGCAAGGAAACGCCGACGACGCA
>CAYPQA010000227.1:0-4303 GCA_964412725.1 uncultured Eubacteriales bacterium
TCCATATTTTTAACAATATTTACACCAAAAATAGAGGCGTATGATTCTGTCATGCGCCTCTATTTCTTTTTGCCTGTTATCTCCTTTATGAAGTTTGATAGATGAAGCAACGCTTTTTCGTCCAAATGCTTTACGTCCTCAATAAAGCCCTTTAATCGTGCGGGCTGCTGGTTTCCCTCATCAAAAAACTCCTGTGGTGTAATGCCAAAATAGTCGCATATATAAAATAGCCCCGATAAAGACGGCTCCATCTTACGATTTTCAATATGGTTAATATAGTTTACGTTTTGCCCGATAGACAGGCTCATATCACGAGCTGATACGCCCTTTGCTTGGCGAAGCCCGGCTATTCGCTCCGGTACAAATGTTTCGTAGTCCACGAAAACACCTCCTTTTACAATATTTTAACTTGCAATACTCTTTATTATACAACTTAACAGCAATTATTTTTCTTGACATATAATTTATTAAGTTGTATTATGTATGCAATGCAATGTTTTAAGTGTGGTGAATGTATGACGAACAACAGTGTTATCAACGGCTATGAAGCCAAATGTGCCTGTTTCACCGGACATCGCCTTATTCCTGAAAACCATACAAGTGATATTAAAGCAGAACTTCAAAAGGTTATAACTTCGCTTTCTAATCAAGGGATAAACACTTTTTTGAACGGCGGTGCGATGGGATTTGATGTTCTTGCGGCAGAAGCGGTCATTGCATTTAAGTCTTTTTCCGGCTTGCCATTAAAACTCATAATGGTCTTGCCATGCAAAGGACATGAAGCAAAGTGGAACAACGAAAACAAGATGCGTTTGCTTGATATTTTGAAAAACGCAGATGAAACAATCTATTTATCGGAACGGTACTATGATGGCTGTATGCAAGCACGAAATAAGTACCTTGTAGAACGCAGTAGTGTTTGCGTCGCATATATGAAACATGGGCGTAGCGGCACAAGTCAGACCGTTCGTATGGCGAGAGAGCAAGGACTCGCAGTTTTAAACCTTGCGGAAAAATTTTGAGGGAGGAGGAATTAGAATGCCGGACTTTGAAAAATCATTTAGCGATTATTTAGACAGCAATGACTATGACAGATTACAAGGTACTTTGCTTTCAGCTATCAGAGCCGCATATAATGCGGGTTGGATTGCAGCAGGCGGCGAAGAACCCAAGTCGCAAGACGAACAGCCGACCGAATAACCGGTCAACCTATTAAAGCCGTGGTTTCACTTTACTGTGTGAAAGCACGGCTTTTCTTATTTAGTTCAATAAGAAACAAATATCTGCTCAGTGTCTTGAAGCTTGCTAAAGAAAGATTAATCGAATTACATCAAGATTAGTAAGTCCGTTGACAAAGTAAATCTAATGTACTATAATATAGTATATCAGATTTACTTTTTTTGCTTGGAGTGATACATTTGCAAGATTACATTAATGCCGCAGAGCAGATTTCCCTGTTCTGCCGAATTAATATCAACACCAAAAAGGAACTTCCCATACGTTCAAGTGAAATGGGTTTACTTATCTATCTCGTAAAATCAGATGGCGAAAAGACTCCGATGGGAGCAGCACGGTTTTTTAAGGTAACAAAAGCTATGGCAACCAATATGGTTACAGCACTTGTAAAACAAGGTTACTTGACGAAAGAGCAGTCCGACACAGACAAAAGGAGCTTTATTCTTATCCCCTCTGAAAAGGCCATCGCTTTGGTTGAAGCCACTTACACAGAGTATTTTAAGACTATGGCGCTGCTTAAAGACAAAATGGGCACTAACGATTTTAATTCGTTAATTTCAATGCTTGAAAAGGCAAACAATATTTTATTAGGAGGAAAAGCCGAATGAAAACCGGCTCAGGAATAATGGGTAAAATTATGATAACAGGCGCACTCGGTAACGTGGGCGGTTATGTTGCAAAATATGCGATAGCAAACGGTCAAGGTGTCGTATGCGCCGACATAAATGTGGAAGCATTAAACACAAAATACGGTGAAAGTGCCGACTGCGTTTTCTTTGACTTCACCGACAAAAGCAGCTTTGACAAAGCATTAAACGATGTTGACAGGGTTTTTATCATGCGTCCTCCACACCTTGGCAAGCCACAGGACTTATTTCCATTTATCGAAGCGCTAAAAGCAAAGGGTGATATTAAGCTTGTTAGCTTTTTATCGCTTATTGGCATTGAGAACAACCCTATACCGCCTCATTACAAGATTGAAAAAGCTATTGAAAAATCAGGGCTGCCGTTTTGTCATATCCGTCCAAGCTTTTTTATGCAAAACATCAGTGGTGTTCATGCTTTTGAAATTAAGCATTTTAACCGCATTGTCGTACCTGTTAAAAATGCACTTACCAGCTTTATAGATGCCGAAGATATTGGTGAAATTACAGCAAAGGTATTATCTGAATCGGAAAATCATAAAAACAAGGGCTACTCCATAACAGGGCCTGAAGCAATTGATTATTTTGCCGCCGCAAAAATCTTATCCGAGGAGCTTGGCAGAACGATTACCTATGCAAACCCAAAGCCAAGCCTTGCCAAAAGTTACTGGATAGACATTCGAGGTCTTGACAAGGAATACTCCACGGTTATGGGTATGTTGTACATGATGACAAGAATGGGTACGGCGAAAAAAGTAACCACCGTATTTGAGGACGTTATGGGTAAAAAACCGCAAACATTTAGGCAGTTTGTAAAAAAGAATGTAGGAGCGTGGTCAGTATGAAAATAACGGAAAAAGTTATAAAACTTGACTGCACAAAAGGCTCATATGCCTATGCTGTGGTAGAAAAAGATGGCGTAACATTGATTGACACAAGTCTGCCGGGCAAAGGTGAAGCCATATTAGCTGAGCTTGCTCAAAACGGTATTAACTCAAACAAAATCAAACGCATTTTACTCACACATCACGACATTGACCATATAGGTAATGCTGCCTTTTTTCAAGAAAAATGCGGCTGTGAAATTTATATTCACGAAAACGATTATCCATATGTAATGGACGGCAAAAAGCGTGAGGGCATTAAAAAAATTTTAGGTTTTATGATGAAGGTGCAAAAGCCAAGAACCATAAAACAGATTAAAGGCGGTAAAATAGGCGGCTTTACAGCTATACCTGCACACGGTCATACAAGAGGGCATACAGTCTATCGTTTTGATGATGTTTTGTTTCTTGGTGACTTGGTTGCAAGCAAAGCCGGCAAAATTACGAAAGCACCGCCAATTATGAACTGGAACAAGGTAGCCGCGGAACAATCTATCAAAGCATTATCGGTAGATGGTGTAGAATGGTTATGTATGGCACACGGCGAGCCTGTAAAATCATCGGCTTGGCGTGAGTTTGTGAAATAAACATTAATATTGACCCAAAAGATTTGGCAACCACGGCTTTTCTTGTTTTATTCAATAATTCTTGTTGATTGTATGTTATAATCAAAAGATTAAAGTAATCGAACAAGGTGGGTTCAAATATATGGCAAAGAAAAAGAAACCTCCGACAAAGACACAGAAAAGGGAATCACGTATCGCAAGAGCCAAAAACTGGCTTCCGACTTACGAGGGTACAAAGATTGTTCGTGCTTATCGTAAAAAGTTCCACGTTGATACCACTTGTGCTGTTCGGGAGCTTCAAGAAATCGGCTATGAGTTTAAGCCGGGTTATGTTGAAAACTTGTTAAAAGCCGAAGCTGTCCGTGTAGAACAGCTTAGAAAAAAGAAAGAAGAAAAGCAGCTTGCGGAAGAATACAATGACTGGCAGGACGAAAGATTTTATTTCATAGCCGGATACACTTCGGGTGGAGCGCCTTATGGCGTGACTTGGGAGGAAATGGGGCTTGAACCCTACGAGGACGAATTTGACGATGAGGAAATCGTTAGTTACCGCCATTACGAGTTTTTGAATAAGCGTGAAAAGGATTTTATAGATAACAAACTTCGTGAAGACTTTTCAGAGTATGTCAGTACGTACAGACGACTTCCAAGTAAGGGCAAACAGCAATGCCTAATCGAAAAGGTCTTTAATAGCTGCGCCGGAGGACCTTTGTTATATTCAAAAGACTTTAATGCCATATATCGTAAACTTGTAAGGAAACGAGAGAATAAATTTATCCAAGAAGGCATTCTGCCTAAACGGTTTACGCCAACTGAGATAAAAAAGTTCTTTGAGCAGAGCGTAATGTTTGAAAGCGAACGGCTGATTTTTAGGAAAATCACACCCAACGACTTTAATCACCTCGCTGTAATGTTCCGTATAGCAATTCCATTATATATGTATAATATATCCATCATGTTTGAACCAATTTTT
>CAYPQA010000228.1:0-4289 GCA_964412725.1 uncultured Eubacteriales bacterium
GCTATAATCTTGGGAATTTGCAAAAAAATTTTCCAAGCTTTGAGGTGATCGTGTGAATTTTATAGGCAAGCTGAAAAGGCTACGTTTTGGAATATTTTATTCTTGGTCTTTATCATTTGGGCTGACGTTTTTTATTTCGCTTGCATTTTATTTTTCCTGTTATTTCGCGATGAAAGGTACTCTTAATAAAGAAATTTATAATGCTAATTTTGCAATTCTAAGACAATATTCTATAAATATCAACAAAATCTTTAATGATTTAAAAATGATGGGCACAGCCTTAAGCGTGGATCCATACGCGGTTCAGCTTTCTCAAACACCTAAAGACGATAAGTTCAATCCTCAAGTTTATTATAACTCATACAAGCTTTTTGAAAATCTAAAAAGCTATAACGCCGGATATGGCCTTCCTGATTCAGCCTATATCTATTTTGATAATCTAAATAAAGTTATCTCTCTCCTTGGAACGGAGGAGCCGAATTTTATGTATGATTTTTTGAACAAGGGCAACATACTCAACCTTGACGAATGGAAGAAAATAATTGTTAAAAGACAAAACAGTGGGTTTATTTCGTTAAAAACGGATTATAGCTCTGAAATGAATGATATTGCTTTCGTTCAGCCAATCCCTATAAACTTGTTTGGGGAGGCTCCTGCGACAGCGGTCATTTATCTAAGCCACAAAAGTTTCTTAAATATGTGTGACTTGTCAGATACAGCTATAAGTAATTTTTACATTCTTGATTATAAAAATAGTATTCTAAGCGCAAGTAACGATTTTCTTTTAGATTTGGTCAGCTATGAAGAAATGCTTGAAAAGGAAGGCAACCTTGAAAAATATTTAAACGGAATTAAATATGTCGTATCATACCTTAACTCAGACATTCCCGGATATAAGTATGTTTCCATAATACGTGAAAAAGATTTCTTCAAAAAGGGCAATATTGTTCAAAATTTCATTCTTATGAACATGTTAATTGCGCTTTTTCTTTGCGCGCTTGTAACCTATTTTTTCGCAACGAGGAACAACAAACAAGTTATAGACATACTTAACATCCTACCCTATAAAAAGGAGGATGAAACACAGACAGAGTATGAATTTATAATGAGCTCAGTTAGACAAGCTTTAAAAGAAAACGAATCTCAATCTAAACGTCTAAAAAAACAGATAAGCTCACTAAAATCACACTATCTTAGCCAACTTATCCAAAACAAGCATCCTGATGAGGATGAATTGTATTCGTGCCTTAATCTTATTTCAGATATGTTTTGTGTTGGACTTATTTCGCTTGATGGCTTCGAAAATAATCATAAGCTTGATAAATGGATTTTGGAAAGAGATGCAGAGCTTATAAGAACTGTTGTCCATAATGTGTTTGATGAACTAATTGGGCAAAAGCATAGGGTACACCTATTTGATTTAGGCTTTAACACAGTATGCGTGATTAACCTTTCGCCGGACACATCTGCACCAGAGTTTATGTCATTTTTTGAAATCACTGCTCAAAATGCGAAGGATTTTATTGCAAACCACTTTAATTTTAACATTTCAGTTGCAATAAGCCGTATTCATCAAGGTATTTTCAACCTTAAGGACGCATATTTCGAGGCGCAGAACGCTTTAGAATATCGTTTTATCCTAGGCACAGGTTCCATCATCTGCGCCGAAAAACTTACGCCTGACAAAAAATCCTATTCGTATCCACTGGAGCTTGAAGAAAAAATTATAAACAGCACAAAGTCCGGCCGTTATGAAAATGCGGTTCAGGCTATAGAGGATATATTCTCCGAAAATCTCAAAGACAGGGTTCCACCCGTGTCTGTTGCAAAATGCCTAACCTTCGACCTTATGGGCACTCTCATCAAACTTCTGGACGAATCAGATTTTGATGTATCGGAAAAGAAAAATATTTTTGAACAAGTATATACCTCAAAAAGCCTTGATGACATAAAATCCCTTATATTATCAACACTTAAAACTGTTTGCGAACAAATGAAAGCTCAAAAAAATATAGACAATTTTGGTCAGCGCGTTCAAAAACATATAGAACAATCTTTCAAAGACCAGAACCTTGGACTTAAAACTATCGCGAACGAGTTTGAATTAAGCATGCCTTATGCATCAAAATTATTTAAAGAGCAGACTGGTGTAGGCATAGCCGATTATATAAACAAGGTTCGAGTTGAAGAAACCAAGAAGCTTCTTAAAGAAAAAAATAACACTATCGGAGAGATAGCTTTGATTGTTGGATACATCAACGCAAATGCTTTAATTCGTGTGTTTAAGAAGTACACGGGTATGACACCCGGAGAGTTCCGTGATAATAAATGAATACGATATTAAGAATTCGATATGCTATATTTCCCCTTGTTTTGTGCTTTTGGAGACGAAGTTAAGAATTTGATATAGACTTTTTACAAATTCTTTTCTATACTTCGATTCATAAATCTAAAGCACAAGAAAAGGGGGACTTTTTTTTATAAAGATGAAACCGAGACTATCTGCGGTTTTTTTGGCCGGAATTATGTTGCTTGGCTTTTCGGGCTGTAATGACAATTCTGTAGGCGATTTGAATTCTGTTGTCGTTCAAACCGACGGCGGCTCAATCCTTCCTGTAAAAAAATCTGTTACACTTACAATCTGGGCTGCTAACTTAGGGGCTGCGGTTATTCCAAATTTAAAGGATGCTGCTTGCTATAAGGCTTTTGAAGAAGCAACCGGAGTTAAAATCAACTTTATTCATCCACCTGTTTCACAAGAAAAGGAAGTTCTTAACATAACAATTGCTTCAAACGACTTGCCTGATATGATTGAAAATATCAACACATATTACAGAGGAGGTCTTTCAAAGGCATACGCAGACGGCGTTATCATTGATATGAAGCCCTTGATGGAACTTTATGCACCAAACCTTGTAGCTCTCTACAAGGAATACCCAGATCTTAACGCAGAGGTTGAAACGATAGACGGACGTTACTATGCTGTACCTTGGATCAAGGGTTCAAATGCTATAAGAACACAAAACGGGCTTATAATGCGTAAGGACTTGCTTGACAAGCTTAAAATAAACGTTCCGACAAACTTTGAGGAATTTGAAAGGACTTTAAAGGCTTTTAAAGACAGCGGTGTTAAGGTTCCGCTTGAATTAAGCAAATTTGATTTGAAACGTGAATCCATAGCTGGGATTTTTGGACTTGAGGGTAACACAGGCTATATTCTTGAAAACGGCAAAGTTCAGTACTGGGCATATAGCGAGAGATTTATAGACTACATCACAACCCTTGCAAAATGGCGCGAAGAGGGTTGGCTAGACCCGGATTTTGCAACCCTTACAGACAACATAAAAAACGCACGTATTTCAAACGGTGAAGTTGCAATCTATTATGGTCCAGCAGGAAGTGGTTTTTCACGTTTCCTAGGAGCAACAAGGATTGACGGGTTTGACCTTGTAGGCGTTCCATATCTTAATCAGAAATTCACACAGGTTGACGGATTTGCATCTGTGGGGGCAGGTGCAACATCTATAACAACCTCGAACAAAAACAGAGAAATTGCAATGGCTTGGCTAGATTATGCATTTTCAGAGGCCGGTAATTTGGCTATAAATTTTGGATATGAGGGCGAAACCTATAAAATGATTGACGGATACCCAACATATACGGATTTTGTAACCAAGAATCTAACCGGTTTACCGTTTGGCGATGCGGGGCGCTTGACAGCAAGAGCCTTTGGAAGCGGGCCAATGGTTCAAGATAAGCGTTATGGTGACCAGTTTTGGAATCTCTCTCAACAACAGGACGCCTTGGCAACTTGGTCAAAGGGCGTTGCGGAGACAGCTAAGGATGCCCACAAGGTATATGGGACTCTTACACCAGAGGAGTCGCAATCCGTAGCTACGAAACTCAATGAAATTAACACGCTTACCGAACAAATGCAAATAAAGTTTATAAATGGTATCGAACCTTTAAGCAAGATAAAGGATTTTCAAGAACAGCTAAAGAAATTTGGTATTGAAGAGATTCTCGCATTAAGACAAAAAGCTCACGACGCATACGTAGAGAAATTTCCCGTTGTAAAAAATCCAAGAGCGGTTGAAATCTCGGATTTTTTTATAAAAAAATAAGGGATTTGTGTTATGAGCTAGGTTAGCGAATTCTCTTAAATGACATCTCTTCGGGGGACGAGATGTATTTCTGGGGGACACATTAATATTTAAAAAGTGCTTACGCATTGAAGAATATGACAATTATATTATATATTTCCAAAATACTTTACAAAGAAACAGGGT
>CAYPQA010000229.1:0-4200 GCA_964412725.1 uncultured Eubacteriales bacterium
GCAAACTCGGCAGATACGGAAAGAGCGGTTTTTTGTTTCAAATTGACCAACCGACAAATCCAGAAACAGGAGAAACAACAACTTTTGGGCCCGGAATATTGGAGCAAGGCAATCCAATTCCTTGGATTACAAAATGAACATACCCTTTATTGCATAAAATAGTTGAATACAGAAACTAATTTACATTTTATGGACAATTAATAAAATACAGTTTGTTGCTAAAATATAAATCCATTTTGCAAACTACTATTGCTTGTTCGCTACCCTCTGTTTTCGTAAAATGTAGTTACAATAAAACACAAACTGAGGTAACTATGAATTTTTCAATTAAAATTAAAACCCTTAGATAAATAAACAAAGCTGCCCCAAGAACAGTTTGCCGAAAAATTGAATTTATCAAGGCACCTTGAGTTCGTAGTAAGTCTAATCAGAAAACACAGTTAAAAAAGCCAGAAAAAACATATAGTTATAATGTTAAGGTTACTTGAATCACCACCTCGTATAATGTATTTACGGTTTGAAAACAAGAAACCGTATAAAACTTGTTATCGCATAAGCCATATGTGATAATAGGCTTAGTACAGATAGAGGTCGTAGTTCACCGCCTTGAAGCATGTCTTCCAACAAAAGGATTGCACCTCTGTCTTTACGGGCTTATACGAATGAGCTGGATAGCATCTCAGTAGTTTTGCCTTTGGCAAAACCGGCTACGCCGCCGCAATTCTTTGCGGTACTACATAGCTGTATATCTAACGAGGTTGTATTCCGTAAAGATTTGAGGATAAACTTTATCTGCACAAATCTATATGAAAGCAGGTAAAGTATATGTTTTATATTGGTATAGACATTGCAAAACACAACCACGAAGCCTCTATTATCAATGAAAAAGGTGAATTGCTTTCTGAGAGCATCTCGTTTTCTAATTCACAAAAAGGTTGTGAAAAACTTCTAAAACTAATAGAGTGTTTTGATGCAACAATCGAAAACACAGTAATCGGCATGGAAGCTACAGGGCATTATTGGCTGTCCGTGTACTCATATCTCCTTGAATTGGATTACGACTTGAAGGTTATCAACCCGATTCAGTCCGAAAGTTTTAGAAAGATGTACATTCGCCAAACAAAAAATGATTCTATTGATTCCTTCAATATCGCCCAAGTTATGCGTTTTGGACAATATTCCACATCCAATTTTTCTGATGAAAAAACGCAGGCTTTACGCCAACTTTGCCGTTACCGTTTCGCCTTGGTGGATGAGTGTTCGGACTGGAAACGAAAGGTAATTGCCTTGCTTGACACTGTTTTCCCCGAATACGACAAATTGTTTTCAGATACCTTCGGCGTGTCAAGTAAGGAAGTTCTGCTTGCCTATCCAACGCCGGAAGATATGCTTTCTGTAAGTAATGACATCCTTACAGAGTTGCTCCAAAAGTCCAGTCACGGTCGATTTGCGAGCGATAAAGCGGCACAGTTGCAAGAAGCCGCTAAAAACACTTTTGGTGTTAAGTTTGCTAAAGATGCTTTTGCGTTCCAAATCAAACAGATGATTGGGCAAATCAAATTCATAGAAGAACAGCTCGCTGAACTTGAAGCCGAAATATCAAAGTTGCTTAACGAACTTAATCAAGTCATAACTACTATAATCGGTATTGGTGAAACGCTTGGCGCGGTCATCATTTCCGAAATTGGCGATATTTCTCGCTTCGATTCGGCGCCTAAACTCGTTGCTTTCGCCGGACTTGATGTTTCAGTAAACCAATCAGGCCAGTTCATCGGAACTCAAAACAAAATCTCCAAGCGTGGTTCGCCGTATTTGCGCCGCGTTATTTGGACTGCCGCTAACCGTGCAGCGTTTGCAGACCCGGTATTGTCCGAATATTACAAATCTCTTAGGGCAAGAGGCAAGCATCATCTAACTGCTGTTGGTGCTGTCGCTCGCAAGCTATGCAAAATTATTTATGCTGTCTTACGTGACAATAAACCTTACACGCCAAAACCAAATAAAGCAGATTGATCATTTCTTTCGTTCGCGTTACAATATCTATGCTTTTACTCATAAGCAGGATAGGGCAACGCTGGAGAGCGACCTGAGCGGCTTATGAGGTTTTGTAAACTGATGAAGGCTGCCCCTTTTAGTGGCGGTCTTTTTCGTGTGCTGCCACATCAGCTTAGAAAACAAAAGCGTTAAACTCCGGGTGTTTGAGGGCAGAGCCCTCAAGGTCTTAATATTTTTTTATTTTACCTATTGACATTTAATAGCTGGTCTTGATAGTGGTTTTTGAACCAGTCTAACCAATACCGGCTCTTGGTTTCTTGGTCGGTTTTGATTTCTATTTCGCCAACAAGGGTGATGTTGTTGCCGCCTTCGCGGTAACACACGCTTGCCCGGTTGTCTTTCGACAGGCGTTTTTCTTTGTTGCTGCCAATGTTCGTAGAAAAATACGCTATCAAAATATTTTCCGGGTTAATCACAGACACCGTTGAAACTGACGGGGAGGCGTTTTCATCAATAACGCCGAGATATACCGCGTCGCAAGTCTTGATGATTTGGTTGGCCTTTGCAAAAATGTTTGAGTTCATAGAAAAACCTCCGTAATATTTGAGTCTTAAAATACGTTCAAAAGCCAGCGTATACCGAATTTATCGGTCAAATCGGTTATTAGCTTGCACCATTCACATGGTTCCGGCGCTCCACGGACTTCCGCGCCTTCTTTCAGAACTTCATATGCTTCAAGCAATGCTTTTTCGTCGTCAAAAGTAAGCCAATAGTACATGGTATTGCCCTGTTTCGCCTCCAATTGTTCCGTATCTAAAATATCCTGTACCGATAAAAACAGCTTGCCATTCAGTGTCAGCTCAGAGTATTGAACAAATGTACCCGTGGCGTCCACATAACAACACGCTATCTCAGCATTGAAAGTCTTGCGGTAAAACTCCACAGCTTCTAAGCTATTGGTTACACAAGCATGAAATATGGTTCTCATTACAATTCCTCCCCACAGTACCTTTTTATCGGATTATTTGCCCCGCACAACATATGAACCGCTTGCAGTATCTCGTCTTTGCGAGCGGCAGCTTCATCGTTCGGTAAGTCAAGCAAAATATCCTCCACCTCCGGTGTGTAGCGAAACTTGCCAACCACTGTGCCGCGAAACTCGCCGTCAATCAGCATATAGTACAGCGTGTCGGGGTACGAGTGCGTATACTTTTCTTTCAGCCAATGCTCGTTTGACTTTACAAGGAAATCGTTGCGGTGCATGGCGTATACGGATTTCGGCGGGCTGACGGTATATGACTTTAATAACTCGAAGTCCTCACGCAGAAGATAACCGTCCTCTGCTTCGATAAAAACAGCTTCCACGATCAAATTGGCGACCGCCGCTTTAATGTCCTTTTCCGGCAGTTTGTAAAATGACTTTGCCATCTTAATGTCAAACCAAACATGACGGTACGCGAACCGCCGTAGAAGAATATTTAACGCATCGTGCCGTGAGTATTTCGTTAGGCGGGCATCGGGGAACATATCCGAAAATCTGTGCCAACCCCTGTCCCATTCGCCGTCGTATTGGTCCTCGTAAACCAAAAACGCTTCCTGAAGCCGGTGAAGAATGGGTGTTATTTCTTTGACGAGCATACCCGTTTCCTCTTTCATTTGCTGAATCGTCAATGGCTCACGCTCAATTAGTTCGAGCAAGGCAATATGGCGCGATGTAGGCTTGTCCAGCGGCTTTGCAAAAGCGGCGGCGAACAACTCCAAATCTTCCGGTATAATCCAACCAAGGTTGCCGCCCGCGAAGCGACCTTTGATTAACTTATGTGTTCTCTGCCGTTCGCGGTTATACTCAATATCATTAAAATCAGCGCGGTAGGTCAGGCTTGGCGGGTCACCAAAGCCGTTCCAGTACACATTCTGCCCCGGCTGCGAGTCGCGGTAGAGCGCAAGATATTCCCGTTCGTTCGCCTTATGGGTGAGGTGCTGGCGCTCCATGCGGAGAGCGGTTATTGCATTAGTGTTCATAGCCTATTCTCCTACGCTATCATTCGTTAAACGGTATCAGATACGCTTTCGCATACGGTGTCCTTTCGTCTGACTTCAAGTTCTGCGCCGAGTTGATGTTGAACATAAACCCGTCATCTCCGCATATCTTATAGCATATTGACTTTAAATCCATAAATATCCATCATGCAGAAAATAAGCCTT
>CAYPQA010000230.1:0-4169 GCA_964412725.1 uncultured Eubacteriales bacterium
TGCTCTCGTAAATCAAGGATAGTACATTTTTTGCGGTTGGGCTATATTTTTTTGAAAACTTTTAACTGTCAAGTTAAAAGGTTAGGTCGCTTAAAAATGTTACCTTTACATAAGAATAGATAATGAACTTCTTATGAATATAAGGGTTATGAAAAAGCATCAGCAGGATGTGTCATTGTATGATGTGATTGGTACAGATTTTGAGGGGAATGAAGTTAGACTTGTTGATAAATTACCGGACGAAGGCGCCGGTGTTGATGAAGAAGTTGAACTTGATATGCAGGTCAGGACTTTGAAAGCTATTGTTGACAGCCTTTTGAGCGGTCGTGAAAAGCTTGTTATCCAGATGCGCTATGGGCTTGGATTTAATAACGAGATGACCCAAAGGGAAGTTGCTACAAAGCTTAATATAAGCAGAAGTTATGTTTCACGAATTGAAAAAAAGGCTCTCAAAATGCTCAAAAAGGAATTGGAAAGGGCATAAGAGGGAAGTATAAGCTAAATATACAAAGGAGCTGTTAATTTATGGCAATAGTTGGAGCATTTATTATGCCGCACCCACCCGTTATAATACCTGAGGTTGGGTGCGGTAGGGAACAAATGGCCGCAAAAACCGTTGAAGCTTGTGATGAGGCAGCACATAAAATAGCGGATTTAAAGCCGGATGTAATTGTGCTAACGTCGCCACATGCCGTTATGTACGAGGATTATTTCCACATTTCTCCGGGGCGTTTTGCACATGGAGGCTTTGATGATTTTGGTATCACAAATGTGCGTTTTACGGCTGAATATGATGAGGATTTCGTAGCTAAGCTTTCTGCGCAAGCGGACAAGTATGGTTTGCCGGCCGGAACTATAGGAGAACGTTCTCCATTCCTTGACCATGGCACGATGGTTCCTTTTTATTTCATAAATCGTATTTATGGGGGCTATAAGCTTGTGCGTATGGGGCTTTCTGGTCTGCCGCTGACTGAGCATTATAAGCTTGGGCAGTGTATTGCAGAGGTTGCAAAAAATTCTGGGAAAAGGGTTGTTATTATTGCAAGCGGCGATTTGTCACATAAGCTTAGCGAAGAAGGCCCTTATGGCTATGCACCTGAGGGTGCTATGTTTGACGAGCAGGTTACAGACGTTGTTTCTTATGGTAATTTAAAGCAGTTCCTTGATTTTGATCCGGAGTTTAGCGAAAAGGCTGCTGAATGTGGTTTGCGTTCATTTGTTATTATGGCAGGAGCTTTGGATGGTATGGCTCTTACTCAAAGTATGCTGTCCTATGAGGCGCCTTTTGGAATTGGTTACGGTGTTGCGTCATTTATTCCCGAATTCAGGGACGAATATGTTGTGTTGGCAGAATATGCTATAGGTTATTTTTTACTTAATGGAGAACCGCCTGAAATACCGGATTGCTTAAGCGATATGTTGTATCACGAAAAGGCGGGCGTTTTTGTTTCTTTAAAAAAGGATGGCATGCTGAGAGGGTGTATAGGTACTATCGTTCCCACAACATCTTGCATTGCAGAGGAAGTTATAATTAACGCGATAAGCGCGGCTACACAAGACCCGCGTTTCTCCCCTGTTGAACCCGCAGAGTATGACAGGCTTAGTATAAGCGTGGATGTTCTATCACCGTCCGAACCTGTAGATGATGTTGGTATGTTGGATGTGCAGAAATATGGAGTTATCGTCTCGAAAGGTCATAGGCGCGGTTTATTGTTGCCTAATCTTGACGGCGTGAATACTGTGAGCGAACAGCTAAGCATTGCTCTTGCCAAGGGTGGGATTGATGAAAGTGAAGACTATTCTATAGAACGTTTTGAGGTGGTGCGGCACGTATGACGACTTGTCCAATTTGTTTCAGGCATTGTGTGCTTGGTGAAGGCGAGAGAGGTTTTTGTCATGCACGCGTTAATAAAGACGGTCGCATTATTGCCGAAAATTATGGCAAGGTTTCATCCATTGCCTTAGACCCCATTGAGAAAAAGCCGCTTGCAAGGTTTTATCCGGGCAGTATGATTTTGTCTGTTGGTAGTTATGGATGTAATTTTAGATGCCCGTTTTGTCAAAATAATAGCATATCTATGTGTTCAGATTGTGATACGGTTTATGTCTCACCTGAACAGCTTGTTACAAAAGCCTTGAAATTGAAGTCGGAAGGCAACATAGGCATAGCTTATACCTATAACGAACCGCTTATCGGCTATGAATATGTGCTTGATTGCAGTAAGCTTGCGCATGAGAACGGACTTAAAAATGTTGTGGTTACAAACGGAGGGGCTGCTGCGCAGCCCCTTTTTGAATTGCTCCCATATATTGACGCTATGAATATTGATTTGAAGGGCTTTACAAAGTCCTTTTACGATAACATAGCCGGTGACTTGGAGGCTGTAAAGGCCTCAATAGAATTGTGCGCAAAGCATTGCCATTTGGAGGTTACAACTCTTATTGTGCCAAATGAAAATGACAGCGTTTCGGAAATATCGGAGATAGCGCACTTTTTGGCCTCTGTTGATAAAAATATACCCCTGCATATTACACGTTTTTACCCGCGGTATTTATACGAGGATAGAGAGCCCGCAAGTGCTTCAAAGGTTCGTATACTTGGCGAAGAGGCAAGGCGTTATCTGAAATATGTGTTTGTTCATTAGATACTGATGCTTGCGAATGCTTGTTCGAGATCATATATGATGTCTTCAATATGTTCCGTACCTATTGAAAGGCGGATGGTGTTTGGCTTTATGCCGCATTCTGCAAGCTCAGCTTCGTTCATCTGCGAATGGGTTGTGGATGCGGGGTGGATTACGAGGCTTTTCACATCTGCAACGTTCGCAAGGAGCGAGAATATCTCCAAGCTGTCAATAAACTTCATTGCCGTTTCGGCGTTCCCTTTGATTTCAAAGGTGAAGATAGAGCCTGCGCCGTTTTTGAAATATTCCTTATAAAGCTTATTGTCGGGATGGTCGACAAGCGATGGGTGATTAACTTTTTCCACAAGCGGGTTGCGGCTTAAATAATCGACAACCTTAAGCGCGTTGTACACATGTCTTTCAATACGCAAGGAAAGGGTTTCAAGTCCTTGCAGAAACAAAAACGAGTGAAACGGGCTTACGGTTGCTCCTGTATCACGCATAAGCGTTGTACGGATTTTTATGATATATGCGAGGTTTCCAACCGCGTCTGTAAAGACAACGCCATGATAATTAGGATTGGGCTTTGTAAGTCCAGGGAACTTGTCGTTTTGAGTCCAGTCGAATTTACCGCTGTCAACAATTACTCCTCCGATTACCGTTCCATGACCGCCTATGAACTTTGTGGCACTATGCACAACAATATCCGCACCGTGTTCTATTGGGCGTATAAGGTATGGTGTTGCAAAGGTGTTATCAACAATAAGCGGGATACCGTTTCTGTGGGCTATGTCTGCAACTGCCTTTATGTCTATAATTGTGGAATTAGGGTTACCGAGGGTTTCAATAAAGATGGCCTTTGTATTTGGTTTAATAGCTTTCTCAAAGTTTGTGGGTTCGCTACCATCAACAAATGTTGTTTCAATGCCGAAGTCCTTGAATGTATTTAAGAAAAGGTTATATGTGCCGCCGTAAACAGTCTTGGCCGAAACTATATGGTCACCTGCTACGGTTATATTTTGGATTGCGTAACTTATAGCGGCGGCTCCCGATGAGGTTGCCAATGCTCCTATGCCGCCCTCTAGGGTCGCAATTCTTTGTTCAAACACATCTGAAGTGGGGTTCATAAGGCGCGTATAGATGTTGCCTGGTTCCGTAAGTCCGAATCTACCTGTCGCCTGTGCGCAATCCTGGAAAACATATGATGTTGTTGCATAAATTGGCACAGCCCTTGCACCTGTTGCAGAGTCTGAGCTTTCCTGACCCACATGAAGCTGTAGGGTTTCAAACTTATATTCACGATTTTTATTCATTTCATACCTCCAAATAAATTATGTAATTCATACATGATTAGTATGATTATACAGTTAAAATTTTATTTGTCAATAGTCAGAATGATTTGATAACTCAATAAAAAATCTGTATAATTGTACTATTAACATTGAACGTTATCAGGAGGAATTTTATGAATTACAATATTGTTTATTTCAGTCCTACATATACAACTCAGAAAATCGTCAGGCTGATTTCCAAAAATTTTTTGGC
>CAYPQA010000231.1:0-4125 GCA_964412725.1 uncultured Eubacteriales bacterium
GTTATTGAGATTGGCCCGGGTTTGGGCACATTGACCTCATTACTATCCCAGGAGGCTGGACGCGTTATTGCGATTGAGATTGACAAGACGCTCATACCTATTTTGGAAACCGAACTTTGCGACTGTGAGAATGTAACACTCATAAACGAGGACGTTATGAACATAGACTTTTCAGCGCTTATAGATGAAGCCAAAGACTATCGTATCAAGGTTGTTGCAAATCTGCCTTACTATATATCAACAGCCGTTATTATGAAGCTTTTAGAGCTTGATGTTCAGCGTATTGAATTAATGGTTTTTATGGTTCAGAAAGAGGTTGCGCAAAGAATGGCATCCAAGCCCGCCACATCCGACTACAGCGCGTTGACGCTTGCCATAAAGCATTATTCGGAGGTTTCGCTTGTGGCAAATGTGCCCATAAATTGTTTTGTACCTCGCCCTGGCGTTGATTCAGCCGTTGTGAAGCTGGTACCGCACATTAACTTACCGAAGCCTCCTGAAAAACTTTTTCCGCTTATACGTGCAGTTTTTTCAAACAGACGCAAGACTTTACTTAACGCGCTTTGCGTTCTTTTGCCGGAAAAACCAAAGGATGAGTTAAGAGAACTTTTGAGCTCTTGCGGCTTTAATGAAAATGTAAGAGGTGAAACGTTGGAATTGAACGATTTTATTAAGCTGTCGAGCCTTTTATAAGTGTCACCTCTAATAACCCCTGTCTTTTTAACGTTAGTGTTCAAAAAAGCCAAATCGGGGTTTTTAGAGGTTTCGCATGTAATATTAACCTCAAATCGGACATATACTTTTATCGGATGTTATAGAATTATCGTGTGAGGAGGTTATTATGTCCGGTAAATATGAGAGATTTTTTCTGACTATGCAAGAGGACAACAAAGGGTACGGCTATAATAAAAAAGCACCTTTCGGGCATTGTGTGCTGGAATTTAACGGGAAAAACGGAAAGCTTAGTTTGCAGGTTCAAAATCTTAAACCCAAGGAATATTATAAGGCATATATCATAGGTGTCGAGCAGGGATATTCTATGGGTTTTCCGGTTGAAGCGACGCTTGATGTAGACGATTGCGGTAAGGCCTCTATAAAATGGGAGTTTTCAACGCAGGATTGTAGCTTTGATGTACGCTCGTTTTCTATTATCGCGGTTATCGCCAAGGACAAGGGTACGGAAACCATTTCACCCTTGGTCGGATACAGGGACGATAATCCGCGTATGTGGAAGAATATGTTCAGGGATATCAAAAAGCAGGATTACGTGTTTGAAATAAATATTGAACCCAAACCTGAACTACTGGCTGAAGAAATTTTGCCAAATGCGGTGCCAATACCCATACCATTGGAAGAACCCAAGCCGGAGCCGCAGTCTGAACCGGAAGTTCCTGTCGAGCCTAAACCTATGCCTATTCAGGAACCGCAAGTTGCACCAGAGGTTCCTGTTGAGCCTGAGCCTATGCCTGAAAAAGAACCAGAGGTTACACCGGAAGTTCCTGTCGAGCCTGAGCCTACGCCTGAACCTACGCCTGAACCGGAGCCACAGGTTACACCTGTAATCCCGATTGAACCCGAACCAGAAGTTGTTCCCCAAACTCCAACTGAGCCCTTTCCGCAGGTTGTACCTGTCCCGATACCGTCTGTGAATCCGGAACCTATAAAGACTAAAGCTGTTGATATTAGCTTAATTCTAAAGAATAAAATAAAGCTTAATCCGCCTATGCGTCCTTTTGTTAGGCAGATGAAAGAAATAAAATGGGCAAGGATAAGTTTAGACGAGTTATATTCATTTGAGTCTGTAGTAAAAGCAGACATGGTTTTTGTATCCGATAAGCACGAGAAATATAACCATATTGTACTCGGCCAATGCCTCGAACCGGGCAACGAGCATTTCTTGTTGGCAGTCCCCGATATCTATGAAGAAAACGAGGTTGATGTAGCATCTTCGATGGGATTTGTACAATTCAAGTGCTGCGAGGACTGCATGCCCAAAAACGGTATCCATGGATACTGGCTTATGCCCATAAGAATCTAAGCAACAGAAGGAGGCGCTTACTAATGGAAGAATTAAATGCGGCTGTTTTGCGAGGTTTCCGACTTAGCCCCAAAAAAATCAGCCGCCAAAAAGCATACTACATATGTAACACTCAAACGGGGCTGTATGTTATAAAAAAAAGCTTTGATAATGCCGAAAGCGTTGCTTTCCAACATAGTTTAAAGGAACATTTGCTGCGAAATAATTTTCCATATGTCGATAACTTTGTCTTAAGCGAAACGGGCGAACCTTATGTTGTGTTTCAAGATGAGGTCTATATATGTACGCCGTTTTTAGACTTAAGGGAGGCTGACCTATCCGACAAAAACGAATTTCTTAAAATTATAGAACAGGTGTCTCTATTCCATAAGGCCGCAGAAAATGTTACATTTTCGTTTCCGCAAACACTATCATTCAGTGACGAATTTTTGAACACAGCGTCTTGGCTCAATGTTGTAAAGCGAAACATAAACAACCAAAAACGTTTATCGGATTTTGATGTTTTGTTTCTGAAAAATTTCAACTATTTTTATCAGCTTACAAAACAAAGCTTGGAATTTTTCACCCAAAACAAAGATAACATATTTGAGAAAGCAAACCGCCTATATACAGTTTCACATGGGCGGCTCAAGGAAGAAAACATACTTATGGGCAGCGATATTTTCCTGACAAAATTTTCAGATTCAAAGATAAGTGAGCAAGTTTCGGACGTTTCAAGCCTTATCCAAAGACATATAAAGCATGCACAAAATCCTGCGTGTCTAAGCGAGGTTCTGGAGGCCTACGGCAAGCACAATAACTTTGGGGAAACAGAAAAGGAAATCTTGATAAACTTCCTTAAGTTCCCTGAAAAGTTTATAAGCATATGCCGCCAGTTCTACAGCAAAAAGCGCACTTGGACACCAAGTGCGCTTATTACTCGAATTGAAGAAGTTATAAATTCTAAAGAACGATTTGAAAACTATATTACCTTATAGATCGTCAGCATCCTGGACGGGTCTTTCATCCTTATCTTTTGGAACGCCGGTATAACTTCCGTTTGGATCTGTGTTAGACTTTTTTGAAGCAGCCTTTGTGTATTCCTCAATAACCTTGTCTGCTAAGCTCACAGTTTCACCTCATTCCAATAATTCTTTAGGGTCTACTGCGTTGCCGTCCTTTGTAACCTTGAAGTCCAAATGGCTTCCGAGTAAAACACTGTAGATAGATGGTTCACCCACACCGCCGATTACTTGACCGGGTTTCACATAGTCACCCTCGGTGACAAGAACCCCGTCTTGCAATTGGCTGTATGTAGTGCTCCAGCCGTTACCATTGTCAATTACTACAGTTACGCCATCTTCCCTTGATTTCTCAACAGAGCGAACTATACCTTCGGCGCTTGCTTTAACCTGTGAGCCAACGTCGGAACTTATGGCAATGCTATCGTTTCTCCTGAATTGCTCAAGGGTTTTGTCGTAAATCATTTTTTCAGATGAATAGTCCATTACGATCTCGCCAAGAACAGGCCACGACATAACTTCATCTTCACTAAAGCCCGCAAAAACAGGGTCCGCCACAACTTCTTCAACAACTAAGGCTTTTTCACCTGCTGTTTCGGTATTGGGTTGTACGGTTTCAACAACTTCAATAACGATAACATCTCTTGGTTCATCCTTGGTCAAGCTTTGGGCATCATTTGTAAGGGTTTGGGGAGCGTTTTGAGAAGAATTCTCAGACGCTTGCTGGTCATTCCCTTCTTCGCCGGTGTCATAGGTATAGACCTCGTCTTGAACCTTGTTCTCTACGTTGGGCGCAAGATAGCTTGGATAGCTGTCCTTGCCCACAGCCTCAAGCCAAGGATATTCTACTGCGGATTGATTGGCTTGTGCCGTTTGGGACTGTTGCGGGGCTTGTTCAACTTTGTTTAGGTTTGTGTAGGACACAACCGCCGCAATGGCCATAACGGTGCCGAGACTACCGTACAAGGCCACATAGTACCCTTTCTTTTTGTTTTTCATTAAAAACACCTCCGATCATATTATTGACGGAGGTGTTTTTCTTTATTCATTAAATTTACATTTTTGGAAATTTTTATAATAAATTTA
>CAYPQA010000232.1:0-4107 GCA_964412725.1 uncultured Eubacteriales bacterium
AATTTAATCAACCATTCAAGGCGCTCCGTGAGCTTAGTATTATCAATTATGATAATACTTTTTGTTACATTTATAGTTTTAAACATCGTTATACCTCAAATAGCCCAGACATTCGCTTCTATCTCAGCAGGTTTTCCGAAACTTATTAACAATATTAACCTCTGGATTGAAAACAATCGTGAACAACTTCCAGTCATAGCCGAAAATATAGGCCAAATCAATATTAATTGGGAGAGTATTGCGAAGAAAATTGCAGAGTATACAACTAAGGGGATAAGCGGGATTTTTAGTTCCTCTATAAATATGATTTCTATTTTTACCTCGGGTTTGTTTGACTTGTTTGTATCCTTTGCATTTGCTGTTTATCTTCTTGTGGGAAAGGAAAGACTGATTGCCCAGCTTGGAAGAGTTCAGCAAGCATTTATGAAAAAGGAACACGCTGCGAAATTAAACCGTGTCCTTGCTGTTGCAAACGAGTCTTTTTCAAACTATATAACCGGGCAATGTACCGAAGCCGTCATCTTGGGTACATTATGCGGGCTTAGTATGTGGATATTGGGATTTCCTTATTCCGCAACAGTCGGAGTGTTTATCGGTGCTACGGCCTTGATACCTATGCTTGGCGCATACATCGGCGCAAGCGTAGGAGCATTTTTAATCCTTATGGTCAGCCCGATTAAAGCAGTCTGGTTTTTAGTTTACATCGTAATTCTCCAACAGCTTGAAAACAATCTCATTTATCCAAGGGTTGTAGGCACGTCTATTGGACTGCCGGGTATATGGGTTCTTGTATCCGTGGTAATTGGCGGAGGACTTGGTGGAATTGTCGGCATGGTTCTAGGAGTACCCATTGCCGCAACGGTATACAAGCTTTTACAGGCTTCGACAAGAGAGCGCTTAAAAATTGCAAAAACAACATCAGTAGTTAAAGAAGTTGAAATTGATTAAGTTTTTAAGCAGCAGTTTGTTTGTAAGCGGTGTTTTAATACTGATACAGCTATATTGGTTTGTTTTGGTTAGACTTGGTTGAGTACGCAACGATGATAGGCGTTTATTTATTACACTCATGGTCTCCTAACTTCCTGCTTGTGGGCATAATAAATCGAAAAAAGTGCTGTAGTAAAATTTCCATTTTACTACAGCACTTTTTTCGATTTCGGAAGAGGTTCTTTCACATCAGTTCTACCCAATAGGTAGTCTATAGAGGTATTATGCAAATCGGCAAGCCTTATTAATATTGACGTTGGGATATCAAGATCACCGCGCTCATAATGACTATAAACCCGCTGACTACAGCATAGCTTTTCTGCAATTACAACTTGTGACAAGTCGCTATCGTTACGTAAATCTTTAATCCTCTTATACATTAAAATACACCTCAACACCAATATAGTATATCCGAAAATAAGCTATTAATTTTTAGCCCAAAATAGTCTAAAGTTTAGGAAGGTGATGAGTAAACATGGATAGAGCTTTAGAAAATTCTATAAAAAGAAATATTCTGATAATTGAAACGTTCTTTGATGATAAAGCAAAATTTGAATTTATGCTTACTCCTGAAGAGAATCTTGCCTTATATCATTTTGGATTTGGTACATGGATACGAAATTTTATTTTAAGAAATGACGTAGCCGTTTATATGCAATTTCTAAAGAATGGTATCTATCATGAAGATGAAATGTCATTTATTGCCTGTTAATCCCACATCGGTTGCGCCTAATATAATCTATTCTGAAATCCCGAAAATTTAAACCAGCATAGCTTTACTGGACGAAACATTCAGTACGTCGTTGCCTGTACCAACTATCGGATCGAGTGTAAACTCGCTTCAAATCTGGGAGTTTATAAGTGCGCATATATGGCTTTTTGGCATAACATCCTTGCTCATTTACAGCCTTGTTTCTCTTGTAAGGCTAAGGATAAAGCTGAAAAATGCAATTTTTGATAATGGTAATGTTTATGTCTGCGATAAAATCAGCACTCCTTTCGTTATGGGGTTAATTTCCCCAATAATCTATATGCCTGCAACATTGAGCAAAGAGGAAAAAATTAACCTCTTTGAAAAGGGCAACCAAACAGGACTTGAAGGAAAAATTATGGAATCTGTATGCAGAGAGATTCTAAGCCTAAAGCATGGTACGGTTTTTCCAATCATAGAGTATGACAAAGCCCAAGACTGGTATGATGCAATTAAGGACAGCATAAAGTTTTGAAATAGTTTTAGAATAAAACAGCCTCCTTGTACAAACTATATAATCAGCAATAATTTCTAAAAATCTCTTGTTCGTTCCTAAACCCACACCACCAACTTGTCGGCGGGGACCCCGGACAGGAAACTTGACTCTGCAAGTTTCCATTCACTCCAAGATATTTGGAAATTATATTGCCTCATATATATAGCATATTTGTTTGCAAGGAGGTAAGCAATGTTTAAGGAATTGAGCAAGAATATAGAAAGCATAGAGGGGTGTTTTAAGGACTGCGGAGACTATACCTCAAAACGGTTTGTTATAGACAAGTTTGGTAAAATAACAGCCTATGTCGGGTATTTCGATATGCTCGTAAACCGTGATTTGATAGAGCAGAGCGTTATAAACCGTATTGTGGCCAGGCTTTATGACAGCAACGGAGATATTGTCACGGTTAAGGGTGCTTTGTTTGACCCGATACAGGATGCGGGAGTTACCGTTGCGGATATAAAGGAAGAAGAAGACATTAATAAAATCACCGATGCCGTTATGGGTGGTGATACGATATTGATGTTTGATGGCTTTCCTAAAGCTATTATCATATCGTCAAAGGGCTGGCCGTCAAGGGGTGTCCCGTCCGCGGATACAGAAATCGTTGTGCAGGGTTCAAAGGAGGCCTTTTCAGAGGTATTTCGTATAAACACGATGCTTATAAGAAGGCGTATCAAGGATAAAAATCTCAAGGTCAAGCAAAGTGTTTTAGGACAGCGCAGTAAGACAAATGTGGCCCTTATGTATATGGACGACGTTGTGCGTAAGGATATTCTGGAAAATGTAGAGAACCGTCTTGCCGAACTGGATATTGACGCAATCTCAGAATCGGGTCACCTAGAACAGCTTATTGAGGACAAACGTCTTTCCCCGTTTCCCCAAATGCAAATGACCGAACGACCGGACAAAGCGGCATCGGCCATATTGGAGGGGCGCATTGTGCTTGTCGTAGACAATTCCCCGTTCGTTATTATCCTGCCTTGTACGCTTAACACCTTTTTTCAATCACCAGAGGACTATTACCAACGCTTTGAGATTATGTCCTTTATAAGAATGATTCGTTTTGTTTCGGCTGTAATATCTCTTACATTACCGGGTATTTATCTTGCAATAACCCTCTATAACCCCGAAATGTTACCGGACGGCCTTATACTTAAAATGGCGCAGGCGCGTCAAAGTGTACCTCTACCCGCTTTCATAGAAATCATACTCATGGACTTGGCTTTTGAGCTTTTGAGAGAGGCTGGTGTTCGCCTGCCATCTGCAGTAAGCGGAACCATAGGCATAGTAGGCGGCCTTATCGTTGGACAGGCCGCTGTTGAGGCGGGTTTGGTAAGCCCTATAACGGTTGTTATCATAGCCTTAACCGGCATTGCGGGCTTTGCAATTCCTAATGTATCGCTTGTTTCGGGCTTTAGGCTCAGCAAATACTTCGTAACCCTTATGTCCGCTTTCTTCGGACTTCTCGGATTCTGGTTTTCATTCCTTATCATACTTGTTCATTTGGCCGCTATGGAAAGCTTTGGCATTCCTTACCTTTATCCTTTTGTTTCAAGCGAGCTTAATAATTATAATGACCTCAAGGACAGCGTATTCCGTATGCCGTCTATAACGTTAAAAAAGCGTCCGATATTTTCAAATCCAAACCAAAGAATTCGTATGAGAGGTGAAAAAGATGGACAATAAGCTCATCTCAAAAAGACAGCTCCAAATGCTTATTATGTTGGACATATTTGGCACAGGTATTCTCACATTGCCGGCTAAGGCTGTACGATACGGCGGAGAAAGGGCTTGGCTCTGCGTTCTGCTCGCGGGTTTGATTTTAACAATCTTGACTGGAATTTTTGCAGCGTTTTCAAAATTTATG
>CAYPQA010000233.1:0-4099 GCA_964412725.1 uncultured Eubacteriales bacterium
AAAAAAATAAAGCCACGAGTTTAGTCGTGACTTTACATTGATAGGGATATAATGATTTAACCAAAGATATAATCCACAATTCTCTGTGCGGCTTTTTGAGTAGCCGTATCAATATCGGCTTTTTCCCACTTGTCTTTAGGGTAAGATATTAGGCTTTGGGCAATAGGGAAAATAGAGTCCTTATAGCCAAGCCTATCCTTAACGGACGTTTGTTTTTTTACTTGGAACCAATCGTTTGAAATAGAGCCGTTGATTTGCTGTTCAAGCAAAATTTTATTGCCGAGCTTATTCGCATATAAGTTAAACTCATCTTCGTTCATACCAGCGTTTGCCCGAACAGCAGAGAGATTCCGACCGCTTGCTGGCATAATGTGCTCAATTTCAATGTTTGTTATGTCAAAACTGACAACTCTGCCTGTTTCCCTTGCAAACAGATACTCATTCAAGTATATCGTGGCATTATCAGCATCTGTATTGATGAGGGTGTTATACAGGTCATCTCTGTTGAACTCTTTCTGTATATGGTCTTTAACTCTTTTGACAATTTCGTCGGTAGAAGCACCAGCTCCTATATCCATATTAAGAGATATTAGAAATATTTTGAACTTGCTCGATGAGTAGCCGTACTCTGCAATAGCTAAAATGGAAAAGAGCTTTAATAACGCCTCGGCAAACTCCTGTTTTTGAGCGTTAGGCATATTCGCATTAAAGTACATATATGTAGCATAAAAGAACTTAAAGTTACTGTTATGCTTGAAAAGAATCTGTTTTAAAGCCACAAGCTCCGAGGAACTCCCTGCGTCTTGCCAAATGCCAATAATTTTCTCCATGTCGGATAGGAACACCGCTGGTGTTTTTAGCAATTCTTTTCTAATATCTGTGAAGTATCTGCGAACACCGGGCAGGGTCGTATCTTTTTCTCCATACTTTGCTCTAAGAATGTACATATATTGATTTAGAATGTCATCAATAGTGGAAATTCTTTGTGCGCCCAAGCTATTTGTGCTTTTTATTATTTCACTCCAACTACTGTTAAATCCGGTCTTATCCACTTCATAATTGCTATACAATTTGGCCGAAAGAATATCTGCATCCGCAAGCGGCATACCAGTTGAATTTAGCGAGTTGAATATTTCTATGGCTTCATCAGTTTGGTATGAAACCACGACAATCACTTGACACTCTTTGAGCAGAGCTTTGGCAATCACGTTTATCTGTCCCTCTCCAAATGCTTCAAGTTTCTGCAAGAAGAACTTAAAGTTTCTGAAAAAATTGGTGTACTTATTGTCTTTTTGCTTATACCTTAGTTTTACAACCTTGCTTTCTATTTCATCAAAAGACTGCCCTTGAAGAACAAATCTTAACTCTTCGGGATATTCTTCATTGATAGACTTGTTGACATATTTTATCGGCAATTCAGAGAGTTTTTTACTACCTTTTATCACCAAAGAAACATCGTCTTCATCAATGGAATAAAGGCAGTTTATAATTTCTTTTTGTCGATTTTTGAGTGCTTCTTTTATAATCTCGGAATCTTCATCATTGGGTAGCGTGGGGAGAATGTCGCTTATTCTAATAAGTAAGGCTTTTAGTAATAGCATGAATGTGGTTAGACGTTGCTGTCCATAAATAACAATTATTTGATCACTATCTTTATTTATAATAATCGAGCCGAAAAAGTAGGAATCATTCTTTTCATTTTCCATGAATGATTCAATATCTTGCCACAGCTTATCGCACTGTATATCATATTTCCAGTTGTAAGCTCTTTGGTATTCTGGAATGATAAAAATGCCATTTCTGCCTAAAATGGAATCGTTAGAGTTAGAAAAGACACCTTGAATATTTTGTAGTTTTGCGTCAATGTTCTTGGCCATTATGCCCCTCCTATTATTGTTTTCACATCTAAACCGAGTATGGAACAAAGTTGGATGCAGTAACTTTAAAAGCAATATAGTAGTTTATGGATTCAACCAATCTCTATCTGGTCGCGCTAATAAGCGAGCGTTGTTTATTGCCATGTCTAATGTCAAGCATGTTGAAGCACGATACATTGTTCCATAATCTTCGACAACTAAAGCCAAGTCGGCTGTGTCAGGGGCGCTTATGCACAAGGGGATAAGAAGTTGGATGGTTGATGATGTTAAAAAATATTGAGGCACGGCAATCTTATAGTTTCTTTTGATTTTTTCTTTTGCAGCTTTAATGCAGCCATCAATATACATCTGTAAATTATAGTCCGGCATAGTATCATATGGAGCTGGAAACCTTGCTTTATTATCCGTAATGATATGCTCAATGTTTACTACTAACTCTTTACGAGTATCGTAAATTAGTTTAGATGGGTCGTCCCAATAAAAAGCCATATCTGGAAGTTTTGTGAACTTGCTTACATCACGTTCTCCTCTTCGGAAAAACTTGTTGTAATGCCAATAACAATCAACACTCGGATTAGAGTTTTCTGAAAACATCATGAAAATCGGCTCTTTCTGTGTACGAGTAATCAAACCTGTATCGAAACATGCATATTTATTGTCGCTTGAAAAAGCAACTTTTTTCTCTGTTGCCAATCTCCGATATGTGTTACTAATATAGTTTTCCAAAATAGGAAAGCTACTTGTTGCGGCGCATGAAGTACCATGATAAGACCAATCTTCTGCTTCAGCTATAAAACTTAACTGTTCTATAACCTTAGGATAATTAGGGATTTGAGCAAAATCATATAGACTATCCGGCAAATCAAGAGCATCTCTTTTCATAATCATTACTCCTATATATTTTTTCACACCACCAAACGGCCCATCAGAGCCGTTTGGTGGTGCCATTCCCACTCACACCGCTTCATCGAGCATAGCACTCTCACACACCTCAACCGGCTTCTTCAGCCAAACCGCAAATTCCTCCATATCCACTCTGTCAATGTCATACCCTGCATTGAATATCACATTCGCCGTAGGGCTACTGTACCTTGGATACCAGTAACTCCTATGCTTGTAAGCAGACGGACATAGCTTGCGTCCGATAATACGCTCAATCTCTGTGTAGGTCAGCTTCAATAACGGTGCATTTTGCTGTTCCAAATACTCACCAAGCGGTTTGAAATAGGTGTTTTTCGCTACTCGCTTCTTGATAGGCGCGGTGTTCCGTTTGTCTATCTCCGCTTCGATTTCCGAACACTCAACTACACCGATAAAGTTTAAGCAAATATCAATCCTTTGTGTGGTCGGCTGCCGATAATGCTTCTCTTTCTCGTAGATGACGATTTTCTCCACAAACTCATTGAGCATGGGTGTCGTCAGCTCGGTAAAATCGGTGTACCGCTTAACCAGCTCAAGGAAGCTGTCTACATTACGCTCCTGCTCCGAAAGCCTGTTAAGCTCGGCTTGCAGATCTGCGTTTTGTTGCTCCAATGCTTCCTGCTCGGCTTCGTAATCGCCAGTCAGAAGCTCAAACCGTTTCTTTGTAAGCGTTTCAGATAGATAATCCTCATACAGCTTGCGGATTATGCCATTCAGCTCTACTATGCGTTTTTCATTGTCTGCAAGCCGTTTCTTACTGATTTTAAGCGTTTCTTTCTGCTGTGACTGGCTTGTTTCCTGTAATAACCGTATAAACTCGTCTTCATTCTCTTTGACCTTGCCGCTCAACGAACGCAGAGCATCTAAAATGAGATTTTCCAGTACATCGGTGCGGATAAAATGGACGGTACAGTCTGATGTATGCTTGTTGTAAGTAGAACAACAATAGCTGTCCTGTGGCTTGCCACGGTTGGCACTTCGGTTGTTATATAGTTTTGCACCACAATCACCGCAGAATAATAGCCCTGTCAGCCGATTCGGTGCGCCCAAGCTCGGTGGGCGGCGTTTGGTCTGCCGTAAACGTTGGACGGTATTCCATGTTTCTTGGTCTATGATAGCTTCGTGCGTATTCTCGAAAACTACCTGCTTTTCAACAGGATTTTTCAAGCTCTGCTTATCACGATAAGACTTCTTGTAGGTCTTGAAATTGACCGTATGCCCCAAGTATTCCTTGCGTTCGAGTATAGTGCTTACCGTAGAGCCAATCCATCTATATGGGTCTTTGAAAACCTTGTTCTTTT
>CAYPQA010000234.1:0-4073 GCA_964412725.1 uncultured Eubacteriales bacterium
ATTTCACTGGGTTTTAGCACTTCGTCTAAAATCGTCTTTTCATTAATCACGTTACTGAGCAATGGGCCGGAGAGTTCCTTAGATTGTACCCATCGGCAAATATCCTTGTGGCTACAAAGAAAGATTTTGAAATGCGTAACCGCAAGAAATTCTGTGCAAAAATAGCAACCGGTGATTATGATGCGGTGATTATCGGGCATTCTCAACTGGAAAAAATTCCAATATCCCGTGAACGGCAGGAGCGACACCTAAATGAGCAGCTTTGGGAGATTGAAGAAGGTATACGAGAACTTAAAAACTCCAACGGTGAACGCTTCTCAATCAAGCAGCTTGAAAAAACAAAAAAATCACTTGAAGTGCGGCTGGCTAAACTGCTTGATGCTAAAAAACGGGATGATGTTGTTACCTTTGAGCAGCTTGGTGTAGACCGTTTATTTGTGGACGAGGCGCACGGCTTTAAAAATCTTTTCCTCTACACAAAGATGCGCAACGTTGCCGGATTATCCACATCAGAAGCACAGAAATCTTCCGACTTATTTATGAAGTGTAGATTCATGGACGAACTTACCGACAATAAAGGGGTCATTTTCGCCACAGGCACGCCAATTTCCAACTCCATGACGGAAATGTACACGATGCAAAGGTATCTTCAATATGATACTCTTGCGGCAAAAGGGCTTACTCATTTTGATTCATGGGCATCAATTTTTGGTGAAACGCAAACCTCCATAGAACTTGCTCCCGAAGGTACCGGATACAGAGCAAGAACACGTTTCAGTAAATTTCACAATTTACCGGAATTAATGTGTATGTTCAAGGAAGTTGCTGACATTCAAACGGCTGATATGTTAAAGCTCCCTGTGCCGGAAGCAAAATTTGAAAACATTATCGTTGAGCCGTCCGAACTTCAAAAAGAAATGGTTGAGGAACTTTCGGAACGTGCCGCCGCAGTCCATTCGGGACAGGTTGACGCAACGGTTGACAACATGCTTCGTATAACCACGGACGGACGCAAAATCGGTCTTGACCAACGCCTTATTAACCCACTGCTACCTGACTTTGAGGGCAGTAAGGTCAACGCCTGCACAAACAACGTATTCCGCATATGGGAAGAAACCAAAAGTGATAGGCTAACCCAGCTCGTCTTTTGCGACTTCTCAACGCCCAATAAAGACGGACGTTTTAACATTTATGATGATATAAAAGCTAAGTTGATTGAACGTGGAATACCCGAACATGAACTGGCTTTTATACATGATGCTGATACCGAAACTAAGAAAAAAGAGTTATTCGCAAAGGTGCGTCAAGGCAAGGTGCGTGTATTGTTTGGTTCTACCTTTAAGATGGGAGCCGGGACCAACGTCCAAGACCGGTTAATTGCAATCCACGATGCCGACTGCCCTTGGCGGCCTGCGGATTTGGAACAACGTGCCGGTCGTATAATCAGGCAGGGAAACCAAAACGCTGAAGTTCAGATTTTCAGATATGCGACAAGCGGTACATTTGATAGCTATTTGTGGCAGACCGTTGAATCCAAACAGAAGTTTATTGCACAGATTATGTCCTCAAAATCCCCTGTTAGGAGTTGTGAGGACGTGGACGAAACGGCCTTATCATACGCTGAAATCAAGGCGCTTTGCGCGGGTAATCCTCTCATTGCCGAGAAGATGAACCTTGATGTAGAAGTGGCAAAACTACGTATGCTCAAAGCTGACCATCAAAGCCAACATTATCGATTGGAGGACGATTTACTCAAGCGTTATCCCGAACAAATTACAGCGGTGACAGAGCGCATAGCAGGCATTGAAAAAGACATTGCTCTGTATGCGGTGCATAACGAAAAAACAACGGATATTCAAACCGGTATTGGCGGCTCTGTTTCTGTTACGGCAAAGTTTGCAGGCATGACAGTAAACGGAGTGGAGTATACCGAAAAAGAACCCGCCGCCAAAGCGTTACTGGAAGCCTGTAAGGGTGTTACCGACCGAATGGATAAAGCAGTCGGCGAATACATGGGGTTCAAAATGTCTATCCGCTTTGACAGCTTCACAAAGCAGTTTCATCTTATGCTGCGTGGCAATATGACTTACCAGACTGACCTTGGTACGGACGCATTTGGTAACATCACTCGTATCAACAATACGCTTAACGATTTACCAAAGCGTTTAGAGGGGGCGAAGTCACAGCTTGAAACGCTTTTATCGCAACAAGAAGCGGCAAAACAAGAGCTTGAAAAACCGTTTTCTTTAGCTAATGAACTCGCTGAAAAGGAAGCAAGGCTTGCACTTCTTAACGCCGATTTGAACATCGACGGCAACGGTGGTTTGGACGTAATGAATGACCCGGACAGCCGTGATGAAGTGGCAAAAGAAATAGAATCGGGAGCGGCTGAGGAATACGAGGAAGAATACGAGCCTCGTGTCGCTTATGCAAAGGCGAAGCCGTCTTTATTAGAGGAAATACGCTCATTCAATCCTGACAAACAAGCGTCCATTCAAAGTAAAAAATCTTCTGAACGTGATATATAAGCAAGCAAAGCGGCGAGGTATAAAACCTTGCCGCTTTAATTTTTTCAAGGGTGGTGAAAGTGTGGATAAAGTTGTGGATAACTCAACAAAAAAGAAAGAATATGTGCGTCCACGAAATGTTAATTTGGCATTTCGTGTGACGGAAGAAGAACGTGCGCAGATTTCCCGGCGTATGGCACAAACAGGAATGAATAACATGAGAGCCTATATCGTAAAAATGGCGATTGATGGGCGTGTGATTCATGTTGAACTGGAAAGCGTAAAAGAAATGATTCGGTTGCTTTCAAATGCAACGAACAACATCAATCAAATCGCCAAACGTGCCAACGAAACAGGCAATATATATGCCGCCGATATTGATGAGTTATGCAACCGTTATGAGGAAATTTGGGGGCAGACAAAAGTAATTTTGAAAAAGCTGTCTGCTCTGTAACGGAGGTGATTTTCATTGGCGGCAACTTGGATAAAACCGCTTCACGTTAATAAAGGTAAGACTATTGCACAGACCATATCTGACCGCACAGACTACGTTAAGAACCCCGATAAAACAATAGCCCAAGTTATCACAGGGCAAACTGATTATATTAAAAATCCCGATAAGACACACAAGGGTGAACTTGTCGTTGGATATGGCTGTAATCCACGGACGGCAGATGAGGAATTTCTTCTCGCAAAGCGCGAGTATGAGTACCTAACCGGACGCAATCAAGGACGGCACAATATACTTGCATATCATATAAGGCAAAGCTTTAAGCCGGATGAAATAACGCCGCAAGAAGCACAGGAAGTCGGTTACGAACTTGCCATGCGTTTTACAAAAGGGAAACACGCCTTTATTGTTGCCGTTCATACCGATAAGAAACACGTCCATTGCCATATTGTTTTTAATTCCACAAGACTTGACTGTAAAGGTAAGTTTAATAATTTTTTCCGCTCGACGTTTGCGATTCGCCGATTATCTGACCTCATTTGTGCCGAACATGGGTTGTCTATAATAGAAAATCCTAAGCCGTCTAAAGGTGAAAATTATGCTGAATGGCTTGGTAACAAAGAACCGTCATGGCAAGAAAAACTGCGTCGGAAAATTGATGAGGTTTTACCTTCATGCTCTACCTTTGAGGATTTCCTAAAGATAATGAAAGCGGCGGGTTACACAGTCAATGATAAGCGGAAACACATCACATTTCTTGCCCCCGGACAAACAAAACCAACACGGTTAAATACGCTTAAAGGTGACTATACCGAAGCGGCTATCCGTGAACGCATTGCCAATGGAACAAAAGTCATCACAACAAGCGGTAATGAACGTTCGGATGTTCCAAAGCCCGTTCTCACTCCTGAGCGGAATAGCACTTATACCCGAGTTAATCTGCTCATTAACATTCAAGCCAAAATCCGTGAGGGCAAGGGTGCAGGTTATGAGCAATGGGCAAGAATTTTCAACCTTAAAGAAGCTGCAAAGACACTGCTGTTCTTAAAAGAAAACGGCATTGACAGCTACGATGATTTAGTTAAAAAATCATCAGCCGCTTCAAGTGAATTTTC
>CAYPQA010000235.1:0-4039 GCA_964412725.1 uncultured Eubacteriales bacterium
TTCATAGAAATTAAATCATTAGTTTAACTAAAAAATTCAGTGTTAAATCAAGTATCCTTAAGTGTCTAATGAATAATGAGATAATTTTGAAAATTATTAGGAGTTTATGAAACGAACGTGAACATACATCCTTTAAAAATTGACTTGAACATCTAGCAAAAAATTGGTATACTTCATGGAAATATTCACAGCGTCACCTCTGAAAAATCCTGACCTTTTTGTGTTAACATTGCTGCATGATAAAATCAAAGCGTGGCTTTCAGAGGTTTCCACAGTAAAATCCCATAAAAATCTAGTAGGAGGACTTATGACCATTTATCCCGCTATAGACATGAAGGATGGTAAGTGTGTTAGGCTTAAGCAAGGTGATTTTGAACAGCTTACTGTTTTTAACGACGACGTGGCAGAACAAGGTCTTAAATGGCAAAGCTTGGGGGCAGAGTATATTCATCTCGTAGACCTGGACGGGGCGGCCGGCTTTGGCAGTAACACGGACAGCGTTAAAAAGCTTTTAAAGGCGGTTAAGATACCTATTCAACTTGGCGGTGGTATAAGGGAGATGTCTCATATACAAGCTATGCTTGATTTAGGGGTTTCCAGAGTTATTCTGGGAACCTCTGCGCTTAATGTAGAGCTTGTGTCTGAAGCTGTTTCCCGTTACAGAAACCGTATTGCTATTGGTATAGACGCAAAGAACGGACTTGTTGCGGTTAAGGGTTGGCGCGAAACAAGCGATGTGAAGGCCGTTGACCTTGCTTTGAAAATGAAATCCGTTGGTGTTTCAACCATAATATACACAGATATTTCCAAGGACGGTATGATGTCGGGCCCTAATTTGGCGGCTACAAAAGACATAATAGACGCTACCGGCCTTGATGTTATTGTGTCTGGAGGGATAGCCTCAGAGGGAGATTTGCAGGGATCGTTCGATATTGGGGCTCATGGAGCAATTATTGGTAAAGCACTGTATGATGGAAGTATAAATTTGAAGGAGGTTTGTTATAAATGGAAGTAAAGTTTGATGAAAAGGGTCTTATACCGGCTATCGCTCAGGACATTAATTCTGGTGAAATACTTATGCAGGCATTTATGAACAAGGAGGCTTTGGACAAAACCATTGAAACCGGTTTTGTGCATTACTTTAGTCGCTCAAGAAATTGTCTTTGGAAAAAAGGTGATACGTCGGGTCATTTACAACGTGTTTGCGAAATCTACACGGACTGTGATTCAGACAGCATTCTTATCAAGGTTATTCAAGAGGGCACAGCTTGTCACACTGGCAAACGTAGTTGCTTTTACACGAAGGCTTATGCTGTGGATGCTGACGTAACTGGATTAACATCTGATAATACTGTTACCATGCTTAAGGATTTATACGCGGTTATTACAGACAGACGTGATCATCCCAAAGAAGGTTCTTACACTAATTATCTTTTTGACAAAGGAATAGACAAGATTTTGAAAAAAGTTGGCGAAGAATGTGCAGAGGTTATCATTGCAGCAAAAAACCGCGACGCCAAAGAAATTTCTTACGAGGTGGCCGACCTTATGTATCATCTGACTGTAATGCTTGTTGAAAACGGGCTTAGCTGGAATGATATTGCAGGGGAATTGAGCAAGAGATAATGGGGGCGATTGATATGGGGAAGTTCCAAAGCATAAAAATTCGCATCGTAAAACGTATGGTCATTACGGTTGTTATCTGTATGGCTGTCGTTTCATTAAGCCTGTATACCTTAATGAACTCCCTTATAAATAGGCGTACGGAGAGTGAATTTTCCGAAATGGGTTACCATTATTCGGCTATTATGCAAAATCATGTGGATTCCGTTATATCGTACCTTTCTTCAATAAGAAGCGGCATCTTAGCTATTAAACGGATTGCAGATAAAACAAACGATGACCTACGTGCAGACCTCGGTGATTTGTTGGTTAGTTCAAACAAGATTAACATTGTTGATGGAATATATTTAATGTTTGAGCCTAATGCATTTGACAACCGTGATAGCGAGTATGTGCTGCGTGACCCTTTCGGTTCCGAAACAGGCAGAATAAACATATATGTGCTCCGAGAAGAATCCGGTGAGATGGGGTTGGTCTATACTTACGAGGAGGAATATCAAAGCGACGACGAATATGAAGAAGATTATTACAGGGTATCCTTTGACGAAGAGCGCATTTATGTTACGCCTCCATACTTTTATGAATTACACGACGAAGAAAATTTTATATTTTCCGTTTCAATGCCTATAATTGACGACGACGGAAAAAAGCTCGGTGTTTTGGGCGCTGATGTAACTATGGCAGGGCTTTACGAAAAACTGTCCCCTGAAAAGGTTTTTGAAAATTCTTCATACAGCGGCTATCTGACTTTTGTTGACAACGATAATTATGTTGTATACAGTCCTATTTTTGAGGATATTGGGCAACAGGCCGGTTCGCGTTATAAAGGCAACTCAGTAAAAAGCGTTGAATTAGACGAAACCGAATCTTTAATTGACGGCCGGAAAAGCAAGGTTGTTTCAATACCTGTTGACTTTTCTTACTACGAACCTACATACACAGTTTCAGTTGTCGTTCCACTTGACCAAATAAACAGTGACAATAACAGAATCATGCATATTGTTATGATTACTCTTATCGCAGGCTTTTTAACTATTATTATCGTGACATACAGAACAACCGGTAATGTTATAAAGCCATTGAAGAATATGGTTAATGTTTCAAAACGCATAACCGAAGGCGACTTTTCAGTTGTATTGCCAAACCCAACAAGAGACGAGGTTGGTTTGCTCACAGAAAATTTCAAATGTATGATCGATACCTTCAACCGTCTTCTTGGGGATTTATACACGCTTTCGGAAAAGCATAACAAGGGTGAAATAAATTTCCGTATTGAAGATGAGAAATACAGCGGCAATTACAAAACCGTTGCAGAAAGTGCAAATGCAATGGCCAATGATTATTCTATGATTTTGCATGAGATTATTCTAACTTTGGATATGCTTGCAAGCGGTGATTTTAACGTGACCTTGCCTGAATATGCAGGAGAAAAGCAAAAGCTTAACTTATGTATAACAAGCCTTAAAGACAACCTTGAAAACGTGAGCAACGAAATATCCAACCTTGCCGGAAAGGCTTCTCTTGGTATCTTGTCTGAAAGGGCAAATATCGACGGCCATAAGGGTGACTGGGCTGTCTTATTAAGCCGTCTTAATACGCTTTTGGACAACATAGTTAAACCTGTTGATGAGGCTTTATCTGTGCTGTCTTATGTTTCAACAGGTGATTTTAGCGTTTCAATGGAAGGCGATTATAAAGGGGATTTCCTTAAAATCAAGAACGCAATTAACAGTACGGTTAGTGCAATCTCATCCTATATTTTTGAAATTGACCATTGTCTGACACAGCTTTCACAAAACAATTTGGATTTGAAGATAGACCGAGAGTATGTAGGACAGTTCCGCAAAATTAAGGATGCAATAAACATTATTATCGAAAGCTTTAATCGCGTGCTTTCCGAATTAAAAAGGGCTACGGAAGATGTTTCTGACGGCCTTGGTGGTATATCCGCAGACAGTATGAGGATTGCGGAAGGCTCAATGCGCCAGTCCGAGGCTATGGATGCCGCATATTCAATAAACGAACAAGTTAATAACATGACAAAATCAGGATATGACAGTGCAATAGAAGGAGGTCGGATAGCAAATCAAACCAAGCAGAGTATAACAGCAGGTCAAAACAAAATGGCTGAGATGGTAACCGCTATGGATGAACTCACAAAAGTTTCTGTTGGTATAGGCAAGATTATAAAGGTTATAGACGACATTGCATTCCAAACAAGCATACTTGCATTTAACGCATCTATAGAGGCTTCAAGAGCCGGCGTACATGGACGCGGCTTTGCGGTTGTGGCCATGGAGGTTAAACGTCTTGCAGATTTAAGCCGTCAAAATTCCAACGAGATAGCCACATTAATTGACGGTGCCATATCTAAAATAAACGTAGGTGCCAACACAGCGGACGCAACTGCCTCTAT
>CAYPQA010000236.1:0-3942 GCA_964412725.1 uncultured Eubacteriales bacterium
ATTAACTCGAAACAATTATATTGATGACATCTTAAAGTCTTAAAACATAAAATTTTTGGTAATTTAAAAAAGCATTTGAAATATGTTATGTGTTTTATCGAATGGAATAAATTTCATAAAGCCTACAGATTAAATATTTTTTAATTGAGCTAATGGACAATCGGATTCTTTCCATAATACTAAAGATACATAGCTCTTAATATTATCTCTCCAATTTTATACAAATTAAAATTAAAAACCTGACTAATATCATTAATTTTAGTGCTTAAATAGAAAATATATTATCCGATGAACCGCGTCCGGGAGCACCGGCTACCTTTACAGATGAACAGATACAAGCATTTTAGCGTTAGCCTGTGAAGGAATTGAAAAGTACGGCGTATTTTTGATGATAAATATTGGAATAACGGTTACGCAACTGAATGCGCAAGAGCCTGTATTGATATGGCCTACAGCAAGTTTGGCTTGAAAGGCTTGTACTGCACCATACACCCCGAAAACGAGCTGTCAATCAAGGTAGCTGAACGCTTTGGCTTTGTTAAAACAGGCGAATACATCAAAAAGTATAACGGTAAAAAATGCCGCATAATATTTATGTTTTGGAAAATCGAATACAGTTTTAGGAATGAATAGATAGGCGGCTTAAAAGCTGTCTTTTTTATTTGTAAAAAACATAAGACCGTCATTTGTTTTTGTCAAGTGCAAATTTCGCACTGACAAAATGCGGTATCAGCGTTGTAAGATTTTAGATTATTTTGTAGAATAAAAATATTGATACCTTTTCAAAAAAATCAAAATCATACTTTGGTGTGATGACAAACCGATTTACGATACGTTAGAATATATAATAGAAAAATTGTGGAGGTGAACCCTATGGAGCTAAACAATACTGACATTCTCGTAAAGCGTTATGAAATAACGGCACAGCTTAACAAGGCTGCCCGTGCTAAGGTAACTTTTATCAGCGCCCCTATCGGCTACGGCAAAAGCACCGCCGTAAATATGTGGGCAGACGCACCAAGTATACAAAAATATCGTTTGCACCGCATAAATCCGAGCGATATTCTACCACCCTTTGACGATACAGACAGGCACATTCTTATATTTGAGAACTTTCATTCTTACAACGAAGCCGAAACACAAAACATAATAACCTATATTAAGGACAGCCCTGCACAGTTTTCTTTTGTTATTCTTAGCCGTGGGGAACTGCCATACGAATTGAAAGCCTACGGTCCTGTTCGTCAGCTTTGCTTGATAACAGCCGAAATGCTTGCCTTTGACGCTGGGGAGGTCGGCGAGCTGTTAGCCCTTTATGACACAACCCTTTCAGACAAGGAAATTCGGGAAATGGTGCTGCTTACAGGCGGACATATTTTGGCACTAAACGCTCTCATCTGTGTGCTTAATGCCAACAAGGGTGTATGGAATAAATCCTTGTATGAAAGAGCGCAAAGCGATGTGTTTACTGTTTTCGATGAGGAAGCTATTCCAAAAGCCGACAAACGCTTATTGGCTTTCTTGTCACGGTTATCGTTGTTTGAAAAATTGCCGACAGGACTCTTGCCTGTTATCACTGGGCAAGCTGATGCCGAGGAACTCATCAAAAACCTTATGCGTGTGAGCAGCTTTATTATAGCCTTGCCCAACGGTGGGTTTGAGTTTCGCCCACTGTTTCGTACCTACTTTCTATCCAAAGCACAAACGGTTTTGTCAGACAGCGAAAGAGCAGCAACCCTTTCAAACGGCGGCTTGTGGTTTAAGAAAAACGGAGATTTACCGACAGCACTACACTACTATTTCTTGGCAGGCGATTACGAAACCGCCGTTTCGCTTTTAAGTGAGGTTGCCGAAATGCACGCCGGAGCGACTGGCTACGACAAGCTGAAAGTATATTTCACAGAGCTACCGAGCGGGCTTTTGGAGCAAAACCCCATACTCATTGCCGCAATGAGTATGCTTCACGCCATTTATAACCGCTTTGACGAAAGTAAAATTTGGTATGAAAAACTTGCGGATATGAAAAAGAATTTACCCAAAACCGACCCAAGGCAAAAAATATGTGCCGAAAAGCTCATATATCTTGACATTGCTCTGCCGTGGAAACCGCAAAAAAGTGTGGCAAGGCTGATAATGAACATCGCATCTCAAATGGCAAGCGGCAGTATCACCTTACAAAATCCGTCGGTTACAGGAAATCTGCCCAGCTTTCTTTCGGGCGGCAAGGATTTTAGCAACTGGTCAAAACAGGCAGTCAAAATGAGAACGATTATGAAGCCTGCCATTATGTTTTCGCTTGGACGTGCCGGCCTTGGTATCGCCGACACAAGCGTAGCCGAAACCTTTTACGAGCGTGGCGATGTAAACGGTGCGCTTATTGAGCTAACCAAGGGCATAAACGAAATGGAAAACGGCGCACCTGCCGAAAACTGGTTTGTCGGTTACACGCTTATGGCACGGATTATGTTAGCAACACGCCAATTTGACGCAATCCCCGGCATACTCAAAAACATTCGCGTGAAAATTGAACAAGACAAAGCAACATACCTGCTTGCAAATCTGCAATCGGTATGTATCCGCACGGCTCTGTACCAAAACGACACGGAAACCGTTTCGGAATGGTTTGCAAGCGAAGCCCCGAATGAGTTTGAAGCCATTACATTATTCGAGCTTCACCGCTTTTTCACCAAGGCAAGAATATACATTATGTTGGAGCAATACAACAATGCACTGATTTTGTTAAGCAAGGTTGAGCGTTTTGTCACTGTGCGCAGCCGCCCATTTAACATAATTGAATGTAAGGTTCTGCAAGCCCTAACCATTGCACATATGGACGAAAGCAAAGCCCTTGATGTGCTTGCGGAAACCCTTGCGCTTGCAAAGGAATACAAGTTTACCCGTGTGTTTGCGGACGAGTGCGGACGAATGCTTGAACTCTTGAACAAATACAGCCCTCGTGCCGCACTGAGCAAATCGGAAAAGAAAGACGAATTTTTTGAAGCCGTACTGCGTGACACAAAGCGAATGGCAATTTTATATCCCCAGTATCTACGTCTGCCAAAAACAATAAGCGAAAAGCTAACCACCACCGAAACAGAGGTGCTTGGTTTATTGGCACAGGATATGTCCAACCAAGAAATCGGCGAGTTTTTGCGGATTAGCGTCAACACCGTGAAAACCCACACCAAGAACATTTTTGCGAAGCTCTCGGTTAATTCACGCGCGATGGCGGTTAAGGTGGCGAGGGAAAACCGGTTGCTGTAACACGGTTGCGAACTAAAGCAAAGTGAAAATAAATCCGTTTTGGAGGAAATAAAATGAAACGGATTTTATCAATCATTCTAATGTTGCAATGGTGGTCGGGTAATTGCTGGGCTTTAAGATTGAGGTTAAGGCGGCAGAACTAACCGCCGCTGACGTAACATCGTTTACAAATGCAATCGACAGTGCAATCGATGGCGACACCAACAGTGAACAGCGGTACAGTGTCGTCAATCAAAAATTACAGTTCCAACGGCGGTACATTCACAGTAAACGGTGGCCAAAACGCTTTCATACACACTAAAGCAGAATGAAAACAAATCAAGAGCAAATAAATTATTATAATAAAAAGGAGATTTGTATGAACACATTAAAAAAACTTATTGCACTTTTCTTGGCTTTAACCCTTTGCTTTTCGCTGACGGGTTGTTCCGGTAGTAATGATAAAAATGATAACTATACGAAAGCCGTAGCAATTGGTAACAGCCCTCGTTTTGCATCCTCAAGCTTTAACAGAAACGACACATGGGCGGTTTATTGGTATCTTTGCGGCAGCGACCTTGAAAGCAACGGTGGTGCAGCCACAACAGACCTTGAGGAAATGATGGCAGCCCAGCTTCCGGAAAATATAGCAATGTGACTTTAAATAAATAATATGATATAATGATATGGGGTGAGAAA
>CAYPQA010000237.1:0-3920 GCA_964412725.1 uncultured Eubacteriales bacterium
GTGAACACGTCTAGGCGGTATTGCACGCTGCATTTAATACGTATGCGAAAAATTGATAAGTATTTTTTCATATGCGGTACTCCTTCTAAAGAGCCGCCACCCTTTCTTCGGCAGTAACTCCGGAAACAGAAACATCGGTCAGCTCTGTCCCTTTTGCAAGGTGAGCAACCGCGTCAGAAACAGAGAGAACCGACGGGTCAAGTGTTATGACAAGCCGCCCCTCTTCTTTTGATTCCGAAAGTGTCATACCATAGCTGATTTCAGGAGCGTTCCCAGTATACTCGACAACAAGTGTCTTATGCTCTGATGAACGTTTTTTAAGTTCGGCTAGGCTACCGTCAAGCAGTATTCTACCCTTGCCGATAAGCAGAATGCGTTCCGTCAAGGCTTCTATATCTTGCATGTCATGGGTAGTTAAAATAACTGTCGTGCCGCGCTCGGCGTTGAGCTTTTTAATAAACTGGCGAACTGCTATTTTGGAAACGGCATCAAGGCCGATTGTGGGCTCGTCTAAGAATAATGTTTTAGGGCTATGTAACAACGAAGCCACAATTTCACAACGCATACGCTGTCCAAGGCTTAAGCTTCTTGCTGGAGTTTTCAGCAGTTCATTCAAATCGAGAAGGGTGGTTAATTCCTCCAGGTTATTTGCGAAGAGTTTTTTGTCTACGCTATAAATATCTCGTATCAGCTCAAAACTATCGATAACCGGAACATCCCACCAAAGCTGGCTACGCTGGCCGAAAACCACTCCGATATCCCGAACATGAGCAATACGCTCTTTCCAAGGTGTGCGCCCATCAACGTTACAAAACCCGCTATCCGGTGTTAATATGCCGCACATAATTTTTATAGTTGTGCTTTTCCCTGCGCCGTTGGGTCCAATGTAGCCTACCATTTCACCATCCTTGATAGTGAAATTAATATCACACAAGGCTTGTACCGTTTCATATTCACGGGAAAACAAGGCTTTGACAGCATTGCCAAAGCCAGACTTGCGTTTTGCTACGCGAAATGTTTTGTTGATCCCCTGCAATGTTATCATTTTTAGCCCTCTTTCAAACTTAATATGTCTACTTATTGCGCTGGGCTGATTCCCTGGCATAGATTAAGATTTGCATCACTCCTTATCTTCTTCAGCATAATATTGTGTCTGAATCCCGAACATCTCAGCATACTTTCCATTAGCTTTTACCAGTTCCGAATGATTGCCGGTTTCTATAATCCGACCATGATCAAAGACAATTATTTTATCGCAAAATATCGTACTATACAACCGATGAGATATAAAAATTGTTGTTTTCCGAGACGCTATTACCTTCATCCTTTGGAAAATCTCATATTCCGACCGCGCATCCAAGGAAGAGGTCGGTTCATCCAATATAATCACTGGTGCTTCCTTGTATATAGCCCGCGCTATGGCAAGCTTTTGGCTTTCACCGCCAGACAGGTTTATCCCTTTATCATCAAAATCTTGGCCAATGATAGAGCCAGCTTTATTCGGCAAGTTATCTATTACGCTACCAAGTCCACTATCTTCTATGGCTTTTCTAACCGCCTGTTCTTCCATATTTTCAAAGCTTACATTCTCATTGATGGAGAACGAAAAAATCCTATAATCTTGGAATACAGCGGCAAAATAATTGATGTATACGTCAAAGGGAATTGATTGAATATCAATACCATTACACAAAATCCTGCCCTTGGTAGGCTTCAACAGCCTCAGCAACAGCAGAATAAATGTAGTTTTTCCGGCTCCGTTTTCGCCAACCAGAGAAATTGATTGATTATTTTGTATTGCTATATTTACATTCTCAAGCGCATATGAGTCCTTGCCGGGATACTGAAAATATACATCTTCGAATGTGAATGTAAGGTTTTCCCCCGGATCTCTCCACTTTGAGAGTTCTGGTGCCTTCTGCTCGGCATTCATATAATTGATGTAACCCTCGAAATAACGTGAATGGTCTTGTATGCTAATGATGTTACCCAAAAGCCCGCTTAGTGCGTTTTTAAACGTGTTGATGGCGTTCATATACAATGTAAAATCACCAACGGTAATTTGCTTAAGGAAGACCTTGAACCCTAAAACCACATAGAGTGCGAAGGTTTGCAAGCTACCAAAAAGCGTGTTAATGAACCGTCCCCGGTTTTCATAGCCGTAATTGTGAAATATGCGCTGTAGAACAAATTCGTTATAGGTATTGTACTTATTGAAAATGAAATCCTTCAACTTGTAAATCCTGACTTCTTTTGCGTAATCAATATGCCATGCAAGTCTGGCTATGTATTCTAACCGCCGGATTAAAGAGCTGGTCTCTTTTCTGGTTTTGAATAGCTTCTTTTGTAAAAACGCACTCGTAATGGAATTAATGACTACAACAAGGATCGTCAGCGCCATTATGATAAGGTCTACCTGTATAATAAGGTATAACATGCTTAAGAGTAGAATGATGTTTGAAAAGAAGCCTTTAACATTTTGAATCAGCCGCATAAAGTTATCGCCGTTGGCAATATCGCTTGCCAGATACATCTGGTCGTATGTATCCGGATGCAACAGCTTCTCATAATCCATATCCATTGTTTTTCTGGTAACGTTGGTGTGCAGCTTAAACTCAAGCCGCTTACTTTTTTTCTTTTGCTGCTTCTCCAACCAGTCGGCCACAATAGACATTAGGCCGTTCAATCCGACCATGACGGCAACAAGGATTAAAGCCTTGTCAAATTGCTGTCCATATATAATTTCGTCTAGGATATATTTAGGTAGAATAATATTTGGAAGAGAAATAACAGACGCAATGAGCGTATCAAAAAATAATATAATAAACAGCACTTTGTCTTCTTGCCAGATTGTTTGAATCAGATATTTTATATTTGACAGATTGTTTTTCATTTAGACCTCCCCCTAGCTGTGTGCATCCTGTGAAGTTTATAGTTTTTTCCGGTATAAACCTGATTATATTAAGGCATTATTCTTTTGTGGAAGCACAGGTATTTTGCGTTAAGTTGAAAAAGCACTACCCTGTGCTATGATTTATGACAGGATATACTGCAAGTTAACGATAAACAATATACTATCGTATAGAGTCATAATTTGTAAAGATATGTGTAAAATATTTTTTTCTTACTGCATCTGATAACTTAAAACTTTGGCCAAGCTTATTTAGTGCATGGCAGTGTTTCGTAAAAATCCCGGCAAAGTTGTAAGCAGTATAAAACTGCCACCGACCAGGCAGATAGTATCATCAAGCACCCTACTAAACGCCCAGATTATGAGTATAAAGGGCTAAAATTCCAGTAAAGAATGTATGAGCAGAAATAAAACAAACGCGCTTTTGTTTTATAAAACACAACATTGCACCGTCATTAAAATTCCAACAAAAAAAGGCCTTTGGGCATGAAAACAAAGCCCAAAAGCCTTTCGCTTAGGTACAAAACAATCACGTCAGCCGCTATACTCTCTCCACCAACCTCGGCTGTCGTTATAAGACAAGTGCTGCAAGCCTGCTTTCTTCGCTTTGCAGCACTTGTCTTTTTTCATTTGTAACCCCTTCCCGCGCCGAACCGGTTCGTCTAGTATTTTAACTCCAAAGAATAATATCTACTGCCCGTAAACAATTATCCGATGCGACCCTCACGAGGGTACCTGAGCCAGTGGCTGCTTTTTGTAAAGCGACCAACATGCAGATTGTTTGGCACTGCCAAACCCGCACCGGCTAGCTGCGCCGGCTATACGAGCAATCCTTTTCATTCTTTTGAGTAGAGCGGGTACTAAGGTTTTTTTGTAAGGGCGGAAACGTTTAACCGAAGGGAAGGTTACGCCTTTTTCGAATAAAGCCAGAGCCTTGTTGCGGTGGTTGTGTTTCAGCCTGTGGGTATTATATAGCCTAGGCTTTGAAGAATATATACACATGTTTCAA
>CAYPQA010000238.1:0-3823 GCA_964412725.1 uncultured Eubacteriales bacterium
ATTGATTGATTGATTATTACTATGCTATACCCCATAGCTTTATAACTCCGCTTACTGTCCCATTTATTCCATTAAAATCTTATCAACTATCTCATGCAAGTATGTATTTCTATCGCTTAGAGATTACTCGAATAATCTTCAAAAAAGCACTCGTCTATTGCCATTACAGCAGTAGGTAAGTGCTTTTTTTCATTCAATAATATCAGCTTTTATCGAATCATACCCCTGATACAAAACAATTCTTTTCGCATCTTAAGCAGTATAAAGCTTAAAATGGCAGACAAGCCAAAAAATTCTACGCAAATATATGTAAGAAAATAGCGGTTTTATTTTGATATTTTCTAAAATCATGGTATAATGCTTGGAAAAAGTAAAGAGAACTTTTCTTGGAGGTTATAAAATGATTATTGACAAGCTTATTAAACGCATTATTGAAACAAAAAATCCCACAGTTGTAGGACTAGACCCTACATTAGATTTTGTACCGGAATTTATAAAGGCTGAGTCCTTTTCAAAGCATGGCCATACACCAAAAGCTGTTGCGGAGGCATTTTATGTTTTTAACTGCCGTCTTATAGACAGCTTTTGTGATATTGTGCCGGCTGTAAAGCCACAGGTTGCAATGTATGAGCAATATGGGTCATACGGGCTTACAGCCTACATAGACACGATAAAATATGCCAAGTCCAAGGGGCTAATCGTTATCGGTGACATAAAGAGAGGTGATATAGGCTCAACTGCGGCCTGTTATGCAAATGGACATCTGGGTAACGTAACCATATCAGACAAGTCATATAATATTTACAACGAGGATTTTGTAACAATAAACCCATATCTAGGCTCGGACGGCATAATTCCGTTCACTGAGGAGTGTAAGAAAAATAACAAAGGGGTTTTCGTTCTTGTTAAGACATCAAACCCATCAAGCAACGAGCTTCAAGACCTTATGGTTTCGGATAAACCGCTTTATATGCATACGGGAGAACTTGTTGAAAAATGGGGCAAAGACCTAATAGGTGAATACGGATTTTCAAGCGTTGGCGCTGTTGTGGGTGCAACCTATCCGGAGCAAGGCACAATGCTTCGTAAACAATGCCCACACACCTTCTTTCTTATACCCGGCTATGGCGCACAGGGCGCAACTGCAAAGGACTTGGAAGGCTGTTTTGCAGGAACTTCGGGCGGCGTTAAAATGGGCGGCATAGTCAACAGCTCAAGAGGTATAATAGCAGCACACCTCTCAGCAAAATATAAAAACCTCGTTACAAATGAAACAGACTTTACAAAGGCTACCCGTGCGGCTGTTTTAGATATGAAGGAGGATTTGGCATGATAACCTCCACCGTCTACAAGAACGAACAGATAGCCGACGGTATTTTTGACTTGATACTTAACACCAATTGCAACCTTAAAGACTTCAATCCAAAACCAGGCCAATTTATAATGCTTTATACGGATTCAGACGCTATGATGCTTCCGCGCCCAATAAGCATCTGTGATTTTGACGGCGAAAGGGTGCGGATAGTTTTTAGGGTTGTTGGCAATGGTACAAAACTATTCTCAAAGCTAAAGGAAAATAAGCGCATACGCATATCTAAACCGCTTGGCAATGGTTACTCAGATTTGTTTTTAAGGTCGTATGCACTTGTCGGAGGCGGGCTTGGCATCCCTCCTATGTTATTCTTAGCAAAAGAAATTTTACGCGTAAACCCCGAGGCCAAAATCAATGCATTCCTAGGATATTCGGGCGATCTGTTCTTATCCAATGAATTTAAAGCCTTGGGTGTAACTACCCACGTTGACCGCTCCGGCAACGTTATCGCTGTCCTTGAGCAATTTCTTTCAAAATCCACTGAAATAAATGGTATCTACTCTTGCGGCCCTTCCGGTATGCTACGCTCACTTTGCGCACTGGCTGAAAAAAAGAACATCTTCTGTGAGGTTTCAATTGAAGAACGTATGGCTTGCGGATTTGGGGTATGTGTGGGCTGTGCTGTTAAAACGCGTAGTGGATTTTCTGATTTTGAATATAAAAAAGTGTGTAAGGACGGCCCCGTATTTAACATTAAGGAGTTGATTTGGGAATGAAAATCAGTCTTTGTGGTATAGAGTTGAAAAACCCATGTATGACTGCTTCCGGAACCTTTGGTTCGGGGCGTGAATTTTCCGAATATATGGACATCGGACGTTTGGGTGCGATAACGGTTAAGGGTGTTTCTGAAAGGCCCTGGAAAGGAAACCCGCCGCCGCGTATTGCAGAAACAGCTTCAGGCATGCTTAATTCCGTTGGGCTTCAAAATAACGGCGTTGAACATTTTATAAAAGAGGACTTACCGTTTCTGAAAAAATCCGGAACAAAAATAATCGTAAATGTTGCAGGTCATAGCATAAATGAGTACAAGAATGTTGTATCTCGTTTGGCTACGGAAGACATAGACTTTCTTGAGCTTAATATTTCTTGTCCTAACGTTAGCGAGGGTGGTCAAGCCTTTGGTACAAACCCTTCTGTTGTTGAAAGGGTTGTGTCTGAGGTTAAAAAATGTGCAAAACAGCCGCTTATCGTTAAGCTTTCTCCAAATGTGACAGATATAACCGAAACAGCAAAGGCCGCCGAAAGTGCGGGCGCCGATGCATTATCTTTAATAAATACTCTCTTGGGAATGAAGATTGATATAAAAACCCGAAAACCCGTGCTTGCAAACAAGGTTGGAGGTCTTTCAGGTCCTGCAATTAAACCCATCGCGGTTCGTATGGTCTGGCAGGTTTCAAAGGCTGTATCCATCCCCGTAATCGGAATGGGCGGTATAAAAAGCGGCGAAGATGCTTTAGAATTTATTATGGCCGGTGCACATGCTTTTGCTGTGGGTTGCGCAAACTTCTCAAACCCTACCGTAACTCTTTCTATCATAGATTATATTGAAAAATATCTTTCTGATAACAATCTAACCTTAGAGGATATAAGAGGGATTGTTTAAAGAAAGCTGGTGGTCATAGATGCTACATTGAGAAATGAAAAATTTAAGGACGTGAATACATGGGCTTTTTTGCAAAACTGTTTAAAAAAGATAACAGTGAATTGTTAACTTTTTTAGAAGAGAAATTTGATAAGATAGAAAATCACCTAAACCAAGCACAATTAAATCAGACTCCAGAATCCAAAGAAGATAACTCTGGCAACTCAGAATCAACCGCACTTATCGGAGCGCTGATTGATATGTGTGATTCAATAGAAGCGTTCAAGGTGTACGCAGATACAACCGATGATCCTTCGCTTGTTCAACAGGCAAGGATAATGTGGAGGCAGGCAAATAAAAAACTTGCGGCTGCAGGATTAACTCGAATTGAAGACATAGGCACAATATTTGACTATGCACTTAACACTGCCGCTCAAACCACCACTGACAATAACATGCCCGACGGTGTTATTTTAGAGGTCATAAAATCAGGTTATGTCTATAAAACACAAGTTATTCGTAAATCTTCAGTTGTTATTAATAAACTTTAAGGAGAAAATTGTATGGAATTAGCGGTTGGTATAGATTTAGGTACATCGACATCAGAGATAGCTGTCACGATAGATGGAGAAGTTAAATTAATCAAAAACCATATGGGTAATGTTATAACGCCATCAGTTATCTATATTGCGGAATCAGGTGAAATGATTTTTGGTGATGAGGCCAAGGAACATATAGTGCTTGACCCAGACACAACTTTCTATGAATTTAAACGTGCAATGGGTAGCGACAAGGTCTATTTTGCACACGGAAAAAGCTATACACCGATTGAATTATCTTCAAAATTGTTGAAATATTTAGTTGGATGT
>CAYPQA010000239.1:0-3792 GCA_964412725.1 uncultured Eubacteriales bacterium
ACAGACCCACAAGCACAGTCATTACTGTAAAGGTCTTTTTGCGCATTGCTTCTTTGAGAGTGGCTTTCATAATCGCTTTCATACACTTTCCTCCTCTCCAACAGCTTTTAAGAACACACTTTCGAGTGTTTCTGTTTGAGCCTTAATCTCAAAAAGCCTCGCTCCGCCATTCACAAGCATTGCGCTTAATTTAGGAAGCTCGGCACGGTCACTAACGGTCAGACTAAAACCATTTTGAATAGACGAAACCTCTGCTCTAAACTCGTCTTTAATATTTGAAAGTAAGGTATCGGATATATTTTCCGCTGTCACAAATACCACTGTCTTGCTCGCAAGCAGCTCAGAGATAGCTCCTGATTTCACTACCGTACCCTTGCGAACAATCGTTATACTGTCGCTGACCGTTTCAACCTCACTCAAAAGATGACTGTTAAGAAATACTGTTCTGCCCTCAGCTTTAAGTGACAAAATAATATCACGTACCTCTTTTCGCCCGATAGGGTCAAGCGCAGATGTGGGCTCATCTAAAAAAAGCAAAGTAGGATCGGGCAAAAGTGATGCCGCAAGCCCAATTCTCTGTTGCATACCCTTTGAATATGTGCCGACCTTATATTTTTCCTGCCCCAGAAGTCCAACACGCTCTAAGACACGGCGATTACGCTCTTTATCCTTTTTTAGTCCGTAAAGCTCGGTATGAAAATCCAATAAATCAGAGCCTGTCATCCATTCCTGATAGCGAAAAAGCTCGGGCAGATATCCCATTCGTTTTCTTGCTTTAACATCGCCAAGGGGCAAGCCCAAGACTCGCCCCTCTCCGGATGTTTTGAAAACAAGACCTGTAAGCATTTTTATAAGCGTACTTTTGCCGGCACCGTTGGGTCCGAGCAACCCAAATATTTCGCCCTCTTTAACTGATATAGACATGTCAAGCACAGCCGTCTTTTCACCATATTTTTTACACAGGCTCTCCGTTTCAATCAACATCAGCGAACACTCCTTGCAATGGCGATAAGCTCACTGTCGGATAAATCCCCAACAAGTGCATAAAGCACACCGTTCTTTGCCCAGATAATGGAATTTTCGTTCTTGTGTTCATATGGGCTTGTATGCGTGTTTTTAGAAACGACTTCGCTCATCTTGCTTTGCATTTCTGCTGTAAGCTCCGTCGGCAAAGCACCCATAATACCTTGCATATCTGATGCAGCGTATAAGTAGCCTGTTGTACTGCCAAGGTCTGCCTCACGGCTTATGCCTGATATAACAGGCAGATAAATATCCTTTGTGTTCGGGTCGATTGCGGCAAGCTGTGTGCGGATATTTTCTGTCAGCATTGGTGAAGACAGCATTCTTTGCCACATCTCGGACTTTGCTTCACTGCTCATACTGTTGTTCATACCCTGTGCCGCAATAAATGCCACATTTTCATATTTTGCAACAAGCATAGGGGAAATTGCTACCGTAATGCTATCGCCGTTTTGCATTTGTATGCTCTTTTCAATTATGTCAGTTGCAAAAAGCTCCGTTTCATGATTCTTCAATTCTCTTGGCAAGTTTACATCAAACGCCGTGAACTCGTTTACGTTGGTGAGTGTTTTGTATTCGTGGCTATCCATAGATGGTTTTTCGTACTTGCCTTCCCCGTGTTTATCAAACTTGCCTTTGTTAGCCTCTGCATAATCCTTCGCTGTTTCAGTCATCTGGCTAATATCATCAAGTGAAATATTGATGGTTTTGGTATCACCAATGCGAAAAACAGACAAAGTCGAAATGGCAAATGCCTGTACTTGCGGAACAGTTACAGTAAGCAATAGTGCCGCAACAATTGCTACCGTTCCAATTGTTTTCTTTTTCATAGAAATTCTCCTCCAATTTTATTGTTTGTGCTTGTGCTATCAATGATATATTGACATAAATAATTTACTCATATTCTTCGTTCGCTCATAAACGGAAAAATCCCTCAAGAGTTTCCCATTGGCTCCGAACAACAAGGAAAATTTAATTACCGTCCAATATAGATAACTTTGTAGCATCGTTTTTTGTTCCAAATGTGTCCTTGTTTACTTTTAGTACTTCATTTTCACTTCAAAGGTTGTTCCGTTTTGGGCATTGCTCTCAAATGAAATTTCACCGCCTGAAATGTCAACAATTCTTTTAACAATGGAAAGCCCCAAGCCGTTTCCGCTTTGACTGTGCGATTTATCACATTGATAAAATTTTTCAAACACCCTCTGCTTGTTTTGTTCATCTATTATTTTACCCATATTATTGATACAAATAACAACGAGGTCGCTTGATTTTATACAGGAAACGCTTACAATTCCGCTTTTTCCGGAAAACTTTATGGCGTTGTCGAGTAAATTCAGCCATACCTGATGTAAAAGCTCTTCGTCACCATAAAAATCTATTTTTTTAAGGTCAGTATCAATCGTTAAATCCTTTTCCAGCCACAAGTCGGCAAGTAGAACTATAACTTTTCGTAGCTGCTCATCAAGGGCAAAGTGGGTAGGTCTTAATGCCACCGTACCGCTATCAAGCCCCGAAAGCCTTAACATATTAGAGCAAAGTTTAGATAATCGTGTTGTTTCTTCTTTAAGAATACGGCTATATTCAAGCCGTTCCGCAGTCGTAAGGTTATCGTCGCAAATAAGCTCTGCAAAGCCTTGTATAGCGGCTATGGGAGTCTTAAATTCATGAGATACGCTGCTCATAAAGTCCTTACGTAGGTATTCCATCTTGGATAGTCCGTCTACCATACTGTTAAAATTAGCTGAAAGAGTGCCTATCTCGTCCTTCCCACTATGGTTAACTCTTGCTGAAAAATCTCCGCTTGCTACCTTTTGGGCACAATTGCTGATATGGATTATGGGTTTTGTAATTCGGTTAAGTGCCAAAAAGAGCAGTAGACTGCCAATTACCGCACACAAAATCAGAGAAATAAGAGAAAAAATCCCCATAGATGCGTGGGTATATTCGGTCACAATACCAAGCTTAATAGAAATCCAAAAACCAAAAGTGGTTATTAGAAACGATATAATGCAAGCAGCACACAAAATGATGATTGCGTAAATTATTCCTTTAACTCTTATTGATTTGGAAAAATAATTTTTCATACCATTTTTTCCGCCTTATATCCTATTCCACGAAAGGTAACAAGCCTAAACTCCGGTCGGTCATCGTATCGTTTCCGGAGTTTTTTAATATGTCCGTCTACTGTTCGCTCGTCAACTTCAATATCCATTCCCCATATTTCGTCGAGCAGTTCAAGCCGTGTAAATATCTTATTGGGAAAACTGAGCAGCTTAAATAGCAATAGAAACTCTTTCTTGGGCAAGGTAGTTTGGGTGTCATCAATCGTTACGGTAAATGAGTTGTAATCAAGCGTAATGCTGCCAATGATTATTTTTTTCTCACTTGCTATTTTAGCACGGCGAAGCAGAGCCGAGACCCGCAAAACAAGCTCGTTTAGGTCAACGGGTTTTACCATATAATCATCTGTGCCAAGACGGAAGCCTTTTTCTTTATCCTCAAAACTCTCCTTTGCAGACACAATCAGTATAGGCGTTTCCACTCCTGCACTTCTCATATCATCAATCAAAGCATATCCGTCCATCTCAGGCATCATAATGTCGCAGATGTATAGGTCTATATGGTTTGTGTCGGATACCTCTAAAGCCTGTCTTCCATTTTCAGCGGTCAAGACAGAATATCCTGAAGCTTTCAGCTTTGCTGAAATAAGTGTTCTTAGGTTTTTATTGTCCTCTACAACTAAGATTTGGAACATAACATCACTCC
>CAYPQA010000240.1:0-3740 GCA_964412725.1 uncultured Eubacteriales bacterium
TGCAAGTTTCCAATCACTCCAAGATATTTGGAAATTATATTGCCTCATATATAGATGGTATATTAAATTTATTGCTAAAAAATTCCAATATATATATCATATAAAGATGTGGCCTTGAATGGTTACGGTCGCATTAAAATGCCCATTTTGTCAAAGCGAAAATATTAGAAAATATGGATTTAATAATGGGAAACAGCGTTATCTTTGCGAAAACGATGAACGTAACGCAAAAAGCCACCTGTCAAATGCCTTAAATTTGTCCCATAAATAGCTGCACAACAAACGATACGATAACCACAAGTGCTGAAATGATGAACCCGTGAAGCATTGGTTTAAATCCAGATGTAGAAACTTCTTTGAAATTGGTTTTAAGTCCTATAGCGCCTAGCGCCATAACCATAAGGAACTTGGAAAGCTTTGAAACGTTTAAGCTCAGGTCATCGGGAATAAATCCGATGCTTTTTATCCCAACCATTAATAAAAATGCAAGGATGAAGTATGGAAAGATTTTCTTAAAGTTTATTTTGCGTTTTTGAACCGAACCTGTAGCCTTTGCATTAATTCTTTCGTTGATGAAAGAAAACACCAGTACAGTCGGGATTATGGAGAGGGTACGCGTTAGTTTAACGATAACGGAAAATGCGCCGGCAGCGTCAGAAAACGCATATCCTGCGGCCACAACGCTTGATGTATCGTTCACCGCCGTTCCGGCCCAAAGTCCGAAACCCATATCACTCATACCAAAATATCTTCCGGCTATAGGAAATAAGATAACCATAAGTACATCAAAGATAAACGTAGCTGAAATTGCATAGGCAATGTCCCTGTCCGCCGCATCAATGGTGGGTGCTATTGCGGCTATTGCAGAACCGCCGCATATCCCAGTACCGGCTGAGATAAGCCCAGACAGCTTCCAATTCATGCCGAACAGCTTACCCAGCAGATAACCGCCTCCGAAAGCCGCAAGCAATGTGAAACACATAACGATTATGGAATATTTTCCTACGGAAAGTACCTGCGAAAAGCTTAAAGTCAAGCCCATTAAAATAATCGCAAGCCTTAAAACTTGCTTTGATACAAGAGAAATACCGCCTTTAAATACTTTATGCTTAGTAATCAAAGGATTAGCTATCATACCTATAATAAGAGCGAAAACACTGCTACTAATTAAGTGGTATGGTATAAATTCGCTTATGTAATTTGCAACTACTGCTATTACCACAGCTAATAAAAGTCCTGCACCGTACTTGTTAATCATAAAACTTCCTCCGTATGAATTTAATTTTTTATTGATTTTAGCATGGTTTTATCATAAAATCTAATTATTGTTTTTTATAATCTGATAAATTCAAATTATTATGGAGGATTTTATGCTAGATTTTAGGTTGGATACCTTTTTGGCTCTTGCTAAAATAGGAAATTTCACAAAAACAGCTGAAGCACTCAATATCACACAGCCTGCTGTTTCACAGCATATTAAATTTTTAGAGGAACGCTATGGCGGTAAACTGTTTTGTTATCAGGGTAAGAACCTAACCCTGACGGAAAGAGGCAAACGGCTATATGAATTTGCATTGACAGTGAGTGCCGACAGCGAGCATTTAAAAGACATACTTGCATCAAACAGTCTTGCGGCAAAACATATTAATTTTGGTGCAACCCTGAGCATTGGGGAATTTGTTTGTCCCGATATTATATCACGTCTTTTGAGAGATTATCCTGACATCCACGTCAATATGCGCGTTGAAAACACAGAAAAGCTGCTTACAGGGCTTCGTGAGGGGGCAATCAACTTTGCATTTGTTGAGGGTTTCTTCGACAAATCAGAGTATGGTCATGTATTGTTTTCAAAGGAGCAGTTTATTGCGGTTTGTGGGAAAAACCACCAATTTGCTGACAAAACTATAAATCTTGATGATATACTCAACGAGCGCATTATAATTCGTGAAAAAGGCTCAGGCACAAGGGACGTTTTTGAGCAGATTCTTCATGAAAATAATCTTGGCATTAACGCATTCAGTAGAATAAGCGAAATTGGTAATATGAACACGATTAAACAGCTTGTTGCAGACGACCTAGGAATAACATTCTTGTATCGCGTGGCTGCAAAACCTGAGCTTGAAATTGGCTTATTAAAGGAATTGGAAATACAAAATCTCAATATTATTCGGGAGTTTAACTTCGTCTATCTCAAAAACAGTTTGCATGCGAATGAATATGTAAATTGGTTTGACTATTTAAAAACAAATGGGCTGTAGCAAATCATCTTTGCAACAGCCCATTTTCACATGTTGTGAAAGGTCTTACTTTGAACTTTTGTCGACTTCCATATCTTCGGCAAATTCAACTCTGTTGGACTTGTTGTTATTGTTGTTATTGCTATTGCCGTTGGTATTGTTTGTCTTATCCATGTTCTTGTTCTTGTTGTTGTTATTATCCATAGCTCTCAACCTCCTTCCGTAAGCTATTACCTACAGAAGTTATTATGTCAAATTAACAGAGATTTATACATACGGGGATAAAATTTTCTTGAGAAAGTGTTTTGAAATAGAGTTCCTCTAACGGTAGCCATATAGATTCAAATTTCTTAAGCATAACCTCACCGTTACGCTTAAGTATGCGTTCTTTTTGAACGTCTTTGTCAATAGACATGAACATCATCAAATCATATATATTTCTTATACGCTCATGCGCACTGTATACCCCTTCTATTATGTTCAGTTTTTTTGGCTCGTAGGATTTCGTATTGTAACTGTCGGTTTTGCAGTCATATGTGGATATAGAAAAGCTTTCTCTTTTTATTATTTTATTCTTAAGTTCTTCAAGACGTTCGTATTGGACATTGCCGCCCGGCTCAGCCAGACGCTCTTGTGTGCGCATTGAGGGTTCAAGGAAGAAGTCGTCTGTGTGGAACACGTTGCAGTCATACATTTCTTTTAGCTTTGCGGCTAATGTAGTTTTGCCTGAGGCACTCATACCCTCAATGCAAACGACTGCAAATTCCTTTTCTTCGAGAAGTTCATCTATTTTTAAAAATATCAATCCAAAATCCCTCCGACTGGCGATTTATTGATTGCAACAACTATTGCGGGAATTATGATTAATTGAACAAGAATACCCGGAAAGGCTGTTACAAAGGCTGAGGTTACAAAAGGGGCGAATGCAAATTTTCCAAACCCGAGTAACAAAGCTTGAGAAATTCCAAGAACCATACGCCCCAAAAGCAAAGCACCAACAAGTGCGTAATAAATTGCAACCTTGTGTAATTTAAAACGGGAATAAAGAAAGCCGCTAAAGAATCCATAAGCTGCTAATTCACAAGCCATGTACGAGGCTACAGGGTATAAAGGAGGCATACCTGTAAGCAATGAGGATAAAACGGGGACTATAAGGCCGCAAAGTAAACCCAGATAAGGGCCGCAAATAAAGCCGCAAAGCAAGACGGGTATGTGCATAGGTAGGAAGATGAAAGACGACATTTTGAACCAATGGAAGGCCTGAGGTAAAAGCAGACCCATAGCAACAAAGAGGCAAGCAAGAATTAGTTTTCTAATATCATATAAATTTTTCATTAAAACTCTCCTAAATTAGTATTTAAAGCACAAAAAAATACCGCACACATTTCTATGTGGGTATTTTTTTGCTTTATAATTTTATAATTACATTTCTATTCTGACTTTCTTATGGTTCCAAATTTCTTTGGCATACTGCTCAATGGTTCTGTCGCTGGAGAACTTTCC
>CAYPQA010000241.1:0-3737 GCA_964412725.1 uncultured Eubacteriales bacterium
AGGTTCTTTTGGGCGAAAGTGTTTTGAAGCATGTCGAGAGGGCGTTACCCTTCGATAAAGAGAGGTTTTTGCTTGCCGACGCTAATGATGCAGAGGCTGTTTCTGAAATTACAAATGATGAGATTGCAATTGTAACGGACTGCGGCTTTATTGATGAATCGGATGAGACTATTTTAGTTGTTTCCGCTTTTATGCCAACGTTATGCAAGGAAACTTTAAAAATGCTTTGTGAACGTCATTTGCAAGAGAAAGCTGATATAACCGTTTTGGCATTAAATGGTAAGGAAACGGGCACATATGCCGTTAAAGGTTGCCTGTTTGAGAAAACTTCGGATAAAACGCTTAAGAAAGTTCTTGTTGAAGCTTTAGACAAGGGCGAGTGCATTGAGGTTTTGACAAGAGCCTCTCTTGCAGAATCTGAAAAGGTTCTTAAGCTAAGGATTAACAACCGTCTTATGCAAAGCGGCGTTACTCTTACAGATCCGGAAGATACATACATCGGTGCGGAGGTTTCGATTGGCTGTGACACGGTCATAAAGCCCGGATGCTTTATCTTCGGACGCACTAATATAGGGGAAAATTGTATTATAGGACCCTATACGGAGATTAGTGACTGCGTTATAAAAGACAACGTGAGCATTCATAGAAGCGTGCTTACGGAGTCTGAAATTGGCTCAGATACAACCGTTGGGCCTTTCGCCTATGTACGTCCACATTGCGTCGTCGGCAACCATTGTCGTATCGGCGACTTTGTTGAACTTAAAAACTGTAGCATAGGTAATGAAACAAAGGTTTCTCATTTGACTTACGTCGGCGATGCCGATGTGGGGAGCAAGGTAAATTTCGGTTGTGGCACCGTTACCGTCAATTATGACGGACGCAAGAAGCACCGTACTGTTATCGGGGACAATGTGTTCGTAGGCTGCAATACTAATCTTGTTGCGCCCGTTGCACTCAAAGACGGCGCATATACAGCCGCCGGCTCCACAATCACGGACGTGGTTCCCGAGAATTGTCTTGGCATAGCTCGTGCAAGACAGGTTGTTAAAACAGGATGGCAAAGACCATAGGTTGTTGCCTAAATTCACAAGGAGGACACAAATGATTCATAATTGCGAGGGGAGCATCAAGATTTTTTCTTGCAACGCTCACATAGATTTGGCTAAACAGATTGCAAGAGAATTTGGTATTGGGCTTGGAGCGTCGGAGGTTTCACGCTTTTCCGACGGCGAGATTAGCATGAAGATTGAAGAAACGGTTAGGGGCTGTGACATTTACATCGTACAACCCACTTCACCCCCGGTTAATGAGCATTTAATGGAGCTTTTGATTATGATTGACGCATGCAAGCGTGCGTCGGCCGGTCGTATAACGGCTGTTATGCCTTATTTCGGCTATGCAAGACAGGACAGAAAGGTTCGCGCAAGGGACCCTATCAGTGCGAAGCTTGTTGCAGATATTATAACAAAGGCCGGTGCGGACAGGGTTTTGACAATGGATTTACACTGTGCACAGCTTCAAGGCTTTTTTGATATTCCTGTTGACCACTTAAAGGGTGTTCCACTTTTTTATGAAGAATATGAAAAACGTTTTACTGATCTTTCAAATACCTGTGTTGTAAGCCCTGATTTAGGCTCCGTTGCAAGAGCAAGAGCCTTGGGTGACAAGCTGGACGTACCTTTGGCTATTGTTGACAAGCGTCGTCCAAAGGCTAACGTTTCCGAAATTATGAACATAATCGGCAAAATTGAAGGCAAGCGTTGCATACTCGTTGATGATATGGTTGATACGGCGGGTTCGTTGGTTAATGCGGCTGAGGCTTTGATGCAAAATGGTGCACAAGAGGTTTATGCTTGCTGCACTCACTCATTATTATCCGGCTCGGCTATTGAGCGTATCTCAAATTCATGCCTAAAAGAATTGCTTACACTTAATACCCTACCCATTCCTCCCGAGAAACAGATTGACAAGATTAAGGTTTTGTCTGTTGCTTCTGTTTTTGCGGACGCTATAAATTGTATACACGAGAATTTACCTGTTTCTATGTTGTTTAATTAATATTCTAAGGAGGTTTTGTGATGAACTTTAAGAGTATAGAGTTTGATATAAAAAACATTCCCGTTTTAGATAAAACGTTTATCCCGCTTGCGCAATGGAACCGTGCATATTTGAAGCTTGCTAAGAAACCTGTTGCAATAGCTGTTACACGTAACGATAATCTTGTTTCTGTGTTTGACACCTTTATTATAGACGACCCTGCATATACAGACGCAAACAACTTCTATATAGAGCGTACAATTAAGGCTCTTTTATGGATTAAGGGCGGCTTTAAGATTGACATATGCGGTGATGAGAAAGTTGCGGAATATATTAAGTCTGTTTACTGCATAGGCGGTGAGAGGGAATTTGACGTTAATTTCATGAGCAGGGTTTATGAGAATCCGTTTGAGGTTAGCTACTTACCCTTAGACAAAAAGCCTAAAGTAAAAGAATCATCACGTTCTATCGGACGCCATTTGACCGGTTGCCGTATCGGTTTCGATGCAGGCGGCAGTGACAGAAAGGTGTCTGCTGTTGTTGACGGAAAGGCTATTTGGAGCGAGGAAGTTGTTTGGTTCCCCAAGATAAATTCAGACCCAGAATACCACTATTCAGGTATTGTTGATGCGTTCAAGTCCGCCGCCGAGAAGATGCCGCGTGTTGACGCTATCGGTGTAAGCTCCGCAGGTATATATATTGATAATCGCACAGCCGTTGCTTCGCTTTTCTTAAAGGTGTCCGAGGGCGACTTTAACTCAAAGGTTAAGGATATATACATCAGAGCTGCAAAGGAAATTGGAAACGTGCCTCTTGAGATTGCAAACGATGGTGACGTTACAGCTTTGGCCGGCGCAATGAGCCTTGGCGAGAATAACATTCTTGGCATAGCTATGGGAACAAGTGAAGCCGGAGGATATGTTGACAAAGACGGCAACATAACAGGCTGGCTCAACGAATTAGCTTTTGCACCTGCTGATGGTCAACCCGAGGCTATGGCTGATGAATGGTCTGGTGATATCGGTTGCGGCGTTAAATACTTCTCACAGGATTGCGTTATTAAGCTTGCACCAAGAGCCAATATAACCCTTGACTCTTCAAAGCCCTTGGGCGAACAATTGAAGGACATCCAAGTACTGATGGCGGCCGGTGATGATCGTCCCATAGACATTTACAGCACAATCGGCGCTTACTTGGGGCATAACCTTGCATACTATGCAATCTTCTATGATATAAAGCATGTTTTATTAATGGGTCGTGTTGTTTCGGGTGATGGCGGTAACATAATCCTTGACGTTGCTGAAAAAACCCTCAGAGATGACTATCCGGATTTAAAGCTCTATATCCACCTTCCGGATGAAAAGAACCGCAGAGTTGGCCAAAGCGTTGCTGCTGCAAGCCTCCCGGATATAAAATAGTTAGAAGTTTTCTGAAATATATTCATTATAAAAACAAAATTTAAGGGGCGTTGCAAACTCAAGTGAGTTTTGCAAAGCCCCTTTTATAATTCATAGCAAAAAATAAAACCCGAACACAGGGGGGAGTGTGTTCGGGTTTTTGTGGGGGGATATTATACAAGCTTAACTTGTATTGCTGTTGCATTAATAATCTTTTCCATATTACAAAAATATATACATAGATTTAGAAAAATTTTTATCTTTTGAGTTTGAAAACGTTAGCCATGTTTTTAAGCATAAGAG
>CAYPQA010000242.1:0-3725 GCA_964412725.1 uncultured Eubacteriales bacterium
AAAACAACGGGGTTCTAAATGATAAATAATATTCTCAACGCGAAAGGCTTCAATTTACAATCTTTCCAACCTCATGAACATGAGGGCGACAGCGGCAGTTTACAACTTGCGACTTCAAAGACCGATGAGCGTATTCAATACGTCGTCAAAAGTGATATGTACGGACTGGCTTGCAACGAGTTCATGTATCATAAAGTCGCCGCCGCTTTGGGTCTGTACACGCCAGAGGTAAAACTGATAATCGGTCTACCCGGACACAAGCAAGCGGCGGGCATCCGATATATTTCGAACATGCAAAAATTTGTCCATAATGACGGCAACGAAACGAACTGCTGCGACGATTATTTATTTCAAACCTTATATGTAATTCTTAACGAGGAAGATTCACAAGAGTATTACATAGACGAGCAAGGACGGCTGTTCAAGCTCGAAAATGCCGCGTCATTCAATATTGATTTTGCGTTTCACGACCAAATCACAAAGGGAAGAAACGCCGGACTTGATAAAATGTTTCGCAATCGTTTAGAGCTTGTGGAGTATGACAAGTACAAGATTATCCCAAATCTTCTCGCCGAACACTACGGCGAAACCGCCAAGCAAACTTGCTTTTCGATGTTCGAGCGATTCGCCGCCATTGACGAGCTGTTACTCGATGAAGCATACATAACGCTCGACAAGGTTTATCCGAAAGTGTTGAGTGATTATTACTGTGAGTTCATTCTTGTACGTAAGGCATTATGTGAACGGTTCTTGCGGGAGAATGGGCGGTGATTTTATACACCGGCGCGTGTTAATCTACTTCTGTTTGACGTTCCCCGGCGTGTATGAGGATTGCCCATTCGGCGAGTATTGGGCGGTTATGTGTCACGAAACAACGTGATAAGGTTTTGCGTTCATTTACGAACGGAATGAGCGGCTCTGTATCAATCTCAAATGCAACCTGTTTGAAGCCGATTTTCTCTGGCAGTTGTATCAAGACTTAACGCCTGCATACCACATAAACAAGACGCATTGGAACACCGTCACGCTCGGCGGCGATGTGCCGGAGGACGAATTGCGCCGAATGATTGAGCGAAGCTACAACTTGATAAAACCGAAACTGAAACACGGGGGTAGATTTTTTGAAAACGCATAAAATAATTCTCGCGATAGCCGCAATGATTTTCCTTATATCTTTGTCCGCGTGTAAAAACGATAACAAACAAGCTGAAACGCCCACGCCCGAATCGGGTTCGCTCACCGTCACGTTCGACTTTGAAAAGCAATCCGGCTACGCGAGCAATCAATTCGCTGTATGGATTGAGGACGCGGACGGCAACTTTATAAAGACGCTCTACGCAACACGCTTCACGGCGAACGGCGGCTATAAAAACAGACCCGACGCTATACCCACATGGGTAGAGAAGTCCGGCCTTGCGTCCATGCCGAAAAACGATGTTGACGCTATCACAGGCGCGACGCCAAAAGCCGGAACGCTCGCCTACACTTGGGATTTGACTGACGCGAACGGCGATGCGGTTCCGTCCGGGGAGTACAGCTTTTTTGTCGAGGGAAACCTGCGATGGAAAAACCGCGTACTGTACTCCGGCTCAATCAAGATAGACAACGCGCCTACAACAGCGGAAGCGAGCGCCAAATATTTATATGAAGCGTCCGGCGATCAGCCCGCGCTAACAAGTGATTCGTCCGAAAACTCAATGATTGGAACGGTAAAGGCGAGTTATGCGCCTGCCGTCCAAAATTGACGCGAATTGTGGCAATACCGTTTTGGTTATCACCGTAAAAAGATTATCCACGATTTGTAATCAAAGCCACAAAAATGCTTGCTTCTTGTGATATAACCGTGGATAAACTTGTTTTCTAAGCAGTGCAAAAAATCTTGTAATAGAAGTGCTGATTTCAAAAACCGTGTATAATTCGGAATATATATCAGCGCAAACCATAGAGCCGTCGCAGCTGCTCATCGTCATCAACCGTGAAGCGAGCGGGATTTACAAAGGATTTAATCGGGATGTCATCGGGAACCGCCGCTTCAATAGCTTTGCGTTTGTGTTCTGTATCGGCGTGAGCATAAGTCAACGATGTTTCCAAATCAGCGTGACCAAGCCACTGGGACACAAGCGTCAAATCCATACCGTGTTGATACAAGTGCATTGCTCGTGAATGCCGCCATAGATGAGGGAACAATCTGTCTGGTGCATCCGAGCCACTATCGCGGGCAGCAATGCAGTATTTATTCATCATATCGCGTAGAGTTGTGGCTCCAATAGGGTCTTTACGACCGCTGTGTTCTACATAGAACAGATAATCTTCCGAATACTGTGTTGCTTCGGGATGAAATACGTTGGGGTAGTTAATAAAGTGCTCCGAAGTTTTATCCGAAAGCGGAACAACTCGCTTTTTATTGCCTTTGCCGTGCAAAACCACCGTGGGTTGACTACCAAGTTTAACGTCCGAAACTTTAATGCTGCGAATCTCGGAAATACGTGCGGCAGTATCATAAAACATCAGCAGAATAAACTGATTGCGAAATCCTTTCTTTGTGGTTGCGTCGGGTTGCTCTAAAAGTGCTTTTACCTCCGATTCGCTCATATAATTCACAACGTCTGACTCGGGCGATTTTTTAATCGGAACCTTCATTATCTCAGCGCGGAACGGTACCGCAAGAGGTTCAATCTTTGCGGCATATTTGTAAAATACACGGATGCAGGCAAGCCGATTATTTCTGGTTGCTATACTCCCTCCTTTTTCCTCAATGTTATAGTATATTAACTTTTTGTAGTCTATATGGTATAATGTAAATAAAAGGAGTGATTAAAAATGCCAAGAGCAATATCAAACGAAAAAAGGGCAGCCATAATTAAGCACAAGCAAGAAAATGAGAGTAACGAAGATATAGCGAAATAGCTGTTCGTTTGTGTAAGAACAGTAAAAAGAATTTGGAATAAATTTATAGAGATAGGTAGTTATGAACCTGCACCTCAAAACAGCGGAAGGAAACCACTTGTTAACGAAAAAACAATGGATAAAGTAGTTGCAAAGATTAAGGAGGTTCCTGATATAACTTTACATGAATTAATTGAAGAATTTCAGCTTCCGATTTCAAAAGCGGCTCTTTGTAAGCGTCTTATTAAACTCAATTTGACATATAAAAAAAGACACTACACCCGAAAGCACAACAACGAGAAGATGTTGTAGAATCTCGGACAGAGTGGAAAGAAAATCAAAACAAAGTAGATACCACAACTACATATTGGCTTGATGAAAGTAGTGTAAATTGCGGTATGACACGTCTTTATGGCCGTGCACTGTCAAATGAATGAGTTAACGATTATGTTCCGGATGTTAGGTTCGAGAGGATATCCGTTATGGGTGTGTTGGGATTAGAAGGTATTGTGGCTCCACTTACGTACAAAGTTACATTAGACAACAAACTCTTTAGTGTTTATGTGAGGGATTGCCTTGCTCCATCCTTGAAAAAAGGTGACACCATTATGCTTGATAATTGTTCTGTCCACACGGTTAAAGATATTTTGAAACCGCTTTTTGACAAGGGGATAAACGTTGTCTTTTTGCCAAAATATTCACCTGATTTTAACCCTATTGAATTAGCTTGGTCAAAGATGAAATCATATCTTCGCAAAGTTAAAGCTAGAGATATCGATTCCCTTTTTGTCTCCATTGATGAAGCATTAGAAACAATCACTAAAGACGATATACTGGGG
>CAYPQA010000243.1:0-3673 GCA_964412725.1 uncultured Eubacteriales bacterium
TAGGCATCCCCCAATCCATTGTCACAAACGCCATCAAGACTGCAACCGATTTATCAAAAAATAGTGGCAACGGAATCACGGCTAAGCTTGACTTGACAACCTCTGAAAGCTTTAAGTCGGTGGACGCTGTACTTACAAAGGAGTCCCTGACGGAGCTTTCCAAGGGCGTTGACAGCCTCATTATTCAAACGCAGCTCGCCTCAATCAATCTTGACAAAAACGCTATGACTACTGTTGCTAACGCGGCAACAAATTCAGCTAAAATAAGCGTAACCAAGGAAAGCCAGACCCTTGTAGACGGCAATCCTGTATACAACTTTACAATTACAAGCGGAAAAAATACCATTTCCAACTTCGGCAACGGTAAAGCTACAGTAACAATACCATACATGCTTGCTACTAACGAAAAGGCCGGCAACATCGTTGTCTACTATATCAATGGTAAGGACAAACTTGAAGTAGTAAAGAATTGCGATTATGACGACAAGACAAAGACTGTTTCCTTCGTTACAACACACTTCTCTCGCTATACAATAGGAAACAAGACAGCAAGCTACGCAGACGTTGGGCAAGACTGGTACACAGATGCCATTGAGTATGTAAGTGCAAGAGGTTTGTTCAGTGGGATGGGCAACAACAACTTTGCACCCAATGAGGCTATGACAAAGGCTATGTTTGTAATGGTGCTTGCAAACCTTGACGGCGTAACCACGAACAGCTACAAGGGTTCAAGCTTCACAGACGTTGACGAGAACGCATGGTATGCCGGTGCGGTTGCTTGGGCCAAGGGGAACGGGCTTATCGCAGGCAACGGCGGCTTATTCAATCCCAACGAAGCCATTAGCCGCGAAGAAATGGCGGTTATCCTTTACAACTATATTAAGTATAGAGGCATAGAACTCAATATCGTGAATGAAACACCGTTCGTTGACATGCACCAAGTAAGCCCCGAAGCCAAGACAGCCGTAGAGTTCATGAAAAAGTACGGCTTAATCTCCGGCATAGGCAACAACACTTACGCACCCAACACAATCGCCCCAAGGGCGCACGTAGCGGCAATCTTTATGAATGTCATCAAAGTGCTTGTAAGATGATTCAAGAGAGGCCACCTAATCTCGGACTTTGATTGTCCGGAATTAGGTGGCCTTTTATATTTACTCATTGATATTTTAATAAATGGCGAAACAATCCAATATCAATTTTCGGATCCTACAATAAATCTCGCAGCTATATACAGCATAGTAAAAAATGACAACGGTAATGTGGCTGTTTCAAATAAAGTTTTTGAAATATTTATTTACAATCATTTTATTTCAAGAGACAGAAAGTCTAAAAATATGAAGCTGACCGGCGTTTTGGCACAAGATGTTATAGAAAACGGTCGGTTTAATATGGAACTGTGCCTTCGGAAATTTGCCAAACATTTTGCCGAAACATTTACCGAAAGCGATAAAAGATTTCTTGAAGCAAACGGGAGACAGATTTTTTTAACCTACCTCAAGCCATTAATCAATGGCCAAGGGTTCTACCACATTGAGAGCCAACTACTAGACCAACGCAGAATGGATATAGTGGTTGACTACTCAAACGAACAATTTATTATTGAACTCAAACTTTGGTATGGCGACCAAAGTCACACGGACGCCTACGAACAACTATGCGGCTATCTTGAAAGCAAGTGTGCAAGCGTGGGTTATCTTCTCACCTTTGATTTTTGGAAGAATGGGAACAAAACTCCAAAGGCTGATTGGGTGGATGTTCGAGGAAAGCGGATTCTTGATGTTATTATATAGGTCAGGAATTGGTTTTTTGTTGATTCAAAAAGGCGAGAGTAAAATTTGTTATCTGTTTATTCACCCTCTATGACCATCTGTCATAGAGGGTTTTTACTTTCTTTGGAAACAGCTATAGCCTCAGAAAAGGCACGGATTATATCCTCAATCATCACTGAATACTGGGGTGGAATATCAGTCAACAGCTTTGCTGCAGGGGTCTGAGTGGTTCCTGATGATTGCCTGCCAAAGAGCATATAATCAACCAAGCCCTCATAATTCTCACATATTTTATAAAGTGTTTCTGCAGACATACCCTTTTTGCCGTTCTCAATTTCAGCCAAAAATTGTGGCGAAATGCTTATCTGTTCTGCAAATTGCTCCCTTGATAAATTTAGTTCCTCTCTGTGTCGTCTTAATCTTTTTCCGACAATAATTTTATCCATAAAAATTCACCTCTATTGTATTATATCTATTGCTGTAAGCGTAAAAATAAGCTATAATTTAGTAATACGCTAATAGCGTAAAATATAATCAATAGAGGTGGATTAATGAAAAAAATCTGCATGGTAACAGGACGTAGAGAAATAGAGCCAATTAAAAGCCACTATGTTAAACAAGAATTAAGACGAGAAATACTCCTGTTCATGTTACTTGAATCGCAACTGCTTCATGGTTAATATGTCCGGCTTAGTAATAGCGGTTTATAGAAAGCGTTAACAAATAGCCGTATCGCGTTAATTCGATATGGCTATTTTATTTATAAAACAAACAATGCCTATAACAAAGAAAACAATTCTGTTATTATAGGGTGTATGCAAAGAATTTTGGGAGGAATTTCAGTATGGAAGAACACGTAAAAAAATCTCTTTTGGAGAAGAATCGAAAAATTATCGACATGGTAATAGAGCGCGCAAAGCGGGACTTCCCGGACGATATTGGATTAATCGGGCTAACAGGTTCTTTTAACCACGGAGACTACCATGAACACAGCGACTTGGACTTGATTATTGTGAATGTGACAAAACGTGGTTGGGGGATCGGCTTTTGTTTCATTTTAGACGATGTTGGCTATGATATTTACTGCACTCCCTGGGAGCCACGCCTCGCTTCGCAGTCCAAGATGGAGAGTCCGATGGTCTCGTGCTTGTTGGATATGGAAATTTTATATGTGGCCAAACCCGAATATATGGATAAGCTCAACGCTTATCGACAAGCTACACTGGACGAATTGGCGAAACCCATCGGGAAACCCTGTCTTGACCGGGCGGCGAAACATATCGACCAAGCCAAACAGGAATACGCTAACGCCCTGCTTTCCGAAGAAATCGGTACTGTGCGCTGTGCAGTTGGCGGCGTGATTTACAACACCATCAATGCGATTGTCAGTATGAATAACACGTACATAAAGTGTGGCGTTCGGCGATATCTGGAAGAAATGAGCTCATACTTATACTTACCGAAAGACTTCGAGATAAATTACATGGCAGTCATCGACGGAAAAACCGTAGACGAAATTCGCCGTGCCGCATTCGCTTTGCTGAAAAGTCTTACTAAACTGTACGAAGAGATGGTTGAAAAATTCGTCGAAAAGTTGAAACCAACATATGAAAATATGCGTGGTACTTATGAGGAATTGTGGTGTAACTGCCGCAATAAAATTATCCGTAGTACGGATTTGGCGGACAAAAACTATGCCTTTCAGGCAGCGTTAGGGGCGCAGAGCTACCTCGATGAGATGACACAAGCGGTATGCGGCACGCCTAAGTTCGACCTAATGAAAAATTTCGATTCGGACGACTTACAAGCATTCAAAGCGGCTTTCCTGCAAGCTATGGATGAATACTTGGCCGAATACAAGAAGGTTGGCCGAAAGGTTGAAAAATTTGACAGATTTGAGG
>CAYPQA010000244.1:0-3619 GCA_964412725.1 uncultured Eubacteriales bacterium
TATTGGGGTTGTCCCGCAAGCGATGGCGCACTTTTAGCATCTGCTTTAAAGTGCTTTTTTACATTTCGCAAAGGAATTGATATGGAAGTTAGGACAGACGTAAGTACTTTTACAGAAATTATCAATAACGGAGAGTGTACGGTTAAAGTTCCGCGATTTAAGCTATACAGTATCTTTACTTATCCTAACAAATTGGCCGGGCAGCTCATTACATTCCCGATATACACCCATAAAAATGCTTGTAATAAATGTGGCAAGTGTATTTCTAACTGTCCTGCAAATGCGCTTACGAAAGACGATTTAGGATTCCCTGTCTTTAATCATCAAAACTGTGAAAAGTGTTATCGTTGCATTCACTTTTGTCCTCAAAAGGCCTTATCGCTTGATAAAAAGAAACCACCAAAAAAGGTACTTAATTTTTGACAAAGATATTTTTAAACTTTTGGAGGTGTTTGAATGAAATCCATTGTTTTATGCGATGATAGTGAGCCTGAAAAGGTATTGAAATTGCAACAGTAATTTGGATGTAATAGATTGGATTAAACAGCTTAATTGTAGAATAAAATATGTCCACATACATCAAAATAACGGAATAAATGACGAGCATTTGGGATTAAGATATGGCAATATGCCTATAAAAGATATTTTGTCTGCATTGAATGAATATTCTCCTGAAGCTGTATGGGCATTAGAATGCAAAACTGACTATATGGAGGATTCTATTTCGTTATTATCTGAGTTAGGGTACATCTAATTTAAATCTACCAATTATGAAATAATTTTATACCAAAGCCAAAATGTAGGCTTGTTTATTCTTAAGGTGCAGGGGGCAAGATATGTTTTGTGGGATAGATTTAGGTACATCTGCGGTTAAGCTTTTGTTAATGGATGAGGAAGGGCGCATTGTTAAAACAGTTTCTCGTGAGTATCCGCTCTATATTCCAAAGGCAGGATTTTCCGAGCAACGCCCCGAGGATTGGTGGGAAAAGACGTGTGATGGGATTTCAGAGCTGATTGCAAGCATTCCGGCTAACGAGATAAAGGCTATAAGCTTTTCGGGGCAGATGCATGGATTGGTTGTTTTGGATGAAAACGATAACGTGATTCGCCCTGCAATTCTTTGGAACGACCAGAGGACAACGATAGAGTGCGATTTACTGAACCAGCAGGACATATTGAGCCATGCCGCAAACAGGGCTCTCACGGGCTTTACGTTGCCTAAGTTACTCTGGCTTAGGTTTAACGAGCCTGAAAATTTCAAGAAGATTAAAAAGATTATGTTGCCAAAGGACTATATATCCTATAAGCTTACCAATGTGTTTGCGATGGATTTTTCGGACGCGTCGGGTACGCTCTTGCTTGACGTTAAAAACAGGCAATGGTCTGAATTTATGATGGATATAGGCGGCATAGAGCGTAAACAACTGGCCTCCCTTTATGAAAGCTATGAGTGTATAGGTACAGTCTGCGGTGAAGCGGCGCAGAAAACAGGGCTTTTAACAGATACGAAGGTTATCATAGGCGGTGGTGACCAAGCTGTGGGGGCAGTGGGGACGGGCACAGTTTCGGGCAATCTTTGCTCCATATCTTTGGGGACGTCCGGCGTTGTGTTCGCATCAACGCCGCAATTCTGTGTTGATAGGTCTGCTTCGGCAATTCATTCATTTTGCGATGCGAACGGCGGTTATCATCTTATGGGTGTAACCTTAGCCGCGGCCGCATCAACAAAATGGTGGATTGAGGGCATCTTAGATCATAAAGACTATGCGGCCGCGCAAGTGGGAATTGATATGGACAAGCCGTTGGAGCTTATCTATTTGCCATATCTTTCAGGCGAACGAACTCCGCATAATGACCCTTTCGCAAAAGGGGTGTTTTATGGACTTACAACATCCACAACCCAAGCAGATATGACGCGTGCTGTGCTTGAGGGCGTTTCTTATAGCTTGCGTGAAGTGCTTGAAGCTATGAAACCATTGGGCGTTTCGTGTAAGGCGGCAAGGATAATCGGCGGCGGCGCAAAGAGCGACTTGTGGTGTCAGCTTATTTCTAATGTGCTTGGTATGGTTATTGAGCGCATTAACACGGACGAAGGCCCAGCCTTTGGTGCGGCTATCTTGGCGGCTGTGGGTTGCGGGCACTTTACGGACGTAAAGACAGCCTGTGACAAGCTTATTACCGTCACGCAAAGCTTCAAGCCCGAAGTCAGACCGGACTTAGACGCAAATTTTCAAAGATATAAAGAACTTTATCAAAAACTTAAGGGGTTTTGAGATGATTAGCATAACGGCAGGCGTGCGCTGTGTGGAACGGCTTAAGTGCGCCGTTTTGACGTCGGTTTCAACCCTGTTCGAGCTCTTGCAAAAACGAAACTACGGCACGGACAGGGAGGAGTGTATATCAGATTTAATATTGAACGCTTATCTTTTGGCCGCAAAATTAGGCATAGAGCCGAGCACTATAAACGCGCAGATTTTTAATAAACTGCGCGCAGGGATACTCAATGAAGACGAGTTAAAAGAAGAAATGAGTATGCTTATACAACAGATTAATCGAGGTGAAGGAAATGAATGAAATACCACGCGTATGTGCTGTACATGACATGTCGGGCTATGGTAAGTGTTCACTTACCATAGCTCTTCCGTTATTATCATCGGCGGGCATAGAGGTTTGCCCGCTACCAACGTCCATTCTGTCCGCCGACACAGGTGTCGAAGGGTTTACCTTTATGGATTTAACGCCGGAATTGCCAAGTTATATAGACCATTGGCGCAGTATAGGTTTGAAGTTTGACTGTGTATATTCTGGATTCTTGGGTTCGGCCGCACAGATAGAGATTGTTAAGGGGCTTATGCAAGAAGCAAGGGCGGTAGATGGTAAGCCTGCATTAAAGGTGGTTGACCCAGTTATGGGGGACAACGGAAAAATAATTCCAGTTTACGACGATGAGCTTTTCAAGCAGATGAAGCAGCTTGTTGGCGTGTCCGATATAACAACCCCCAATATAACAGAAGGTTGTATCTTGACAGATACGCAATATTCTGGCAACGACATTAATCAGGCTCAAACAAAGGACATCTGCAAGAGCATAGCCGATCTCGGTGCGGCTACTATCATCCTCACAGGCGTTATACGCTCATCCGAGCTTATAAACTGCGTTTATGAAAATGGCTCCTATTCGGAGTATTCTGTACCCGTTCTTCCGTTTGAAATGCATGGAACCGGTGACTTGTTCACGAGCACGCTTACAGCAGCACTCATACGTGGGCACAGTCTTTCAGAAGGCGTTAAAAGCGCATCGGAATTTGTACGCGAAGTTATGATTCTATCCAATGGCAGTCCCAATGAACGGCGCCGCGGCATTGTTTTTGAACCGCTGTTGCACACCTTGCACACAGGTCTTTTTGCTAATAGATAAAGAAAAAATCCCCCTTTTTTGGTTTAAAAACAAGGGGGGATTTTTTAAGGAAAAATCTTCGGAAATATTCTGTAAAATTTTCAAAATTTCTCTTTACAAATGAATAATTATGTGGTAGAATTACTCCTGTCCTTAAGGAAAGGATGCGCGCGAATGGCTCAGTGGTAGAGCATCGCCTTGCCAAGGCGAGGGTCGCGAGTT
>CAYPQA010000245.1:0-3589 GCA_964412725.1 uncultured Eubacteriales bacterium
ATTAGCTTGCGCAAGCATAGCCATACCTGCATGTTGTAGGACATTGGTTTTTGCCAAATTCATCATCTCTTTTGCCATGTCTGCATCTGCAATGCGTGAGTTAGCATTTTCTAAATTTATAAACGCTGTAGCTAAGTAATTGTCAGTAAATCCAAGGCGATTTTGCTGTGCACCAACGTTGCTCCTGTATGAACTAATCTTGTCAAATGCTTTATCTAAGGCCATTAATGATGCAGTAGCTTCTTCCTGAGGTTTTGTAACGAGCTTAGTTAGTGTGACTATTTTTGGTGTGCCATCAACATTTATGGTAGTGGTTATCGCTTCAAAAACATCTCTATATAACGATCCGGGCCGACAATCATAAAGGTCAATGAGCATACCCTGCCCGCTATTGGCCCCGCACTGTATCCATAGCTGTTCTTCAATCTCATTTTTGGTCCAACCCGTAATATTTTTATGGGTCGTGATTATCTCTTTGTAGTGATCCAGTGCTTCAAACTCAACAACTTGACCAATGCTGCCAATCACATCCGGTGGTGGCGAAGCAACCCCGAAATAAGTCTTCATTTTAATTGAAGAGGATCCGGCGACGGCATCCCTATCGCTCCAGATAACAGCATATCCGCTGTCGCCTACACTGCCTCCATTGCCTCTGAAGCCAAAATTTGAAACACTACTATATTGTCCAATGCTCACCCTATCCGGCTCAGAATCAGAATCAATGCTATAATTGCCCGTATTTCTGAAAGTAATCTCAACGTTTACAAGTGGCTGATTTACGCTATCGTACATCAGAAGTGAGTTGGGTATTTGAGTCCCCTCCCAGGTTGTGCTTTTGAGTGGAGATGAGTTTCCCGGCGACAGGAATGGTGCTGAGTCATTACCGTTGATTTGTGTGTCTACATGATACATAAAATCAAAAGTAAAATCTGATGTACCGTTGTTTATTACTTCATACTCAACACAGTAACTCTGGCCGCCGTCCCAATATGTATATGTGCCTGAAAGATCGGTTCCGTCAGGAGCCGTTAGAGTTACGGTTTCCGTGCGATCAGCACCGTATTTAGCAATACTAACACGCTGAACCACTTCGCAATCCAAGCCAATTGCGAGATCTTGAATTCTATAGCTTGTTTCCCACTCAGATGATGCAGATGAGTAAGTTGTGCCTAAGTTTGTTATCTGAGATGAGCCTCCCCAAAGTCTATATTCACGCGTTTCGCTGCCAATGTTAATAAGTATGCCGGGGTGCGATGTAGACGGACGTCCGTTATCTGTGGGCATAACGTCGCCATAAAGCATTTGTGAGGTCTGCCCTGTAGCGTTTATGGCAAAGAAATTAAAGTAACCATTATTATCAACGGCAGCCGTGGAAAACACATCATTACTGATTTGATTGGATATAACGTCCAGTGTATAACGGTACTCTTTCCTGTAAACCGGCTCAAATTGGCTAGTCGTAACAACGTCGTAAACAGGGATTAGTTGCCCTGTATTGCCACGGTTAAGCAAATTAATTTTGTTGAACTCCACTCTGTTTGCTATGGATTCAATCTCTGATGTAAGCTGGTCTATCTCCAATTGTATCTTGGTTCTATCTTCATCGGTATTCGTATCATTAAGTGCCTGTATAATAAGTTCGCGTTGACGTATCATAATTTCTTGAATACATTCCATGCCGCCATCCATCGTCTTGCATACGTTAATTGCATCTTCTGTATTCTGTTGCGCTTGTTTCATACCTCTAATTTGTGCTTTCAATTTTTCTGAAATGGCAAGTCCCGCAGCGTCATCAGCTGAGCGGTTGATGCGTAACCCGTTGGACAATCTTTCGGAAACAATGGCATTTTTATCACTAATAGATTTTATGTTTCTATGTGCGGTTAAAGCTCGCATATTTTTTCCAATCACTACATCTGACATATATCTCCCTCCCGGATTTTTAATGATTTATGTGTCGATAAATTATGTATTTTTTGAATTTAATAGTGACTTTATATCACCACATTTTCACTACCTCCTGTTATTATAGTACTGTATACATTACTTGTTGTCAAGGACTATACATAATATTTTTTGACGATGTGTATCAAAGCTTTAAAAGGCACTTTAGTATTATAAAAGTAAGTAAAAAGTATGTTTTGTTGAGTATTTACAATACAGTTTATTCAGGATATACTCTGAGAAATTTACGGGGAATTATGCAAAAGAACTATATAGCATGTTTATTGCTAATGGAGTATAAATTATCAAGCGTTCAACGCAACATCTGTTCGACCTTACTTTCAAGCGTCTTATGAAACTTTCAAATGTAGCCATAATACATTTTGTTAATGAACTGTTTGATACCAATCACACATTGAACAGTGCAGTTGAATATCTCAATACAGAGAATGTTTCAAGAAAACTTAAAAAGCTATTGTCAGATACTATCATTATAATTAACGGCCTTTATGTCCACAGCTTAGAGCTACAAATCAGGGATGATGAAAATTTGCAGTGAGGGTTTTTGAGTACGGCTATGCAGAAGGTTTAAGAACACAGATAATATCTGATGATGTAATAACTATTGAATTTTCAAACGATAAAATTATCTATTTGGAAACAGCAAAGACACCCGACAAGGTTACTCTGAGGTTGGAATTCCCGGATGGCAATAGTTACGACTACTTTGTAGATATGGTTAAGTTTCTCAATTACAGCATTTCCGATATTGGCGAAAAGAAAATGGGATATTTTTACCTTTCTATATCCTTAAATTACGAAAAGACATCAAGGCTTGCAAATCCATTGATCTACTCAGAGAGTTGGCATCAAATATTAAGTCCTTAGTAGCTGATCTGGATGGGGCAGTTGAGCGATCACATGAAAATGGGTTATTGAATGAAAGTGACATGCGTATGGTTATAGAATATATGGAGAGGATGTTTGAGGAACTTTATTCTTAGTATAATGAGTTAAAAGAGGTTAATAGTATGATCAAGGATAAGATTTTAACTTATTCTGAAATAGCGGCGGAGAGGTCAGTAAGGAATATGAAACTTGAAAAGCCTGCAGACGATTTAATAGCTCGTGTACTTGAAACTCCTATCGAAAAGGTAAGAGCTATAAAGGATTAGTGTTGACGATAACTCTATCGCATTATCGATTAATAAGCATAATTCTTTTAGTGATGTTAATTTACTTCACTTACAAGAACACAAAAAATAAGCCTACCCTGATCATGAATGGCTTATTTTTAAATTGAAATTAAATTTAAGGGTTTAGTCAGGTACCAAAAAAGACATCTCAGTGAAAGCACATTCACCGTTAATTCTGTGTTGTCAAGGGTTTTTCAAAAATATTTATCAACAATTTCAACACGGTAATCTTATCAGTGGATTTTATTTTTATCAAATCTCATTTTCAGTGATTACATGAATTCCTTGCGAAAAAATGAAAATAGACCTGTCCAGTAAACCGCTGTTGTCGCAATTGCGAGATAATTTTTCGTTTTGCACGGAAGTTGCGAACGTGCATACGTCCAAGGTTGTATGGGCGTTCGCAACTAACTCAGTCAAAACGAAAAATTAGCCGCAAGGACGACGGC
>CAYPQA010000246.1:0-3541 GCA_964412725.1 uncultured Eubacteriales bacterium
TACCTTGCCATCCCAATCTTTCACAATCCATATCTTCCCGATATATTGAGTATAATCGATTGAATCTCCATTTGTATAATTGTCAGTATCTGGCTTTAATGAGGTCATCGGCGATTGGGATGTTATTCCAATCGCCTCTTTTGTTTCGGAAAGATGATTTTTAGATATAATTGCACAAGCGGTTAACGAGAAGCACAGCAATACTAAACATATTCTTAATACTGCACGCATAGAAATTGAAATCATTAAACGACACCCTTTTCGCTTAAAATTGATTAAAAATATTTGAGATTATTTGAAAAGATCATTTGAAATTGTTCCATTTGTAAAATAATCATACCAGCGGTTTGCATTATCGTATCTCTCTTGCTTAATAGCTGAGGAATCGCTTGACCTTTCATAGGATGCATGAAATACTAAAGCCAAATCACCTGCATTTGAGGTTGATACAATATATTGCTCATAGGTCATTTTTAGAGGTGATCCATAACCCGTTGTAGCATACCATTGGCGATGCACAGACGATGTTGGAGTTGTTGACAAACTTGAATATATTAGATACTCCAATTCGTCATCCATTAATCTTTTTGCGTCACTGCTTGCCCGATTATTTACATCTGTAGCAGCTGTTACTCCCTTGAATCCTGCCCAATCAAGAAATTTATCACCGGCAGCTGTCCACTGTACCAACCCATAGCCATAAGTTATGTTATCTTTATCCTGCCAAACACCTGGGTTAAAATGACTCTCTCGTTGTATATTACCAAATAATCCACAAATAGCTTCTGAAGTCCAACCTATCTGCTTCAAATAATTATAAATATATTCGGCATTTGCCAACTGCTCATCATTAGATAGTCGATTTTTATCAACTCCGTCATTAGCATAAACCTTTACCGTTACCTTTTTACAAACGTTCAAGGTAATAATATCCGTATCTGAGCCTTGTGTATTACCTACTTCTACTTTAATAATTACATCGCCAATGTTTTTGTCGGTTAATATGTAATCGCTAAATGTGACGAATGGTTGATTTTCAAGGCCATCTTTAGACTCTATGAATTCATCGTTGGTCGAAATGGTAGAAATGGTCAAAGTAGCATAAGCAACATTATTTATTGTTGCCATAACCCTAAGAGCATCTCCAACATCTAGTTGATCACCATTATTGTGAGATTTAATAATTACGCTTGGCTTTTTAACTAAAACTTCCCTTTTAAATCTCCAAACGCCCGTACCATCATCATAAAAGTCAGTAAAATAATTTTCTTTAGTCATGTATGCTTTAACTGTATCTAAACTGATATAAGCATAACAATTAATATCATCTAAATCAGCTTTTTTTGTATGACAAAGCAACTTTAGCTTTCCATCATTGGTTTCAAATAAGGTATTGTCCTTCCTTAAACCAAGTAATGTTGGATAAGCAAATGTAAATTCTTCGCCGAGTTTATCCATTGACGAATCGCCTGTGGAACAAGCATAGAATATCCCTCTGGTGTTATTCAAAGCCAGTTCTACGCCCATCGTATCATTAACAGTCAATGCCTTGCTTACCAAGTTTAATGAATAATACCCAATACTTTTGGAATTTTCTTCATAATAACCTAAGTACGGCTGTCCAATAGCAATCTTTTTTTCAGTATATGGATTAATAATATAAGTTTGTTTGCTGCTTCCACCATATGAGCATACTCCGTTAGTATGCGAATGAGCGGGGTTTCCATGATGGTAGTGGTAATAACCAAAGCCCTTTCCCATTTTATTCATCCAGTCATGATGACCACCATTACTATCTGTCCTTCCTTGGTGAAAGCAGATACCAAAAAGCCACTTTATTAGCTCCCAATCAATTATACATCTTGATGCAGTTTTTGCATACATTAATTTTTAATCCTCCTTTAAAATAATTTGATTTTTAATGAAGGATGCGTTAATATTGAACTGTCTTGGTGTCATATAACGCATCCTTATCAGGTGCCAACAGACATTGCCGAAAAGTATGTCTTCCCGCTGCTCCAACAGCTAAGGACATACTTTTTTGCTATGTATTTCTGTCAAAAGCCATATAATATCTCATTAAATTCCTTCTTCACGCTAAATTGGTTTGTTACACGAAGACTTTATCTTAGTCAGTTTGAAAAATACATGTAAATTTTGCAAAACTTTTTTGGCGTTATATTTATCAACAGAATATACTTTAAATCTATTATGAGAAATAAAAATAAACAAAAATAACCCCCAACGGAACCTTGCCATATCTGGCAAAATCCTCGTTGGGGGTATAACACTTACACTATTTGATATTTATATCTTAACTTCAATCTCAATCCCAGACTTTAAGTTTGCCGTCAGAGTTTTTTCAAACACTGTCACCCTTTCCACCAACCGCCGTGTCGAGCTGTCGCTGTACTCAAATATCAAGCAACTCTGGTCTTGCAGGTATTCCGTCATTTCTTCTATCCGCTGCCGCTTGCCCTGACGCTGGGAGTTATACTCAATCCGTCTCTGCTTTTCTTATCTAAGTTCATAAATTCTGTTTGCCACCCTGTTATATTCAGTTCTGTCGTTGGCAAGCCGTAGAAGCTCATTTTGTAAGTCCAAAAGTTCCTTATCAAGTTCTGAAGTATCCATGTCCGAATCCACACCCAAGGCTGTATACATATTCGTAAGCATGGTGCTGATTAAATCTTCCTTGCCGACTATGACCGAGTTTATGGCTTGGACTATGGTGTTTTGCAATGTAGTCTCACTTACTGTAACCGATTCGCAGTCACTGCTCTTTTCTTCAAGGCGGCTTATGCATCGCCATACTATGGACTTCTTTCCGCGGTTGTTCCAATGCACTCTGCGATATATCTCCCCACATTCTCCGCAGTAAACGATACTCGAAAGTGCGTACTTACTGCTGTAAACGTGCTTACTTCCTTTGCTGTCGTATAAACAAGCTCGACGTACCAGCTCGTCCTGTACTTGAAGGAACAACTCCCTCGGAATGATGGCCTCATGGCTATTTTCTACATAATATTGCGGGACTATGCCGTTATTCACGACGCGTTTTTTGTTCAGGAAATCTATCGTGTAGGTCTTTTGAAGCCGGGCATCTACGATAAATTTCTCGTTACATAGAATTTTTTTGACGGTTTCAGGCCGACATTTCTCATTGCCTGCTCCGGTTAGGATACGGTCAGCCATGAGTCCTTTACAGGTATCAAGAAGGCTTGAACACCAAGGATACTCCCTAAATATCCGCTTTACTACTCTGGCTTCCTCCGAAAAGATGACCAACTGCTTGTTTTCATCTTTTGTATGTCCAAGGAAATGGTTATGTTTAATCTTAACCTGTCCTTTTTGATAGCGGTACTGGTTACCAAGCTTTACACTCTGACTGAGGCACAACTGAAAAAAATGGAGGGAGAATCGAAAGAAGAATATGTAGGAAGGTAATAGATATACTCCTTAACGCATTAAAATCGCACTTGTTTCGAGCGTTTGCAAACTTGTAGAGGCAAGTTTGCGCCCTTTCGCGAAGAAAGAAGTG
>CAYPQA010000247.1:0-3523 GCA_964412725.1 uncultured Eubacteriales bacterium
TTTTGATTTGGTTTCAATACATTCAGATATTTTCGGATTGTCCGTTCATTCGCGGCGTGAATGAGAATATGGATTTTGTCAGAAACAATTATCAAGTTTTTATAACTGTCATCACCACCGTATTCAAGCGGCGTTTTATGGTGACAGTCAACCTGACTTGCTTCTATTTCCATTCCCATTACTGCGCACTTACCCTTTTGCGCTACGTACAGCGAAATGCGGTTATCGTTATATTCTACACTCGTAGCACCGCAGGGATTGTTCATTAAGTGATACAATACTGTCATATTGACATCAGCCAAATTCTTGTGAATTTCAGCCCTGCCTTGCGGCGTGTACTTGCATACACTTAATTTCTTGTCCATTGGCACTCTGTGCTGTACATAGGCAATCGGAACAATGGCATGACCGTTTAGGTATCGAACCTCACGGCTTTTGCCGTACTTCTCCTTAATATATCTGTTTGTTATTTTACCGTGTCTTTGCAGTCGGTGCTTCAATCTGTTGTAAAGGCTCTTTTTGACATCAAAAGCGATTGTTTGAAAGTCTAAATTAACGTGAGTGGCAATGCTGTAGTAGTTGTGAACACCTATTAAGTAGGAATTGTAGAGCTGTATCAGCCTGTATTCCATACCCTTATCATAGGTCTGCCGCAATTTTCCGATAATGTCTTTACTCTTTTCTCGGATTTTCAACAATGCCTTGTCTTTGAGATGCGCTTCAACAACATATTTTGGCTGTCCGTTTAGCTTTTTGCCTTTAATCCGAACTTTGAGCTTAAAGCCCAAAAATTCAGAAGAATGGCGCTTCAAGTTTACAATTTTTGATTTTTCAGAGCTTATTTCAAGCCCTAAACGCTCCAATAACCATAACTTTGTAGCCTCGAACAGCTTGACTGCGTCCGACCGTTTCTTGCAGAAGATTTTGAAGTCGTCTGCATATCGAACAACGTAGCACTCTTTAAGGCTTGTATATGCCCTAAGAGAGCGTATTGTGTTGCTTCGGTCTGGCGTTCCGTTTGCGTATATCCTATGAACATAATTGTTCTTTGTCGGGAACTCTTCCCATTGGCTGACTATCCACCAATCCAACTCGTTTAATACAATGTTGGATAACAAAGGGGATATGATGCCGCCTTGCGGAGTGCCTTTTTCGGGAAAGCCTATCCCTGCCACCTCTGCTTTTAACATTGCAGAGATAATGCAAAGTAGCTTTTTATCCCGAATACCAAGTGTCCACATTTGCTTCAATAGCTTTCCATGATTTACAGTATCAAAGAACGATTTTATATCTATGTCAATTACATAATGACAGCCAATATTTTGTATCATTCTTTCAGCCTGTGCAATGGCATTTTCCGCACTATGATTTGGACGAAAGCCGTTGCTTCTCTTGAAAAACTTTGCTTCGCAAATGGGTTCTAACACTTGCAGGATACATTGCTGAACGAGCCTGTCCATGATAGTGGGTATTCCTAACGGACGGGTTTTGCCGTTATCTTTGGGAATTTCTACCCTGCGGACAGCTTTTGGAACATACCAGTCAAACTTATGCCGAACGTGTTGTATTAACTTTTCCTCATTCCACCTGTTCAAATCGCTTATTGTCTTGTTATCCACACCTGCGGTCTTACTACCGCTGTTTTTCCTCATGTTTCTGTGCGCCAATCGAATGTTTTCGGGGCTTTTCATAATCTCGATGAGATTTTTGAACGTTTTCCCCTGAACACTGTCGGCATACAGCTCATCGAAGATTGACTGCATATCGTAATATTCACAGTTGCGGATTTTTTGTTTCTTTAAGGGTTTTCTGTCTGCCAAAGTCAGTTACTTTCCTTTCTTACGATAGGATTTCGCTTTTCTTAGTCATACTCGAACCTTTGAATTTGCATAGTTTTCAATTTTTATATTACTGACGACTAATGGCTATCCCTCCACAGCTTGTTATTGCTGCTTCACAGGTACTATGCCATCTCTCTCAACTGAATAAAGGAATGTTATATGCGCTACCGCAGTTTTCATTCCAACGCTTCACAGCCTGTAACTGGCTCTGCGTTCCAGTCTTTCCACGTTCCGATATTCCTATCTGTTCATTCTGCCCTTAGGTGTCCCTCTGAGCCTGTATGCTTGGCGGTGCCTGTAACACCGCAAGGACTTTCATAGTAAAAATTCTTACTCATCCTCACATACTTCCGTATTCGGAAAGGAACATTTCTGCTCCTGCGCTTTTTAGACCCGTACATTCGGGATTTCGTCAGTCATCATTAACATTCTGACCATAGGCAGTTTTTAGACCTCCGGCGTATCATATACATATTCCACCTCTGGAACACTTTCCACAGCTTAATCTGTTTGGGTATATTTCCGCCGACTTTGGCGAGCGTCGTACAAAGCTCCTTATTACATAGGATTTCAGCACGTCGCAGTTTGTAAGGTAGGCGTTTCAGGGCGTTACTCCATCATTCCACCTATCGGAATATCAGTTCTCCAAGTCTTTCCTTAGAAACTCCTTTCAATTTTCTTTAGTATTAGCTGACTTGTGCGTAACCTTTTCAGTTACGAACGTGTCGCACTTTTCCCTGCCCCCACAACGTGTGCAAGTAGCGTATTACCGCCATAAATCGTCCTTGCAACGGCATTGATTTGGTGTGGTTGGAGTGTGATTTCGGGGTTCATGCCGGATAATGTTAAATGGCTTCCGTCATATTCCCGTGGGCGAATGGAGTTGAATTTCTCGTTATACAGGGTGACCAAACGCTCTCTGCGATTAGGGTCTTTCCATATCCAATCTCGAAAAGCATCCTTGATAAGCTGCTGCTTTTGCTGCGCTATCATGGTTTCCTTGCGGTTTAAAACCCGAACTTCCTTGCCATCTTCGTTTAAAACGGTATCAAATATCCGAACATCTTTTAGGTTAAGGGTTTCTTCAATGATGCGGTAGGCGTTGATTCGGTTCGTGCCATAAGTCACATATGCCGTTACATTGCCGCTATCAGAGCTTTTGTTTTCGATATTCCAGTTAGCGGTGTAGTTAGAGTAATGCACACGCAGCTTATTAGAAGCAGACCACGATGGTTTAAGCAGTTCCTTTATAAATGCTTGGATTACATCAATGGGCAGCCATGTTGCACCTAGCCTAACGCCTATCTCGCTTGCGGATAAATCCTTTGGTTGCACGGCTTCAAGGGCAGAAACGTTTGTGGTGTAGTCATCGGGGTAAAGTTCGGCGCTGCGTCTTGCTAAATAAAGTTTTTCACGCACATTACCTGAAAGATATTCTTCTGCCGTTAAATACTTTTCTCTCCCGTCATCTTCGTGTGTTTTTTGAGGATTAAGGAAGATAACACCCCTCAGCTCATCATAGATTTCTAATTCCGTTTTACCTGTAAGCTCCGACATAAAGGCAAGATCTACCTTTGCCCTTGCTGAAAGGGAAACGGCTAATGCTTCACTGGCGGTATCTACAGAAGTAATAACCGTCTGCTGCCGGATCGTGCGCTTGGTGAACATATCCGCTTTGCGTT
>CAYPQA010000248.1:0-3500 GCA_964412725.1 uncultured Eubacteriales bacterium
TAGTCACCTTTATTTTCAATATAGAAATAAAGGGTTAGGTTGAAAAAAGGTTTTGCAGACACACTGAAGGATTCTGTTGCAGTTATCACGCCATACCACGCATTGCGTGCTAAGTATTCACGAGGCGTATTTCCAGGAACATTTACGTGCTCCGAAAGTTTTTCAACCACAACTTGAAGTTCCATTTTTACAAAAATATAATGATAGTTAGACACAGTGCCATCTGCCGTGCGTGCAACGAGCTTGTTTATTCCCGGTGGCAGATCCGCAATATTGGCGGAATATGATGATACTCCAAGATGTGTTGTTGGCTCTTTGTTTATTACAACCTCTGTCCCGTCAGAAAGCACACGATAAATGGTGATTTCGCTCTTATCTCCGGCAACCTTTCCGGTGACAGTTATGCCATCACCCGTCTTATGGGTTGATGGCCCTGTTAAGGTTAGAGACGCAAATTTTGGTTGCCCTACCGAAACAACTGACATTGGTATATTTATAATTATCCAACCTATTATTTCCTGATGACTAACCCCTTGTTTATCATTATAAATCGCATAAACAGGGATTTCATAACGTGGAATTTGGGGATTGATAACTGTTATGGAAAACGTATTGATTTTGTCTGTACCGGTTTCGGTTGTAAATCTGTATTCAGCTGATTTTATTGTACCATCACCAAACAAATCTTTATTTGTGACCTTGTGATTGTTTTTATCAATCTCATCGAAGCGTAAACCGGCAGCAGGAAATTCTCCAACCTTTATTGTTACGTCAGTTCCCACTAAGCTGCTTGGTGACTGAATGATAATATGGCTTGAGCCGGCATTTCCAACATTCACAAGAAAAGATGGGTTAGATATAAGTGTTGCATCAAGCCAAATGTTAGGGTTGTCGACTGAAAAATTATTACCGGCTGTTTGGGTATCGGTTTGCAGCAATATATCCAGCACAAGCTCTTTTGAGCCTTGTGGAAAAACTATATCCACCTTCTGTGTTATATATCCGGGTGCCCCGGCAATAAGAGTGTATCCTGTGCCACCATGCAAGGTATGAGAATAAACCCCATTATTTTCCGAAACAGTCTCTCCCGTAGGGTTAATTATAAGCTTCAGTCCGTTTATATTATTACCGGTGCCGCTAACTGTACCTCTTATGGTGTAATCTTCTTCATCCTTGGGAATTATTGTTTCAAGGATTATAACCTCAATATCTGCAGTTATAATAACTCCCGCGCCGTACGGTGCAATAATCTCCACATCATCGGCATCATACTTCCGGCTGTCAATCATAACGTTGTAAGGTGCATTGCTTTTCGGAATATCTATAAAGCTGTAAACACCATTCTCATCTGACTTTGTACTATATGCCGGCTTTCCGTCTTTGTCTTTGAGGATAACGGTTATATCGGAAAGAGTTGTGCCATTGTTAGTTATTGTCCCTGATATTGAAAAAAGCTTTTTTAGGGCAGAGTTTGAAGTCAAATTAGATCTAAGCGTTGGATAGCCACTGTTCACACGGGAGTCTATTTCCCAAATATTGTCAAAATCGAAACCTTGAAATGTTTGTTGGCTTTTCATCTCAGCATCTGTCTTGGATATGCCGTTACTAGATGTTTCCGCGGCTGTGTCCAGATAATAACAGTTTTTGATTGTAGCGATACTACTGGAGTAATAAATAGCACCAATTGCCATACCACTCTCCATACCACTCGCTGAAGTAACTATTCCTGTATTATAACAATTTTCGATTGATACTGCAGCAGTGAGGGAGGCGAGCCTATGACCGGAGTAATTCATGATACCGGCGGATGAGTTCCTAGTTGCTCTAATATTACCTGTGTTATAGCAATTATTAATCTCTAACTTATATTCAAGATACACGGCCTCCAAGATACCACCAGCACTGCCAGACGTTAGGTCTCCTTCGTTATAGCAATTTTCTATTTTAAAAGGCTGAATAAAAGTATTAGGACTGCCGGTTGTCCCTAAAATACCACCTGCACTGACTGAGTTGGCTGAACCTGTTATCTGACCTTTGTTGTGGCAGTTTAAAAAGATTGCTTCCTTAGCACTGGAAAGATAGGCCATAATACCGCCTGCGTAGCCCGCGTAGCCCGAGCCATTGTATTGTGTACTTAAACTCCCTGTATTATAGCAGTTTTCAATTATAAATGAACTGCCGTTACCGTCGAATATTCCAATAATGCCACCTGCTACGGTTCCTCCTGTAACATCAATTGCGTTGTAGCAGTTTTCAATTCTTAAATTAGCATTGCGTGAAGACGCCACAAAGCTACCAGCATTGGAATTCGAGCCGGAAGCAAGGGATAATTTTCCGGGTTTTGGATTCTCAATCCCCAAATTTTTAATCGTTAAGTCTCCGCTTACCAAACCAAACAAACCTGCATAATTGCTTACAGAGACATTCATGTTAAGTATCCTATGTCCCTGACCATCAAGGGTTATTGCCGACGTTCCTGCGCTAACATTTAAAGGCGTCCACGAAACATACGAATCTAAATCTATGTCATTTGTTAAATAATAACTTCCGCCGTTTATAATGTTTTGAAGCTCTTCAGCTGTAGAAATTGCTACTGCATCGGGGTCTCGTGGTGAAATTGGCGCTAGAAATTCATTATTAATTGATAAAGCCATAACCGTAGTTGTTAATACGACAGGCTCATAGTAGATAAGGCTGTCTTTAATTGTTTCATCTGCTTTGTCATCCGTTGTGTTGTAAGTAGCATTTTCATTTTCAGCTTCACCCTCGGCTTCATCATCAATTTCGCCTTCGCTTTGTTCAATTTCCTGAATTTCCTCAATTTGTTCATCTTGAACAAGCTCTGTTGCAAAAACATTTAGTGACAACGTAGAAAACACCATTGCAAACACCAGCAAAATGCTTAAAAGTCTTTTTGTCACTATAATCCCCTCCTATTATTTAATTTACAACGTATAACTAACCATATTGATATATCGTCGTATTATTATATCGTCAACTTTTTCCAAAAATTATGCATAATTTTTAAATACTTAACTATTAACTCACAAGTAAATTTGAACAAACACTCTATTTCTTCATATGAGAGGCACAAAAGCGAGCCACCTGATGAGATAAAAATCAAGATTTCAAAATACTTTTGTGTATCAATTGACTTATATATTGGGGCTTACAGATAACCCAAACCCTTTTCCGAAGACTCAAAACTCATTCGACTGTCTGTGGGTTTCCCTACACACATGACAGGTAACATAAAGGACTATATAAACTACTTAACGCTAAAGAATAAAAAAATAGCCATATACTGTTTAGTATATGGCACTTATAAATCCACCTAAATTTCCTTCCACCTATTAAAATGTTTAAGTTTTACTTGATTTTTTAGCAACAATTATTAGCAGATTTTTTCTGATAATTGCCAACGTTGGTATACATTTTACATCCACCGTATTTATCAGTTATATCCGTTGCCGCATTTCTTATTACAGAAAACAGTTCTT
>CAYPQA010000249.1:0-3490 GCA_964412725.1 uncultured Eubacteriales bacterium
CATCGCCTGTCTAAATGCAAGTTGTTGGAAGTAACTGGAAATTAGAATGCCGTGCTTTTTTTGTATTTAACCTTGACAAGATAAATTTGACATGATAAAATCCGACGGTATAATTCCAAGAAATATACAAGAAATAAAGAAGGAGGTGAAGAAATGCCAACATTTAACCAACTTGTGAAACAGGGCAGAAAGACCGCGAAGAAGAAGAGTACGGCTCCCGCTTTGCAAAAAGGCCTTAACTCCCTTAAAAGAAAGCAAACCAATATCTCCAGCCCTCAAAAGAGAGGCGTTTGCACATCTGTTAAGACGGCTACGCCAAAAAAGCCTAACTCAGCTTTGCGTAAAATTGCCCGTGTACGTTTGTCAAACGGCATGGAGGTTACCTCATACATTCCGGGTGAGGGCCACAACTTACAAGAGCATAGCGTTGTTTTGATAAGAGGTGGTAGAGTTAAAGACGTTCCCGGTGTGCGTTATCATATCATCAGAGGTACGCTTGATACAGCAGGCGTTGCCAAGAGGAAACAAGCTCGCTCCAAGTACGGCGCTAAGCGTGCTAAGGCTGGTAAGAAGTAATTAAAATAAGTTTTAGGAAGGAGAATTTCATTAAATGCCACGTAAGGGACATGTTCCAAAAAGAGAGGTTACGGCTGACCCCTTATATAAAAGCAAGACTGTCACTAAGCTTATAAACACCGTTATGCTTGACGGCAAACGCGGCGTTGCTCAGAAGATTGTTTACGGGGCTTTTGAAAAAGTTGCAGAAAAGCGCGGTGTAGCCGCTCTTGAAGCCTTTGAGGAAGCTTTGAATAACATCATGCCTGTTCTTGAAGTTAAGGCTAGGCGTGTCGGAGGCGCAACATATCAGGTTCCGATCGAAGTAAGGCCTGACAGAAGACTTGCTTTAGGGCTTCGTTGGCTTGTTAGCTTTTCTAAGAAGAGGGGCGAGAAGACCATGGAAGAACGCCTTGCAGCTGAAATCGTAGATGCCATAAACAATACAGGCGGCGCAATAAAGAGAAAAGAAGAAATGCATAGAATGGCCGAGGCTAACAGGGCGTTCTCGCATTACAAATGGTAATTAAGGAGGATAATAATGTCTGAAAGAGCTTTCCCGCTGGAAAAGACAAGAAACATCGGGATTATGGCGCATATAGACGCCGGTAAAACCACTCTCACAGAACGCATCCTTTATTATACCGGACGTACCTACAAAATCGGCGATACTCATGAGGGTACGGCTACGATGGACTGGATGGAGCAGGAACAGGAGAGAGGTATAACCATAACGTCTGCTGCAACTACGACCCAGTGGGAAAATCATCGTATAAATATTATTGACACACCCGGACACGTTGACTTCACCGTTGAGGTTGAGCGTTCGCTCCGCGTTTTGGACGGCGCTGTCGGTGTGTTCTGTGCAAAGGGCGGCGTTGAGCCGCAGTCAGAAACCGTTTGGAGACAGGCTGACAGATATTCTGTTCCACGTTTGGCCTTTGTTAATAAAATGGATATTATGGGTGCGGATTTCTACAATGTTGTGTCAATGATTAGGGAGCGTCTGGGCGCAAATCCGGTGCCGCTTCAAATCCCCATCGGCAAAGAGGATACGTTCAAAGGCGTTGTTGACCTTTTGAAGATGAAAGCCTTCATATACAACGACGACTTGGGTGTTGATATAGTTGAACAGGAAATCCCGTCGGATTTAGCCGCTCAGGCTGACGAATACAGACAAGCTATGCTTGAATCCATTGTTGAAACAGATGATTCTTTAATGGAGAAGTTTTTCGCCGGCGAGGAAATTGAGATAGAAGAAATTATGGCCGCTTTGAGAAAGGCTTGTATTGCAACAAGCATTACACCTGTACTCTGCGGTTCTGCTTATAAAAATAAGGGTGTTCAAAAGCTTTTGGACGCTGTTGTCGCATATTTACCCGCTCCAACCGATATTCCTGCCATAAAGGGCACTTTGCCCGATTCAGATGAGGTTATCGAACGTCATGCCTCCGACGAAGAGCCGTTCTCTGCGCTTGCATTCAAGATTATGAACGACCCGTTCGTTGGTAAGCTTGCATTCTTCCGCGTTTATTCAGGCGTGCTCTCTTCCGGTTCTTATGTTTATAACTCCGTTAAGGGCAAGCGTGAGCGTATAGGCCGCATATTGCAGATGCACGCCAACCATCGTGAAGAAATTGACAAGGTTTACGCAGGCGACATTGCCGCAGCGGTTGGTCTTAAGTTTACAACAACAGGCGACACACTTTGTTTCGAGGACAGCGAGGTTGTTCTTGAATCTATGAACTTCCCAGAACCCGTTATATCCGTTGCTATCGAGCCTAAAACCAAGGCCGGACGCGATAAAATGGGTATTGCACTTTCCAAGCTTGCAGAAGAAGACCCAACGTTTAAGACTTATACAGACGCCGAAACCGGTCAAACTATTATTTCCGGTATGGGCGAATTGCACTTGGAAATTATCGTTGACAGATTGCTTCGTGAGTTTAAGGTTGAAGCTAACGTCGGTAAGCCACAGGTTGCCTATCGTGAAACCTTCAGAAAGGCTGCGGACGTTGAAGGTAAATACGTTCGCCAATCCGGCGGCCGTGGTCAATACGGTCACTGTAAGGTACGCTTTGAGCCTATGGACGCTAACGACAGCGAGCATACGTTCGAGTTTGTAAACAGCATCGTTGGTGGTGTTGTTCCAAAAGAATATATCCCTGCTATCGAGAACGGTATCAAGGAAGCTATGCAATCCGGTATCTTGGGCGGTTTCCCCGTTCTTGGTGTTAAGGCTACGCTTTATGACGGAAGTTACCATGAAGTTGACTCTTCCGAAATGGCGTTCAAGATTGCAGGTTCTATGGCTTTCAAAGAGGCTATGAGAAAGGGCGATTCCGTTCTTCTTGAGCCGATTATGAAGGTTGACGTTACCGTTCCCGAGGAATACATGGGTGACGTTATAGGCGACATAAACAGCCGCCGCGGTCAAATCGAAGGTATGGAGGCTCGTAACAACGCACAGGTTGTTCACTCTTATGTTCCTTTGGCTGAGATGTTCGGCTACTCCACAGACCTTCGTTCAAAAACGCAAGGACGCGGGGTATACGCTATGGAAGTTCATCACTACCAACCCGTACCGAAAGCTGTACAGGATAAGGTAGTTGGAAATAAAGCAAACAATGATTAATTTTAAGGAGGATTTTTAAATGGGAAAGGCAAAATTTGAAAGAACCAAACCACACGTTAACATCGGTACTATCGGTCACGTTGACCATGGTAAGACAACTCTTACCGCTGCTATCACAAAGACTCTTCACCAACGTTACAACCTTGGTGAGTTCATCCCCTTCGACAAAATCGATAAGGCTCCAGAGGAAAGAGAACGCGGTATCACAATCTCCACAACACACGTTGAGTATGAGACACCTAACCGTCACTACGCACACGTTGACTGCCCAGGCCATGCTGACTACGTTAAAAACATGAT
>CAYPQA010000250.1:0-3477 GCA_964412725.1 uncultured Eubacteriales bacterium
ATATTAAATGTAGGAAATGGTTTGGATAGAGTAATATTTATGTTTCTTATACAATCCATCAGCTTGCGGAGTTGGTCTGCTTCCGGCGATATGCGGTAGGCTTCGCCGCATTTAGAAAAGAACCAATACATCATTGCGTAGGGTAGGTTTGGTATGACATGTTTCTTGATTTTGTCTGTTGTCATAACTCACGCTCCCCTTTGGCACGGTTTTTCGTAGGTGGAACTACAGACTTTGCAACCTCCTTGAAATGCTCCAATCGTTTTAGCATGGATGGCTTTGACTTGTGTTTCAAAACGGCTTTTGAATATTCGTTAAAGGCTGATTCCAAAGCCTTACTGTCCTTTGCCTTGAAGAAAACAATCCAATTCGGCGGTTTAACGGAATCATCACGTTTGAGAGCAAAGTCTATGTTGTATTTCCGTGCTATCCGTTTGAATGTGCCGATTTCACCGGGAATTTCAATGTCGGCAAGACTTGCTCCCTGTTTCGTTAGTGATTTTACACTCTGTTTGCCATGCTTGTAAGTAGGCTCACGAGCTTTTTTGATGAATGCTCGCATAGCCTGTGCAAGCAAACGTCCTGTTAATTTCGCTCCCTTGATTGAAAGCGCAACAGTTTTTTCATTTACTTGTTCGTGTTGCAAAAATAATCAACCTCCTTACAGGCACGCTGTTTCGCTGTTCCGTGCCCTGTTTTGTGTACGTTCAGTTTTCTGTAATGCCCTCAGCATATCATTCCAATCGTTTCCCATAGAGGGAGGTGAACGCTCGGACGTTATTCCGTGCAGTTCGCTAATTCTCGCTGCTGCCTTTTCGCCTGCTTCATCGTTGTCGGTGCAAATTAGGCAATGAGTTATCTGTGAATGGTTTTCAAGAAAACATTCCAAAGCCAAAGGGCTTGTGCCGCCAAGCGAAAGCCGCCAACCATCGAAAGGTGGGATAAATCCTTCTTTGCATAAGGTTTGATGAGATAGACAGTCAATCGGAGCTTCAAATACCGCAACCGATTGGCTGTTTGGATTTGAGGGTGGCATAATAAAGCCGTATCGCTTATCGCTTCCGTCAGCATCGCACTTGAAACCGGACGATGTACCTCTCATGGTAGCGAAACGTGTTTTACCGTTTTCATCTTTGCCTATAAAAACTGCATTGTGATAAGGTTTGCTTTCATAGAGGACACCTCGTTCAATGCAATCCATAATTGTGTCTTTATCAACTCCACGGCTCAAAAGATAGGCGATAACACGTTTATTATCGTTATTACGAAGTGGCAAAGCAAAGGGTACTCGTTCAGATGAGATAAATTTTGCAGGCTGATTTAAGTTTGATGCGGCTGTTTTAGCAGAAGTTGATGTTATATGTCGTTGGTTACGCTCAATAGGTCTTTCGCCTATAAGCGTACATACTGCTTCAACAAAATCATACCCTCGCACGTTGGTAAGATAATCAAGGGCGGTTCTTCCTCCAAAACCGTGGCTATGCCAATACCATTTACCACTGATGATAGAAAGTGATTCATGGTCTTTCAGACGATAACTACTCCCGACACGTCGCACATTGTTAGCTTCGTTGGTGAGGACATAATCAAGAATATCAACCTGTCTTGCACGTTCGATTTGTTCTTTTGTTACATATCCCATCGCAGAACCTCTCTTTTATCTTGATTTATTTCAGGAATGTTTTTAAGACCGCCAGTTAGCGTTCTTAACAAATAAAAAAGCCCCGAAGTGTTCCTAAAATAAATTAGAAACACTCCGGGGCTTGATTTTTTAGCAGTTATTTATTTGCGACTTTTAATTCACAACCACAAGAAAGCAGTTGACCGTCGCATACAGGGCAACGTTCGCAGTCACATCCCTCATGGTGGTAATGACCTTGTTTTGCACCACAATCCGTACACCGTGAATCAACGCCACCACCCTCATAAAAATCGCCTTCATCGCCAACTTTCACTCCCTCATAACGATTTCCGTTATGTATGAATACTGATGGCTTGCAGCCGTCAACTTTCAACATATCACCTTTGCAGACCTTGCATTTTGCTCCCATATTGGATTCTGTTCCCTCCTTTGACCGTATAATCGGCACTTGCTTCGTCTTTATAGAATTTTTACTTTTCTTAGCAACCTTGCTTTCCAATGCAAAAACCATATCGCTTGTACGCTCAAAATATCCAACACCATTTTGCCAGCTTGTTCCGCACTTGCAATGTTTTAAACCTATGAATTGCTGTTTCATAGCGCGTCCGCAATTTATATACAGCATAATACTTAAAAACAAAAGTGCTTTCCTTTTGTTTTTAAGTATTATGCGCACCCCGATACCCATTAACGCAAGGTTTTTGTGCGTTAATGGGTATACATCGTCTTTTTTCACCCAATTATAAACACCGCCTTAATCTTGATTATATCATAAAAACCTCTGTATATACAGCTTTATTCACGGACACGACAAAAAGCAAGGCTCTCACCATTTACGGGTTTAGTCTTGCTTTTTGGCTTGCTCGTGACATGGTTACACATTTGACTGCTCTGCTTGCCAAGCACGGAGCAAATCTGTAATGACCGTTTCCATTTGCCGTGGCGTATAGTCAGCGGGGAAAAAACGCTTAAATCGGCTGATTTCCTTAATAGGTTTTGGTTGTTTCTTGTTTTCGCCAAGAATTTTATCAATCTGCTCATCGGTGAGTGTTCCGGCTTGTTTCATCTTTTTTAACTGCACTCCCTGTGAAAGCGATGGTTTTACATCGTACTTTTCCATTACAGAAATGACCGTCATTTGTTCCTTTTGAGATAGGTACGATAATTCCACGGCAGGATTGAACGCAAGTTTATGATTATCTACCATATCAGTAAGTCCTACTACAAGTTCGGTTAGCCTTACAAGTCGGAAAATTTGATTTTTACTTTCACCTGTTTGCTCCACCAACACATCTACCGAGAGCATATCGCCTTTGACACCGTTATGATTCAAAGCTTCAAGTTTTACCCGATAAGCCCACGCTTTTTCGCTTGGCAGTAGTTTTTCTCGTTGTTCGAGATTACTGTCTACCATCGCAATAGCCGCATTGTCATCATCAAGTTCTCGGATAATGACAGGCATTGTTGTTATTCCAGCAATTTCACAGGCACGTTTTCGGCGGTTTCCCGAAAGGAGTTCATACCCGCCATCTGCTCTTGGTCGAGCAAGCCCCGGTTCACGAACGCCATATTGCTTGATACTTTTTACAAGACGTTGCATGGCTAAATCGTCGTTTACTTGAAAAGGGTGAAATTCGGGTGGGTGAAGCTCAGTAAGCGAAAGTTCAGTAACATTCTCACAAGCTGGTTTTGCATTGACACTACTTGACTGAAAAATATCATCATAGCTTGCCAAAGCAAGATTTCCTGTTGTTTTACGCAATTTCAAGCACCTCCCTTATGAGGGCTTCGTATGCAGTGGCTACTTTTCCCCGAGGATTGTGAGCATAAATGCT
>CAYPQA010000251.1:0-3476 GCA_964412725.1 uncultured Eubacteriales bacterium
GTGAAACCAATGCCATTAAAGCGGTATTTGGTGAACGTGCTAAATCAATCCCTGTAAGTTCCACTAAAGGTCAAACAGGGCATTTAATTGCAGCAGCGGGTGCCTTAGAAGCCACTTTGTCGGTGTTGAGTTTACAACAAGGTTTATTACCAAAAACCGCCAATTTAACCACACCAGATCCTGAGTGCGATCTAGACTATATCGTTGAAGGACCCCGTGAAAAAGCAATAAAGACCGTTTTATCCAATTCCTTTGGTTTTGGAGGCTCAAATAGCTGTTTGGTTTTCACTCATCCACAAAAGGAAGTTAACTGATGACGACGTCTGTTTATATCACAGGACTCGGTTTACTGACCGCCGCAGGCCACTCACCAGAAGAAAATTGGCAAACCCTCTTAGAACAAACTTGTCACTTAAAGCCCATCACCGCACACAATTTAAGTCAATGGCGTTGCCAACTGGGTGGGGAATTAGTCAACTTTAATCCTGCCAAACAACTACCTGATAGAAAATTATTAAAAGTCATATCAAGCCAAGATAGCTTTGGTTTATATGCAGCCTATCAGGCCATTGAACACAGTCAGCTTTTAAACTTCAGAGAAACCCTCTCTGATAAAGATGAGTTTAATGATAGAACAGGCATTTATGTCGGATCGCCTGGGAATAAATATTTACAGCAATATGATTTTCTCCCCCTTCTGGCTAAAACGAACGACGACATGCATGCTTTTGCAGAAAATTTATTTACCGAAGTACACCCCATGTGGCTATTACGTATTCTGCCTAATAATGTATTAGCTTATACCGGCATCCACTCTGGTTTTAAAGGGGCGAATCATAACATTGCTAATCATGCCGTAGGTGGGATGCAGGCTTTAATCGAAGCGTATCACGCCATTCAAGCAGGACAAATTGAGCGCGCCGTGGTGGTAGCCTATGATTTGGGACTTGATCCCCAAGCACTGTATTATTACGATAAATTAGGCTTATTAAGTCATGATGGGTTACGCCCTTTTGATACCAACAATAATGGTACTATTTTAGCCAATGGTGCTGCCGCCATCGTGTTAGAAAGTCATGACAGTGTTAAAGCAAGAAATGCGCACTGTTATGCACAAATAAAGGGTGGGGCTTCGCAAACAGAAGCCAGTGGTTTATTTGGAGTCTCACAAGATGGCACTCACCTATCAAACCTCATGCACCAGGTCTTAGAGCAAACAGATATACCTATGGATAATTTAAGTTTTATCGTCGCCCACGGAAATGGCAATAAAGGTTCTGATAACTCAGAAGCCAAAGCCATTCACACCTGTTTTTCTAAAGCTGGCACGTCTCCAATGACCACTGCGTTTAAATGGAGCATGGGCCATACCTTAGTAGCCTCAGGCTTGGTAGATACGGTGCTTGCGACGTTAGCTCTTAGAAATAAACAATTGCCTGGCATTGCTTCTTTGAGCCAAAAAAATGAAGAAGCCACCACCTTAAACATCACAGCTGACACTCGCCCACTTGAAGGGGGTGATACGGCATTAATTATCAACCGAGGATTCGCTAGCATGAACGCTGCTCTTGCGATTAAAGCCTGTGAACCCACACTTTCTTGAAGCCGCAAAAGCGGCAAAATCAAGTGTGGCAGGCAGGTTCATCTACCGCTTTTTACCTTATCGTAAGCGTATTATTTTAAATAATATGCAGCAAGTCTATGGGGCTAATCTTTCGTTTTCTGAAAAAGAAAAATTAGCCCAAGCCTTTTACTCCCATTTAATGACTTCTTTTAAAGAGATGCTATCACTGCGATTTATTTCCAATGCCAAATTAAAAAAACGTGTCACTGTACGTGGCCATCAACATGTCTTGGATGTCGCAGCCAAGGGACAGGGCGTATTACTACTGACGTGTCACTTAGGGAATTGGGAATATGCTCCCTTAGGTGCCATATTAAATTTTGACGAATTTAAAGGTCATTTTCATTTTATTAGACGTACATTGAGCAATAAAACCATTGAGAGAATTTTATTTAATCGATATTACAAAGCAGGGTTAAGAGTCATTCCAAAAAAGGGTTCCTTACAAATGGTTTGCGATGTCTTAGCGCAAAATCATGCAATTATTTTTGTGTTAGACCAACATGCGTCTTTAGTAAATCGTGATGGCATAGCTGTTGAGTTTTTTGGTAAAAAAGCCGCTTCTAAGCTATGAACAGAACCAAAGAAAATAGACATTGAAATAAAAAGCCTCTAAACGTAGAATAGAAATTACGATTGGAGGTTTTGTTATGTCAGGCAAAAAAGGAATGATTCATTACACAGAAGATTTTAAACAAATGATAAAAGCAGAATATGGAAAGGGATGGGGAATCCGTGAATTGAGCCGAAAATACGGGATAAGCAAGTATTCAGTACAAAGCTGGTGTGGGTTGCGCAAAGAGGTGGAGATCCGCCACGCAGCACCACTACCCAAAGGACGCCCTAGAAGAAACCCTGAAACACATGAACAAACAATAAAACGTTTAAAGATGGAAAATGAGCTACTACGAAATTTTCTATCAGTCGTTGGAAGGAAGTGAAAGCGAGTTTAAAGTATCGGCTGATCGAGCAGTGCGCAGGGAAATATCCCATTCAAGCAATGTGCAAATTTTATGGAGTATCTCGTAGTGGATATTACCGATACCTAAGGCACAAAGATGCTTTGGACAAAAATGCTGGTCTTGCCGACATGATTGCAGAGTGTCAAAACATAAGAGGAAAGATCCATGGATACCGTTATGTGCATCTATGGCTGGAACGATGCAAGGGTATTTACCGCAATCCCAAAACTATTCTTCGCGTAATGAGGAAATATGGACTTCTCAGCGAGGTACGGCGTAAACGATGGCAAGCTTGCGGACAATCCATCCACCGATATGCCAATATCTTGAACCGTAACTTCAAGGCAGAACACCCCAACCAAAAATGGGTAACCGATATTTCCTATATTCCTACAGCACAAGGGTTCCTCTATCTATCCGTTATCAGGGACTTGTTTGACAACAGTATCGTTGCCTATAAAACAAGCCGGCGTCAAACCGTTAGCCTTGTTTTGGATACCATCCATTCTGCCATGGAAAAAGAGACGGTCGCTGGGGAGTTACACCTCCACAGCGACCAAGGGTTTCAATACACTTCCACAGCATACTTTACCCTAACTAAAGAATATGGCATTACGCCATCCATGTCAAGGCGAGGTAACCCCTATGACAATGCTTTAGCAGAAAACTTTTTCTCCATGCTTAAAACGGAGTGTATTTCAAGGCACAAGATTCACACCTTTGAACAAGCTACGCAACTCATTGATGATTATATCCATTTTTACAACTTTGAGCGCTTTCAACTAAAATACCGTCTGACTCCGTTTGAAAAACGAAGCCAGACGGCGTAAATCAACGATATTCTTCGATTGGCTTTTCTTTTTAGTGTCTATTAACTCTGGTGCGGTTCA
>CAYPQA010000252.1:0-3447 GCA_964412725.1 uncultured Eubacteriales bacterium
AACAAAAAATATTTTGTGGCTTACACTTTCCCTAATTCTTTTTTTCGGTTTATTGCCAACAATCTCAGGAAATGCAAGTTTGGTGAGCAACCCTGTAGACCAGATAGTTAAAAATCCTCAATTACAAATTTCTGAAGATGAAATTGTAGAATGCCGTAAATCCATTCAGCAAATAGATAACGACAGATTCAGGATTAACTTTGATGTGTTGACTAAAGAAAAAATTCAACCTGTTGAGGGCCTGCCTGCATCTGTTGTTTTAGTTTTAGATGTATCCGGAAGTATGAACAATTTAGCTCCAGACGGAAAACCCATATTGTTTCATGCAAAGGCCGCAATTGAAAAATTTGCAAGTGAATTTTTAGGAAACGGTTCCTCTGGAAATCTTTTAGGACTTGTTGCTTACGAAACCCTTCCCTTTAATGCATTGATGGACACGAATAACAGAGGTTTCAGGCTTACAAACGACCTTGCTTATTATTTAGACAGTTTAAAAAAGGTGAGTGCATATAGCTTTGGTACGAATATGCAAGGTGGGCTTCAAATGGCAAGAAAGCTTTTAAATGAATATGGCGGCGGTAATCCTAAGCATATTGTTCTATTCAGCGATGGAGCCGCAAATTTGTCTTATGGTGCAAGCTATGCAGAACCAATAGGAAATACTGTTATAACAAAGTACAAAACCTCTACGGGTTCGGTTTTAGACATGATATTTAAGCTTAGCCAGTTTTCTTATCAAGGAACGGTAAGTCCATTTTATAGCGTTAATCATTACTTTGTAGGCAACCACTATATTCCAACCATTTCTGAGGGAATAATAGCCAAAGAAATTGATGACATTGATGTCTATACAGTTTTTTTCAGAAATCCTAACTTAAGTACTATTGAATATGATGAAGGCGTTTTTACTATGCTTAATGTTGCCACAGGCGGTCAGTATCACGAAATCCACGATATTATAGGTCTTGAAGAATTGTTTTATAAGCTGGAGCAAGACATAGTTCATAAAACAAAGTTATGGATGATAACTGACCCATTGGCTGATTATATAAGCTTTGACGGCTTTACATCTCATGTAACCTCATCCGGTGCGCTTTATGCGCCAAAGCAGCGCACAATTACCTGGAATCTTATTCATCCAGGCGTAGAGCCGGAATACCTTCCAGATGAAAACAAGTATAGGTACAATCTTTCTTATAATATAACCTTTGAGTCCAACGACAGCGGAGTTGAAAACGGAAGAGCTTACACCACAAATAAAACAACCATACTGGATTACTTTATTGGAAATAACATTAATACAGGAATAAAAAAGCAACTCGAAATGGATGTACCAATGATTAGAAGCTCCTCACATAATACAAATTATCTAACTGTATACCCCCTTGATATGGTTGCTTACCAGGGAGGTAACTCTGCCTCTGGTAACAGCTTTCCAAGACCGTATTTCTCCGTTAAGCGTGAGGACGGAAGTTTGTTGACAGAAGATGAGTTAAGCAAATTTACCTTCAATATGGACGGAGAAAAGCATGTTCCAAACGACCATGAGTATTTTATATACGAGTTACCATTCAGAGCGAATTATATAAACCAAGAAACCGGCGAGGTTCATTATGACACGTCAGAGGAATACACTTCAGAGGATGTAGGTGTATATAAGATAGAACTTACATCTAAGGATAAATCAGGGCATGTTTATTTTATAACCGCTGTTGATGAAAACAATAATGTATACGATTTTCGTTTCTATCAAGGTTCAAAGCTTGAAATAAGGCAGCAAAATAGTGAAACTCCCACAATATTTTCTCGTTATCAGGAAGGAAAACCGGACAAAAATTTTAATTCAAACGATCCTACAGCTTTTGTCCCGGCTGATACAAATTTTGTCAACTCTGCAGGTATAAAGCTCGACCCTAACCATTCAAACACAAATATAGTTTTGATGTCCGATACTGTTTTGTCAACAAACGAAAAAGGTATAGAAAATGCAGTCAGTCAGTTAGAAACAGCCAAGGGAGCAAGTTTTGAAACCGTATACTTGAATCTTGTTGACCAAAAGGATGGAAACATAATTGTAAAGCCTGACAAGCCTATTACAGTCGCTTATCCTTATCCGAATGGAACAAACAAAAATTACAATTTTACTGTGCTTCAATTTGAAGATATAAACCGAGGAATAGGGTCTGTAGGAAAGTACGACCCAAAAACTCTTTTACCTGTTAAATTGGAAAATGCCATTACTTTTGAGGTTGAAGGCTTTAGTCCTTTTGCCATAATCTATTCCCAAAAAACCTATAATGTAAAATTTGATTTAAACGGAGGAACAGGAGAAAGTCCGCTTATACAATATTCGGACCAAAACATTCCTCCTAATGGAACGGTTACAAAACCTGCTGACCCATATAAAGAAGGTTTCAACTTTTTAGGTTGGGAAAATGAGGGAAAACTTTGGGATTTTGACACAGATATAGTAAGTGCTGATATGATATTAACTGCAATGTGGCAACCTAGTCTTTCAAAATATATAGTCAGCTTTGATTTAAAAGGTGGAACAAAAGAGCCTTTAAGCCAATATGCAGACCAGGAAATTCCAGACGGCGGCAAGGTTGTAAAACCACAAAATCCAGAAAGAAAGGGATACAAATTTTTAGGATGGGAAACAAGCATAGGTGGGAATCTTAAGCTTTGGGATTTTGATAAGGATAGGGTATATCAGAACTTTGTATTAGTAGCAAAGTGGAGTAAAATTGAAAATAGCACCAACAATCCTCAACTGCCATGGTTCCCTAATATAGGCAGTCCCGATATAGGCAATAAAAATCCAAGTAATACAAGTAATACAAGTAATACAGATACAAGTAATAATCAAGTCATACACAAAACAGAACCTAACATTCCAAACCAAACAAATGATCTTGAGCAAAATCATTTTGCCTACATGGTTGGCTATCCAGACATCACATTCAAGGCAGAGGCAAACATGACAAGAGCTGAGGCGGCTGTGATGTTTGCAAGGCTTATTGAGAACCAAGCAAATTTGTTTAAAGATTATCCATCAGACTTCAAGGATGTCGAGGAAGGTTTGTGGTACTCAAATTCTGTAGGTTATTTAGAGCAATTGGGGATAATAAAAAATACCGAAAGTTACTTTCGTCCAAAGGATTTTATAACTCGTGCGGAATTTGCCGTACTTGCGACCAATTTTCAAGGGTTAACCGGCGAAACTGTAAGCGTATTCTCGGACGTACCCATGGATCATTGGGCAGCTAAAGAAATTTCCCTTGCATTCAAAAAAGGTTGGGTATACGGCTATCCGGACGGAACCTTTAAACCTGAAAATTATATAAGCAGAGCAGAAGTTATTTCACTTACAAACTTTGTTCTTAACCGATTTGCAGATGTTGAATATATAAATAAAAATTTAGAAAAGTTCAACCGCTTTACAGA
>CAYPQA010000253.1:0-3427 GCA_964412725.1 uncultured Eubacteriales bacterium
AAACAGATTTTGTTATTATTGGTATACCAGTATACAGCGGTCGTGTACCAATGCTCGCAAGAGATATTATTTCTCGTATGTGCGGGGATGGAACCCCTGTTGCTTTAATAGCAACATATGGAAACAGACACTATGACGACTCCTTGCTAGAGTTAAAAACCATTGTCCAATCTAAAGGTTTTCTTGTGATTGCCGCCGCTGCTTTTGTTACAGAACATTCTGTCGTTCAAAAGTTTGGGGAAGGACGTCCTAACCAGGAAGATTTACAAACAATACAATATTTTGCTGAGTTGCTTAAAAGCAAGTTAGATGTATGGAATAAGGAAAATCACATCGACTTGAAGATTAAAGGCAATTTAACATACAGAGAGTACAAATCAATACCAATAAAACCCCATGTCTTATCATCTTGTAAAAAATGCGGTTTATGTGCTAAAAGGTGTCCAGCAAGTGCTATTCCTTTAAATAATCCTAAAAAGACAATTAAACACAGATGCATTACGTGTATGCGTTGCATACGAATTTGTCCAAATAAATCTAGGGTGCTATATTGGTTTGAAAAAGTCATTGCTGAGAAAACCTTGTCTAAACTTTGTAAAGAGTATAAACTTCCTGAGCTTTTTATATAAATTGCATCTCAGAAACTTTTTCTAAATTAACCTGTGTATTTGTCAATAGTGTAAATCAAAGCTTTTCTTTTTGAATGAAATCAAACACTCATCACGCATCTTTGAGAGTTCACGCGACATTGCGCTCCGGTCAACGCATAGGTAGTGCGCAAGTTCTTCGCGATTATAAGGTATGGTAAACCGTTTGGTTTTTGCCATACCTTTTTGTATGTTCAGAAACAAGAGTAATTTTTCGCAGATTGTTCGTCCGGCCATACCTTCAATTTTTTGGCTTAGCATCATACTTTTTTCGCAATAAGTTTAAGCATGTTTTTAATCAGAGTTATATGGGCTGTTTGTTTTTTCAGTTAATGATTAGTTCATCAAGTATTTGCAACTTTTGTTTTTTTGTAAGACTGCATGAATGAAGCTTTATTCTAACCTCATCCGCATAGAATTTGCTAAGTTTGGCGTAAAATTCTTTCCTTCCCTGCTCTGTGGTTGGATAATGCACGTTAAGCTTAATTTCTTGTTTTCTACGCATAAAAAAGCCTCATATATTTAAACCTAGTTTAAATATATGAGGCTTTTTTGCTATTCTTGCTTTTCCAAAAGACTAATAAATTCATCGCATGGCATGGGCTTTGCAAAATAATAACCCTGAACCACTTCGTAGCCAAGCTCTTTGAGCATATCTATTTGCTCCTTGTGCTCTACTCCCTCCGCAACTGTTTTAACCTTAAGCTTTTGGGTCATATTAGATATCGTTTCGACAACAGCATATGAGCGGTCGCTGTCTTTAGCGTCTACAAAGAAACTGCGGTCAAGCTTTAAGCTGTCAATCGGCATATTCTTAAGCGATCCAAGAGAAGAATAGCCCGTTCCAAAATCGTCCATTGCAAGAGTAAAGCCGTTAGCATGGATGTTGTCAATAAATTTTGTAAGTCCTGCTTCATCTTCGAGTATGGCGGATTCGGTTATTTCAAGCTCTATTAAAGAACGTGGAACCCCATAGTCGTCAACTACACCGCATAAATCTTGTATAAATGTACTTGAAAGTATATGTTGCCTTGAAAAATTTACGGAAATAACAACAGGTTCATGACCATCCTTTATAATTCTTGCAAGCATCTCACAGGTTCTTTCCAACATACGAAAATCAAGCCTTCTTATAGAACCGTTTTTCTCAAAAACGGGTATGAATTCGTTTGGAAACGAAACAGGTTTTCCGTCTTTACCAATCCAACGTGCAAGAGCCTCGCCCCCGACAATCTTTTCATCTGATAATCGATATTTTGGCTGAACGAATACCTTAAATTCATCATTGTATAATGCTGCGTCAAGCTTGTTCTCAATTTCGATTTCTCTAACAAACTTATTTCTGTATTCGGGCTTATAGTCGCAGATTGGGTTAGTAGGTTGGGTTTTTGAAATACTATGTGCAAGATTAACTTTTTCCCATATATCGGAAACGTTATTCTCATCTTCTTGTAAGACATATCTTCCAAATCTGAACTCTACCCTATGCCCGCTTAAAAACTCTATACGTTCCGAAACAATTCTGCGGAACGTAAGGATATGATCATTGTACTTGTTAATAGTCTCCTCGCTTGAATCGCCGGCTTTTAATTCGTCTATGCTGTCCAACATTATAAACTCGTCGGCGGTTATCCTCGCGTAAGCATTATAATCGTTTACAACAAGCTCTTTTAAAACATCAGCAACGACCATTATCATTTTGTCGCCCATTTCGTATCCGCAAACTTCATTTATACTCTTGAACTTTGCAATATCAAATTTAACCACAATTAAATTTCGATTTGAATACTTGCTTATAATACGAGCAAGCTCAAGCTTAAAATTTCCAAGATTGGGCGCTCCGGTTAAATCGTCATAATAAGCAATCTTAGTCAAATCAGACTTGCTTTTTGCATATCTTACAAAATTATTAACCATAAATGCCAAAAACATAAGTGCTACAACAACACACATTGTACCTGTTATAACTAAAATTGTGTTTATTTTTCCGCGTATAACGTTTTCAGGCACAACGGTAAGCAAATACCAGTCGTTTATATCAACCGCCGAGTAATAAACCAAAAACCACTTACCGCCTTTTAAAATCCTGAAATACCCCTCTTTATCGGATTTCATCTCAGACATAAGAAATTCTTTATTTTCGCGTCCCTTATCAACGGTTGCGAAAAGATCGCTTAAATCAAAAGCCACGTTTTCCAAGTCGTCAAGACTTGACTGCACAACAACCATGCCTGTTTTGGTTATGATATGGGAAAAACCATGGCCATCAAAAATTTCTATATCTAAGACTTGCTGAAAGTTTTTTGTGCTGTTTGTTGCGCATAGGACGGCGGGAATTTGACCGTTAACCCAAACGGGGACTGCATATGTAACAATCATATCGTTTGACAACCTTGCAACAGTAACCTCAGATACAACGCTTTCACCGCGAAATGCCGCCTGGACATGCGGTCTGTCCAAAAAATTGGGACGATTTCCTGGCGAATTATCGGCATATGTAACAAATGTGTCGCCGTCCGGTAAGACAACGCCCATTCGCAAAAAGCCGTTATCATCAGATACCTTTTCAAGCAGTCGCATTGTGTTCATATTGTTCGGCTCTGTGGCGCTAAGCATAGTTGCAACATCTCTTGTCGCACCCATGCCGTCCTTTACCTGTGCTTTAATCGAATGTCTTGTTTGGAAACTTGTTTCTCGAATTAAGCGTTCTGTTTCTTGAGTAAGGGATTCATTCAAATAAATTTGAAAAAAAACCAAAGAGACACAGATAAAAATAGTAA
>CAYPQA010000254.1:0-3406 GCA_964412725.1 uncultured Eubacteriales bacterium
TATATGACTATTATTAATATATAGTCATATAGATTAGGAGGTGCTTTATGCCAAGATTTAACGAAAGCGAAAAGGTTATTATCCAAGAAAAGCTATATGTTGAAGGTGAACGCCTATTTACGCAATTTGGAATTAAAAAGGTGACGGTCGATGATTTAGTCAAGGCGGCTGGTATAGCCAAAGGCTCTTTTTACGCATTCTACACCAATAAAGAGCATTTGTATTTTGATATCGTTGGGCGATTACAGCAAAAGCTTTGGGGTGAGATAGACGTATTTTTAAAAGAAAATAGTTCATTGACCCCTGTGGAACTTGCAAAACAAACAATACTACGAATGTTTTCCAAGCTCGAATGTTATCCAATGCTAAGGCAAAATGACAGTGAAATTGCCGACTACCTATACCGTAAGCTACCGCCTGAGGTGCTCTTAGAGCATACCAAGGAAGACAGCAATGAGGTTGCCAAATTACAGGAATACGGCATAAACTTTAAATGCGGAATAGAAACCGCTACTAAGGTTTTGCAGACTTTGGCAGTCAGTATTCTAACCTTGAAGAAAGATAACGCAGATAATAGTGCGGTCATTAGTATCCTGTTGGATGGCGTATTAAAGGAGATAGTCAGTGATGAAAGAAATTAGCGTTAATGATGTGCACTTAAAATATTCGGGTGCAAAGAAGGAAACAATACGTGGCATAAGTTTCGATGTTAACCAAGGAGAAGTTTTTGGATTCCTTGGCCCTTCGGGCGCAGGAAAAAGCACAATGCAGAAGATATTAACCGGCGTTTTGCGAAACTATGGCGGTTCTGTGCTTGTTTTTGGAAATGAAATGAAAAACAGAACCTCAGATTATTATGAAAAAATCGGTGTGGATTTTGAGTTTCCGAATTTTTATAGTAAGTTTACGGCAATGGAAAATTTGCGCTATTTTGCTTCGCTTTATGCAACGAAAACAACCGATCCCATGCAACTTCTGAAAAGAGTGGAGCTTCAAGGAGATGCTGATAAAAGGGTTGGAAATTTTTCAAAGGGAATGAAAATGCGGCTCGGATTTGTGCGCGCATTGTTACACAATCCAAAGCTTCTTTTCTTGGACGAGCCGACAAACGGTCTTGACCCCACAAATGCAAGAATCCTCAAAGACATGATTCTTGAACAAAAAAGCATTGGTAATACGGTTATTTTAACAACGCATAATATGCACGACGCTGAGGAACTGTGTGACCGTGTCGCCTTTATTGTAGACGGCACGATAAAGGCGGTTGATTCTCCACATGCATTAAGGCAAAGCGGTGCAGATACCAAAGTGAGTTATCGTTTTGTTGAAAATGAAAAGGAAATAGAAAAGATAGGACTTCTTTCAGAATTGAATATGGACATGGATTTTCAAAATGCACTAAAAAAAGGAATGCTCAAAAGTATTCATTCAAAGGAGCAAACCTTAGAAGATGTGTTTATTCAGTTAACGGGTAGGTGCTTGCAATGAGATTTTTATCCAATCTTAAAAATGACATCCGTTATCAGATGAAGTATGGTTTTTACTTTCTTTATGCATTCTTCACAGCATTATATATTGCCATATTGCTCATATGCCCCGACGAATACAAAAAACAGGTTGCGTCCATTATTGTCTTGACAGACCCTGCAATGCTTGGCTGCTTTTTCATAGGTGCCATTTGGTTGCTGGAAAAAGGTGAGGGATTGCATAATTATTGGAGCATATCACCATTGCAACCGATCGAGTATATTTTGTCAAAAGCGGTATCATTGGCAATTATCTCAACTGTATCAGCAGACTTTATTGTTTTTATAGGATTAAGCAAGGTCACCACGGATTATTTTATCTTATCCATGAGTGTTTTCACAGGCTCAATGATATTTACAACCCTGGGAATGTTTATTGCCTCATACGCACGAAGTGTAAATCATTATATGTTGCTTGTATCGCCGCTCGAAATTTTCGTAACCCTCCCACCTGTATTAGCTATATTTGGTGTCACGCACCCGCTTTTGGACATGCTTCCGAGCACAGTATTATTGCGAGCAATAAACCATTCATTCGGAGTTGGCTACAATACGGCAATATTGATGTATTCTGTTCTTTTCTTTTGGCTTGGGATAACTTTACTTTTTTCGGTTAACCGTATCTCGCGGGCAATACAAGCAAACGGAGGCGACAAGGTATGAGAAGGACAATGCGGTTGTTTCAAATCGGACTTAAGCAAGTTACTAGGGATGGAATGTTACTCGTGCTTTTGCCTGCCCCTTTTTTAGTTGGCCTAATTTTTAAATTTGGGATACCTGTTATTAATGAAATAACAGAAACTCAATTCTCATTTTCAATACAACAATGGTATCGCCTTGTTGATGGGATTCTTATTTGTTTGACGCCAATGTTTATAGCAATGGTGTCAGCTTTTCTTCTTTTGGAAGAGAGGGACGAAGGCATAGCATCATTCTACCAGATAACGCCCGTAGGTGATTATTCCTACCTAACGGCTCGAATTGGTATTCCGATGATTTATGCCTTTATCGCCACAGTCATAGCCGTAAAATTGTTTAATATTTCCGCTATTTCTACGCTTGCAATTTTAGTAGGCTCGTTAATAAGCACTCTGATAGGAACTGTGTTAGCCACAGCCATTGTAAAAATAGCCGGAAATCGTCTAGAGGGGCTTGCCGTATCAAAGTTTATGGGAGTAATCTACTTGGGTCTAATTGCTGTATGGTTTATACTTTTTTCGGCTTAAGCTTAACGCCACAAAGTTGTTTGTAGTCATCCAAATCTTGTTGGCTTTCAATTTTAAACATAAACCATTTGCCCATTTTCATATAGTCACCGGCATTTTCATAAATCTCTCTCATCTTCGGCGATAAATTAGATTTAACAATATCCATGTCCGGCTCAAGCTTGTATGAAATAACCATAAATACAGAAAAACCGGCTTCTTCGGGATAGAGCGTACCAAAAGCTTGTCCGCTTTTTTGGAACTTTACATTCCAGCCGGGCTTTCCCGAACAACCACTGTATGTCATTTTAGGCTTGCATTTGTAAACATCGTCCATATACTTGAAAAGTGACTTCCATAAAGCCTTGCCGTCACCGCCAATATAGTCTTCTATATTTTTAAAGGTTGGCTGGTTTGCCGCTGGGAATAATGTATTCCAATCAACGCTAGACATATTACTGTTTCCAACGCTTTAAGTTTGGAAGTTGTTCTTCTAAAATGTTCCTTGCTTTCTCAGCCGGCATGCCTTGTTCAACCATAAATGGAATACAGGTTTCTATCATTTCCTGCATTGTCTCGTCCTTATTAAAGTGCCCGTCTGTAAAGCAATATTTGCAGTAGTCCTCATTCTTGCTCCCGTCGGCGTTAAGCCCGTACATTTCATCCTCTTCACCC
>CAYPQA010000255.1:0-3351 GCA_964412725.1 uncultured Eubacteriales bacterium
AAAAATAACCAAAGAAAAAGCTCTTGAGTTATGGAAATCAGACGAATGGATTGGTAAAAAGCCAACTAAATTCCGTTTGATCCAAATAGCTGGAGTAGGGGCAATGCCCTGTAAAGAATTAAAGACCACGATGGTGGCAGCAGAGGTTTTCAAGAAAACCGATATTGGCGAGCTTCTACGGTCACCAATAACAAAAAAATGGTTTGCTTTAGTTGAAGATCAGGCCTTATCAAAGGTATGGGCATCTTCACCTAGGTTGCAAGGGGTATCTGCAGAAGATATTCAAAAAGAAAAAATCTGGCTGTTAAAAGAAGCCAAAAGAATCAAGGACTGTAGAGAAAGGCCAGCTCCTGTAAGAGCGGCCGCTTCTATAATAATGAAAAGTTTATGCTGCACAGATCCTCCATGCATGCACGAAGTTTTTGTCCCGGTCAAAGTACCGTTAATAGTAAAAGATCCTGCTCAGGAAGAAGGATGTGAGACCCCAGGTTATGTCGGACCAGTAGGGGGTGATGAGTCCTATGGGACGGAGTTCCACTCCTCAGAAAGAGTGGATTTTAATTTTAATAATTAAATAATTATTGAAAATGTTTTTAATACTACAGAACAGGTAGACTCGGATCCGCGAGTTAAACGACAATGCCAAAGTTCTGTACTTAATATGGAAGTAAACTCTTCCAAAGGTAGTAAATATGCTAAATTTAGTTATAAGGGTGACCTATTAATTGAACTAGACACGGTTCTAAGAAGGATCGAAGTCATAGACTGTGACTTAGTTAAACATGTCAAAATTAAGAGAGTGGTTAAAAGCCGACACAACTACATAAGGCTAAGTATTTTAAATGAACCAAAATTGTTTAAAGAGTGTGAAAAGGCCCTCACTTTGTTTGAGTCAAGATATGGTATGACCTGGAATAGGATGGTAAAAGGAAGTATTAAAAAATATCAGAAGACTAAAGAGAAGATAGAGAAGCCCAAGTGGAGTATCATATCCTTAAATGTCAATTCCTTGAAAAATAAGCTCGAGGAAGTGAAGCATTTCCTAAACGGAGATAAACCCACAGTAATCTGTATGCAAGAAACTTACATGAAGGAAGGTATAGATATAAAAATACCTGGATACATAATAGTTGAATCAAAGGAACAGGGAAGCGCACATGGCCTTCTGATTGGAGTCAGAAAAGAAGCAGGCGTAATCCCAAGCATTGTCTCAATTGGCAAAAATCTTTTAACAGTGAAAATAACTAGCAAGCAGGGATCAATGAAGATCACCAATTTATACGTTCACTGCAGTGGAAGTGAAAGATTGGAAACTATTCAAAAAATAACAGATATGGTGGAGGATGAGATGCCCCATATTTTTGTAGGTGACTGGAATATGCCACCAGATGAGCTCCAAGGGAGTATATTGGAAAGAGGGCGGATGGCGGTTCTCGAAAAGTTGCCTAAGGAAGGCACAAGAGCAGGAAGAAGTGAGAGAGTTATTGATTACGCGATCTCAAACCGTAAAGGGCTTATTGAGAGCCAAGTAAGACTTCCCTTGTGGAAAGTATCAGATCATGATCCAGTCCAGGTTAGGGTAGACTTAACTGAGGATGAACTGCCCAGTGGACAGTTAGTTTTTGACAGGAAGCGTTTAAAAGATGAGCATGTAGCTAAGGCTATCTGCAACTGCAATTTTAGATGTCTAAGAATGTCTATGGATACTCAGGAAATGACAAGTACCTTCTATGAAGATCTTAACAAAGTATTTAATAAACATAGTCTCTTAAAAGAGAAGAAACCGGTAAAACCTATTTGGCTCTGCCGTAAGGCAAGATTCTTACTGAATAAGCGTAGTAAAAGCACAAATTTGGAAGAGATTAAATTTCTAACAAAAGAAGTCAGAAAGACTATAAGAGAATCTAAGAAAAAACAGTATTCCTGTTTTATTCAAGAAGGTATTAATACTCTAAAGAAACCTGACAGTCGAGCAAGCTGGAAGTGGATTAAGGCGCACTGCCAATTAAATAAAGTGGATGGGGATGACTACCCTATTATAGACAAAGCAACTGGTGAATTGTGTAATACAATCAATGATCAATTGAGGAATTGGAGAGACCACTTCGTGGGTCTAGTGTCAAAACCGGAAAATGTGAGTTTAATAACTCAGCAAACAACTAAGAAATGTGATTTAATTACAGACTCTCCCATAACATGGGAAGAAATTAGATTGAGCCTAACTGGCTGTGGTAATAACAAAGCCACTGGGGAGGATTTGATTCCCAGTGAGGTGTACAAATTGGTATCTGGAGAAAAGGAACCCAAGAGTAGGCTAGCTGATGCGATCTTTAGGATCGTTAAGAAAGCATGGAATGAGGGAGAGACTCCTGAAGAGTGGCGTAGCTGCTTAATTGTAGTACTCCACAAAAAAGGTAGTAAGAGTGATCCGAATAACTATCGGGGAATTGCTTTGATGAATACTCTTCTTAAAGTTATATGCAAAATAGTTGCAAAAAGACTGGCTGATGCTGCTGCAGCTTTTCAGCTTATCAGGCGCGAACAGGTGGGGTTCATTTCCGGAGAGGAATGCCCAGCCCAGGCGATGTGTTTGATAGAAGCTGTCCAAAGGCGTTGTGCAAAAGGCCAAGATACCCTTATGTGTTTTTTGGACCTTAAGAAGGCATATGATTTGGTTCCACAGGAACGACTCTTCGTGAAACTGGTAGGGTTGGGAATTGGAGCCAAAATGATGAAGTTCATCAGAAGTCTATACGCAGGCACCCGCATGAAGGTTCGACTAAAAGGAGGAGTTTCAGAGGGTTTTGAAAATCTGCGAGGAGTGAGACAAGGATGTCCCACCTCACCCATTATCTTTAATATGTTTATAAATGATATTCTAGAAGGGTTGGAGGGAATTACTGTTCCAGGTCTCCCAGATAAATTACCAGGTTTATGCTTTGCAGATGATACTGTTCTCTTTGCAGAAAGTATTGAAGAAATGAAGATAAATCTTGATAAAATCCAAAAGTGGATGCAAATTAATTGTATGGAAATCAATACCACTAAGTGTGGGTTGATGTGGATCAAAGGGTCTGGAACTGAACGGATAGGCCAACCGATTGAGTATGAGGGAAACCCCATACCATGGACAGAAAACTACACCTACTTAGGTATAGAGATAAATCAGGACTTGGATCTTGAAAAGATGGCTAAAAGTCGGGCTACTCGAGGCTATGTCCTGGTTAAACAACTGGAGAAATCTTTAACTAATAATAGGGTTCCAATAGCATTCAAAAGGATGCTGATCCAAAACATGCTAATCCCGAAACTGATTTACGGTGGGGAAATCTTTGGCATGTCGGCCCAAAG
>CAYPQA010000256.1:0-3343 GCA_964412725.1 uncultured Eubacteriales bacterium
CTTTCTACTTTCTCATACATAGACAATGAAACGCCTAACCTACGAGCCATGTTAACCTGTGACAATTCGGTTGAATTTCTAAATTGAATAAAAGCATTCATGGTTCACTCTCCTTTCAATTTACTTTAAAGCAATAATATTGCTATTATCCACAATTATATATAGCGTAATGTTTGCTGTCAATATATATCTTAAAGTATTGAAAACCGCAATATTATTGCTTATAATAATTATGCGAGGTGGTTTAAAATGCCAACAAAATTAAGTGCCAACATTAAAGAATTACGTAAATCTATGGGGCTTACACAAGCGGAGCTTGCAAAGAAACTCCATAAAGCAGGCAGCACTGTACGTATGTGGGAGCTTGATAAAGCGTCTCCCGACGCCGAGATATTGTTGGAGTTATCCAGTATCTTCAATGTTTCTACGGACTATCTGCTATCAAATAACGAACCTGTTGCGGTTACGGACGGCGACCAAATTCTTACTGAGAATAAGCAGATAACACGAATCAACAAAGACCTTAAACATCTAAATCATAAACAGCTTAAGCTTGTACGTGAGCTTGTGCGTGAAATATCCCACTCGGATAGTCAATAACCCCCCTTATAAGAAGAACCTGCTCTATAACGACTTCATTATAGAACAGGTTCTTTTTGATTATATATGCTGTCAGCATACTTGTTGGCAAGTAAGCCTATACGTCATTGTGGGAATCTTTCGCCCCCTTAATACCGGCTTGAACACCCTCTGTACCTACCTTAGAACCGACATACATACCAATCATAGTTCCTACCGGTCCAAAGACTGAACCTATAGCGGCACCTACTACTGCACCACCTATACCCCCAACTCCTGCGGCGACAGCCTCTGCATTGTTGTCTGAATTTGAAGCTGCCGAACGCACATTGCTCATTGAAAAGCTTGTCATCATACTGTTAAACCAACTCATAACATCCCTCATTTCACAAGATATATTAACTGTCGCGTAACACGCTTTAACAGCTTACTTGTCAATAATTACTTAAGCAATTTCAGCACCATCTCTGGTAACTGATTAGCCTGTGTCAGCATACTCATACCGGCTTGGCTTCACGTATGTGTGATTCAGCATCCTGTAAATTCGTATGGGTAATGCTGTTTGACATTTCGATACATTCCAGCCTGTTCTGGTATGCGACAAACCTGATACGGAATACCGACACAATATCATTAGCCAATCTAACTTTGTTAGAGAATCGCTTGCTACAGATAGCGGCTTTGCCGCTACACCAATAAGCCCTAAACTCTTAGCTCTGGCATCACATAGACTCATGTCCATGTCTTGATTACTGTTTGCTCCTGTTTGCAAATATAGGCGGGCGTAGCCATCTGCAATAAGCTTAATTATAATGGTCTCGCCTGAGTTGTTCCTATTTTAATTAAAAAACAATAGCCTGTGATACTGTAAAAACAGTTTATCACAGGCTATTTTGAATTGTATATGCTGTCAGCATACTTGTTTGCAGTGCTTAATATTTAATCATATTGCCCAAGACGTTGTCGGTGTAGAATATATTACCATTTGAGTCATAGATGTACTTGCAATTGTGAGAAAAGCCATAGTAATTATAGATGTGTTCTTTGCCGTCGGTTAATACGTCATACAAATCCATATTATCCGATTCTAAATCATACAGTCTATTTCTGCCTAGGATAAACTTATTATCCGCAGTTGAGCTAACCTCTTGCGACCTGAAGCAAGCATACATATCCTTGTACTGATGTTTTACTCTATAGTTATCTTGTGCGTAGTAGACTTCAACCCCGCCCCATTCATTGGGTCCACCGCCGCTTGCTAGCAAATACTTTCCATCTTTTGAATAGACCAATGCGCTGACGTTAAAATCTATAGTCTTTATAAGCTCCCAAGTACTAAGGTTACGAATCAGGATATTTTCCATGTAGCCTATTGCTATGGTGTTTTCAAGAGGATTAATGGCAATAGATTTTATATCCCCGATTCTTTTACCAAAGCCATCATCGTATTCAACAATCATTGTACCTGTAGCAATATCATAAATTTGCACTTTGTTACTGGATGTAAATGCAACAATTCTTTTCTCATCGTTTGTAAAAGCCATACCTCTAATCTGATATACCGGAATGCACAATATAACCTTCTTACTTGAAACATTAATGACCTCAAGCGTACCGTTATTAAAGGAATCTTCAATAGCTATAAGTTCATTACTCTTACTCATGCAATAAGAAATATTGACAGGTTGTCTTGCGTCTGTTTCTACAGGAATTTCTGTAGCCTTCCCGGTGCTAATATCAGTTATATAAATTGTTTTACCTTCCCAACCAACCATTGATTTCTCATCGCTTGTCATACCTAGTGTTTGTGAATAGTACTTTACGCTTGTGTGTTTTACCAAATTAATAACACCGGGTTTTGTTCTGACAGGTTTTTCAGTTGGCTCGGGTATGTTAGTTGGGGACGCAGAAACCGGTGTAAATGAATCATCAACATCTGTTTTAGTGGTTGGATCTATGTAACCATTGGGGCTGCTTGATGGTACGACATCTTCAAAGCTTTTCTCTGCCACAGGTTCTTTAACTACAGGCTCCAGTGAGTTAGTAACTACAGGTTCAGGTGTGGTGATGACTACAGACGTAGGCGTGATAGTAGGTACAGGCGTGGGAGTTATAGTAGCCTTAGGTGTAATAGTAGCTACAGGCGTAGGAGTTATGGTGACTACTGGCGTGGGTGTGATGTCAATTACAGGCTCAGGCGTAGTATTGATTATGGGGTTAGGTGTATTAAAGTCGTAAACTATAAGCGATGAAGGCGGTTTTGTAGTTTCAGCAGTTTTGCCTTGTTTGTTTTCCGCACTACTACCAGTGGATGTAGGAGCAACTTTAGGACTATCAAATATTTTGAACATAAAAAAGCCTGACAATACAGTAAACAAAACAACGCTCAATGCTTTAACGTTAAGTAGTAAAGATACAGGCTTAACATTTTGCTTAAGAATTCCACTTTTCAATGCTAAAATACTTTGGTATCTGTCTTTTGAGTCTATTGAGCAACACTTGATTATAACGGACTTCAGCTTTCCACAGCCGTATAAGTTTTCGTCAACAGGTCGCTCGCTGCCTGTAAGCATAACGGTCATTAATTTCCCAATAGCGTAAATATCTGTCCTGATATCTGTCTGTGCGAATCCAAACTGTTCGGGTGCGGCATAGTACTCTGTACCTAGTAATTTTGTATCTGTATTACCATCATTCTTAAAATTACGGGATATGCTAAAATCAATCAGTTTCGGTGTTTTGTCATCGGTTATGATGATGTTTG
>CAYPQA010000257.1:0-3302 GCA_964412725.1 uncultured Eubacteriales bacterium
CATACGATACCAGATGCTAACTTCATAATTTTCTGGTGTTGAGCAGATATAAAGCTCGTCGTTTTCAACCCTCATATATTCGATGCCCACAAATTCCTGGTCAAATGTATAAATTCTTTTACCTGGTGAGTCCAAATTCTCTTTTTTATAAATATCATACACCATTAAATCGCTTTTGTTTGCATTGCCCAAGGCGTAATATAAAACTCCATCTTGGTCTAAACAAAATGATCTTATCTCGTTCATAACCAACTCCGCATTAAGGTTCGGGTTTACGTCTGCGCTTAAGCTTTCGATACCAACTTTATACAGGTCATATTTGTTATTATAGTAATCATAGTCATCTTCTCCGGTGTATAGTGAATAAAACAGAGTATTTTCAATGACGTAGAATTTATAAATCTCTTTATCCAGATTTGCAAGCTTGCGAATCTCCGTACCGTCCAGATTCATAAAATATATATTGTCGCTTGCGAAGATAATCTTGTCCTCAAGCATAACCATTCCACCGACAACATTTTCATTCGTTAGTTTCTTAAACTCCGTACCTTCAACCGATATTCTGTATATTCCGGTATAATTATCATCGATATAATAAACGGTTTGGCCTTTTGTTATTATTTTGGATGAGGTCTTTAATTTCTCATCAATTTCAACCGCTATTTCAATCTCCGGATCCGATATGTCCTCGGGCAAGTCCTCCATAACTACTCGAGCTGAAAGAAACCTATTCAGAGCAATACCTGAAGCTCCTGCCAATAGTGCAAAACATAGAACAATAATAGGGATAACTTTGGACTTTCGCTTAGTCGAATGTTCAGAGTTCGTTTTACCGCATGTAGGACATACATCCCCTTGATTGATAAAATTACCACAATGTTTACAAGTCATTTCTACTCTCCTCTATGAATACTATATATTCGGCAATAGTCTCTGCAAACTTCTTGTTCGTTCATAAACAGGAAACTTGCCTTTGTAATTTTCCATTCAATCCAAAATATTTAGAAATTATATTGCCTCATATATCTTAATGTTCTTGGAATAATACCATGGAATTTTTCCTAACTCAAGTACATAAACCAACTAGATTCGGGTTATGCTAAAAACGGAGGTGTTTAATGTGAAAAATATAAAAAAGGTAAAGAGAAGCTTATGTGCGCTTGGCTTGGCTGTGAGCTTAAGCGGTGTGCTTGCAGGCACAGCAACTGCGGCGAACCTTAACGCAACCGCATACGCAACTGCATACCAGACTGGTAAGCTTACGAAGGAGCAAAAAGCGGACATAGAAATGCGCAAGGCGCGATATAAGGAGATGCAAGAAAAATTTGACGCGCTCCCCCAAACCCAAAAGGATGAGATATATGCGCTTAAAGACATGGCTATAAGCGTTGAATCTCAAATTATAGACAAATATACTCTTTTTGGGATAATTGACGCGCAAACCGCAAACGAAATCAAACAAAACTATGAGGTTTACCGTACAAAACTAAGAGAGACAGGGCGCTTGCCTTTCTGGGGAAGGACAAAATAAACAAAATCCCTCTTGTGTGTGGTAATTGATTGTGCTATACTCATAATACTTTCATAGGAAAGGGTTGTGAGTATGAAAAAAGATAAGATTTTAAAAAATGCAAACATAATCGCATGTTGTGCAATCCTTTTGATTGCTTTTGCGTCTGTGTTTGCATTTTCGTTATATGTGGATCGTACATTATTTGAGGAGGCAATGGATCGTGTAAGCGAATCTTCACAGCAAAGCGCTTTGGCCATACGCAGCCAGATTATGCAATCTTTAAGTGAATTAGAGAATATTGCAGCGGCTGTTGACTTGGCACAGTTAAACGAAAAGGAACTAAATAAGGTTTTTAAATACGTGCAAAAAAACATGAACTATAAGCGTATGGGCGTTTCAGATACTAATGGCACGGCATACACCACCGATGACAAAATAATTGATATTAGTGACAGGGCCTTCTTTCAAAGAAGCTTGAACGGAGAAAACTACGTTTCTGAGGTTATGACAGACCGCTTAGCTGACGGCAATATCGTTACATATTCTGTACCAATATATAAAGGCGACACAATTCAGGGCGTGCTTTTTGCAACTAATGATGTGGATAGCTTTGATACAACATTGAATGTCGAATCGTTTAAAGGTGAGGGATTTTTTCATATTGTAACCACAGGCGGCGATATTGTGCTTTTGTCATCTCATAACAGCGCAATAAAAAATATTCTCACAATCGAAGGCTTTGCAGACAGTGATACCCAAGCGAACAGGCTTGCAATGGAAACGCTTAGGTTCGGTATGCGACAAAATAAGAGCGGAGTTGTTTTCTACACCAAAAATGGCCAGAAAAGGTTTATGGCATATGAACCTGTTGGAATAAGGGATTGGTATATATTATCCGTTGTTCCTGAGGATGCAATAACGCAACGTGCCAACAGCATCAAGCTTGCAACGGTTTTTCTCTGTTCATTTGTAGTTATAACGTTCTTGTCACTTCTTATATATAACCTGTATGCAGGACGAAAAAGTAAAGAATATCTAAATAAGCTTGCTTATATAGACCAAACAACCGGTTTTCCGAATGTAAATAAATTCAAGGCCGAAACTAAAAATCTGATTTCAAATAGACTTGTAGGCTATGCTATTATAGAAATGGATGTCGACAAGTTCAGATATATAAACGACAGGTTTGGTTATGAGATAGGAAACATTATACTTACGAGAATATCAGAGATAATCGTAAAAAATCTTTCTGAATTTGAATCTTTCGGAAAGGGGAGTAGCGATATTTTCCTCATGCTATTGGCTTACAAAAGCCGGGATGAGCTTATCATAAGGCTTATGGACATCGTTTCTCAAATAACTACGGAGATTTCAAAGATGCGTGACCAGCTCATAATCAGCCTCAGATGTGGCATTTATGTGGTAACCAATGCTAATGTGTCTATGAATATAATGCTTGACAAGGTTGGGACAGCACGCAAAAGCATAAAGGGTACGGGCGGAAAGACCTATGCTTTTTACGACAACAAGCTTACAGATATTCTGATTGCTGAAAAAGAGATAGAAAATGCGCAAGAGGCAGCATTAGAAAATAATGAGTTCAAGATTTACCTGCAACCAAAATATAAGCTTGATGGTGAGGTTGTGGCCGGAGCCGAAGCCTTGGTACGTTGGCTTAGGGGCTCGGAAATTATTTCCCCGGGAAATTTTATCCCTCTTTTTGAGAAAAACAGTTTTATAATAAAGCTTGATATGTATATATTCGCAAAGGCTTGCGAAAAGCTACGGG
>CAYPQA010000258.1:0-3285 GCA_964412725.1 uncultured Eubacteriales bacterium
TGAAAAAAGTTCGGCGGTATATTTGATAATAAGCAGATAGTTGGGTATCTCAAAATTCTATACAATCGTAAGTATCGGCATTAATGGTAGCCACGCTTTTTTAAAGAACTGAACAAATTCTACAATTTTTTTAGTTTTGTATTGTCGCACTACACGCAGTGCGACAATAACAAAACTAAACATATAGCAATGATAATTAAATCTATAATCGAAAATCACTAATTTGAACTTGTAAAATTAGCGTTAGATGCAAAAGGAGAATTAAGGTATGGAATATAAACAGCGAGAATACCCTTTGTTTTCAGTATGTGGCTTAAATTGTGGGTTATGCCCTCGTTATCAAACGAATGGCACATCTAAATGCCCCGGTTGCTCTGGTGAAGGATTTTTGACAAAGCACCCTGCATGTGGAGTATTATCTTGCAGCCAACGCAAAGGGATTGAATATTGTTACCAATGTGACGAATATCCATGCAAAAAGTATGACGGTGCTGATAAATTAGATTCCTTTATCACGCATTTAAAACAGTTCAGCGATATAGAGAAAGCAAAAATCGTGGGAATAGAAGCTTACAGAAACGAACTTAATGAAAAAATCTCTATACTGGAAACGCTGCTGGCTAATTACGATGATGGGCGGCGCAAAGGGGTTTTCTGCATTGCAGTTAATTTATTGGAATTACACGATGTTAAACATGTCATGGAGCAAATTTCAAGCCAAATGAAACCCGAACAATCTGCAAAAGACAAGGCAACTATGGCTGTTCAGCTATTTCAGAGCATGGCGGAACAACGGAATTTTACGCTAAAACTGCGAAAGAAATCAGAAGTGAAATAATTGACTTAATAGCATAAGACTTAATGTGTAAGATTATGGTTAAACCCTGTGACGCAAGCAAGCATTATTAATTTAATAACTAATGAATAGGGAGGTTAAGTATAAATGACAAAGTTTGAATTTAATGGTGAAAAATACAAACAGGCATCAAAACATCAAAAAGAATGGGGTAATAGTGTAATTTCTGAACTTGAACTTGATGGAAATGAGATAATCTTAGACCTTGGATGTGGTGATGGAGTCCTGACCGAACAACTTTCAAGGTTAGTACCTAATGGTAAAGTTATCGGAATTGATGCGTCTGTTGGAATGATTGACACAGCAAAAAAGCTTGAAAAAGATAACCTTACTTTTATTTGCATGGATATAGATAACATTGATTTCGTAGATTATTTCGATATAATTTTTTCAAATGCTGCATTGCATTGGATAAAGGACCATAAAAGATTATTAAGAAATAGTCTTACAGCTTTGAAGTCCAATGGAATTATCAAATGGAACTTTGCTGGTGATGGTAATTGTTCAAATTTTTTTGACACTGTAAAGGCTTTGATGAAAGAAGATACATATAAAGAGTATTTCTCAAATTTTGAATGGCCATGGTTCATGCCTTCAAAAGAGGAATATAAAAAATTGATTGAGGAAACATGTTTTAGGAAGATAAATATACAATACGAAAATGCAGATAGGTTTTTTTCTAACTGCGATGAGATGATAAAATGGATTGACCAGCCAAGCATAGTGCCATTTTTAAATTATATACCTGATGCAAAAAAAGAAAGCTTTAGAAATGAAGTTATTAATATAATGATTGAAAAAACCAAACAGTCAGACGGCAGATGTTTTGAAACATTTAGAAGAATAAATATAAAAGCCGCCAAATGAGTATTTGAACATTTTGTTCGTAACCGTATATACTCATTATGTTTAATGCCTAAATCAAAATTCTACAATTTTTTTTAGTTCTGTCTTGACACAGTATAATGACGGAATAGATACGTTTGAAAATAACGGAAATAATGAAATGAGCCCTTTTAAAGCCGTTATAAATGATATGTATGCGAAAGACGTATCGAAGAAAATCAAGTCCGTTTTCAACACAAAACGTGCAAACGGACAATTTATAGGTGCGTTTCCTCCGTATGGCTACCAAAAAGACCCCAAGGATAATAATAAATTCATTGTTGATGATGAAGTCGGTCACATTATTAAGCGCATATTCAACTCGTATATTGCGGGTGAAAGCATGTGTGGCATTGTTAAAGTCTTGAATAATGAGTTAGTTCCGTGTCCCACAAAATATAAGGGTACGAACAGCACCTATAAAAACGCTATGATTAAGCGGTATTTGTGGACGCAGGAAACTGTGAAGCGTATTTTGACCAATCCTGTTTATATGGGGGATATGGCACAACACAGGCAGGAAAAAATTAATTATAAGCTTGATAAGTTCAGGAAGATTCCGCCTAAAGACTGGATAATTGCCAAGGACACCCATGAACCTATAGTTTCGCAACAAGACTTTGAATTGGTTCAAGAACTCATCAAAAAAAGAATAGTCCATTATGCACGGCCGGAACAAGCGGCGCATTTGCTGAATGGGTTATTGTTCTGCAAGGACTGCGGCGCAAAGATGACCTACCGCAGAAACAAGGCGAAAAAGATGAACGTTCTTTGTATGACCTATTCAAAGTTTGGCAATAAACAATGTAGCAATCATTTGATGAGTGAAAGGGCGGTTGAAAGCTATGTTGTTGACGAGCTTAAAAAGATAGCTGCTCATACCTTTGGCGAGAATTTCTACAATCAATTTCAAGACATATTGCCCGATAAGGACAACTCCCGCGAAAAAGAGGCCGAGCTTACAAACCGTAAGTTGACAGAGGTTAAGAACGTAATTAAGCAGCTTTATGTTGATAAGCTTAGAGGGGTTATTGATGAGGATATGTTCTTGTATATGTCTGGTCAGTACAATGAAGAAAAGACGCGTCTAAACAAACGTCTTGCGGCTCTTTCGGATGCCAAAGAAAGGCCTACAAACGAGGTTAATTATATTGAGGTTATAAAAAAATTGGTGAATTTTGATATAGTTGACAGGACCATTCTAACCAAGCTTATAAACAGAATTGAAATATCAGCCGACAAGCAGATTTTTATAACATATAACTTCAAAAACCCTTATGAAATGCGGGCTTTGGAGGCGTAATAAAACAGGGTGGTTCATCCGGTCCACCGTATTGCCTTAGCGTATGTTATACTCCTTAACGCTAAAAATCTGCACTTCTTTATTCGCGAAATTGCACAAACTTACCTCTACAAGTTTGCAAACGCTCAAAACAAGTAAGATTTTAATGCGCTAAGGAGTATAAGCGCACCTCGCGTTTTTTGAGGCTGTCAATAACTTTTGAAAAGGACACCCTAAAACAACAAAAAAACTTTGGAAAAGG
>CAYPQA010000259.1:0-3283 GCA_964412725.1 uncultured Eubacteriales bacterium
TTTTGACAATGAAAATTCCAAAAACCAAGTGTCGTCTTTTAGTGAACCACGTTGTCAGATGGTTTGGCACGGCGAACAAGGATTTATTACATAGTCCAAGTCGTTTTGATTCCATAGCCGCACCAACCATTTCAAAAGTCTTTCCAGCACCGACAACGTGAGCCAAAAGCGTATTGCCACCGTAAAGAATGTGGGCGATAGCATTAAGCTGATGCGGGCGCATGGTTATCTCCGGTGATATGCCCGAGAAAGTAACATGACTGCCATCATATTCTCGTGGTCTTACGCTGTTGAATTTTTCGTTATACTCCCTTACAAGCGTTTGGCGGCGCACAGGGTATTTCCATATCCAGTCCTTAAATGCCTGTTTAATCTGCTCCTGTTTTTGCTGAGCCAAAGTTGTTTCCTTTTTGTTAAGAACACGTTTTTCCTTGCCGTCAGCGTCCTCTTTGTAGTCGTAAACACGCACATCACGGAGGTTCAGCGTATCATCAATAATCTGGTAAGCGTTCATACGGCTCGTACCGTAAGTAACAGTAGCGTGAACATCACTGTATTGCGCCTTACCTTTACCCGTTACTTGCCATTCGCCGGTAATCTGGTGATACTTGACTTGATATACGCTTTGGTTTCGCCAAGATGTGTTCAAAAGCTCATACATAAACTGCTGAACATATTCCGGTTTAATCCAAGTAGCACCAAGCCTAACGGTTATTTCAGATGCGTCGAGGTCTTTCGGCTGTGCCTTTTCAAGTGCAGCTACGTTGGCTTCAAATTCCGGGTATTCAGCGGCATATTCCCTTGCAATTCGGAGTTTCTCACGAACATTGCCGGATAAATATTCGTCTGCCGTTACCCATACCGATTCACCCTGCTGAGGAATTTTGAAAATAACACCCTTCAAATCGTTCAGCATTTCTTCCATAGGAATATCGCAAAGCCCTTGCATATAAGCCAAATCAACACAAGCCTTTTCGCCGAGCGACACTGCCAATGCTTCACTTGCCGTATCAACGTGGTTAATTACCACTCTTTGCTTAATAGTGCGCTTCGTAAACATATCCGCTTTACGTTCTAACTTGCCGTCCTCGTCAATGATTTCAAGGGAGCAAAGCAGATAATATGCACTGTCAGCGGAAAATGCCCTGTTGTTTGCCTGTGAGTTGATAAGCCCGTAGTTTGCGTTAAAACGGTCATAAAGGGTGTTTAATTCCGCTTGTTTCGCTTTAATTTCGTCCTCACCGTGTTCTTCAAGCTGTAAAGCAATTAGAGTGTGAACACAGTCACGAATCCCTATCATACCCTTAATGCGTTCAAGGGTTGTTGCGGGTAAATCAACAGGATACATAAGCGAGTTTTCACGGAAATACACCGTATTATCAACCATTGTGTAGCTGAAATTCTTTACGGTAGGGTCGGCAGGAATGGCGTGATTGTCGATACCCTCAATATCGTCAAGTTCCTCGACAGTATATTTACCTTGTACATTCAAAAGTGCGGTTTTTAGTTGCTCGGCTAAATCTGCGCCGGGGAACGGTACGCAAGTAGTGCTGTTTTCACTTCCGTACATTCTAAGACCGTCAGCATTGGACATTGTGCCAAGCATCATTTCGGGGTTATCGGCAAAGTAGCGGTTGACGGGTATGCCGTCTACTGTCAGACCCAAATGCACCCAATCCGGCTCTATGTCAATGGGGCGGTCACGCTTTTGCAAGAAGATAATGTCGCTTGTGACCTCAGTTCCGGCATTTTTTAGAAAAGCGGTGTTAGGTAATCGGACTGCACCGAGTAATTCAGCACGTTGGGCGATGTATTTTCGCACCTCGGGATTTTGTTTATCCAGTGTACCTTTTGAAGTTATAAAAGCAACAATACCACCCGGCCGCACTTGGTCTAAGGCTTTGGCGAAAAAATAATCATGAATAAGAAAATTGCGTTTGTCATAGCGTTTATCGACAACACCATAACTGCCAAACGGCACATTACCGATTGCCACATCAAAGAAAGCATCGGGAGTATCAGTTTTTTCAAAGCCTGTTTCTTTAATGTTGGCTTGCGGATATAGCTGTTTTGCAATTCGTGCCGTTATGCTGTCCAGTTCAACGCCGTAGAGTTTGGCGTTTTTCATGCTTTCGGGTAGCAGCCCAAAAAAGTTACCAACACCACAAGCTGGTTCAAGTATGTTTCCGCTCGTAAATCCCATACGCTCCACGGTATCGTATATTGCTTTTATAACAGTAGGACTTGTGTAATGTGCGTTAAGCGTTGAAGCCCGTGCCATATCGTACTCAGATGATGTTAAGAGGTCTTTTAGTGCGGTATATTCCTTGCTCCAGTCCTTATTATCAACATCAAAGGCTTGCGGTAAGCCGCCCCAACCGACATAACGAGATAAGGTGCCTTGCTCATCAGGAGTTGCGAAGCGATTTTCGGCTTCAAGCTGTTTAAGTGTGCGGATTGCTTCAAGATTGGCATTAAACTTTGTTTTTGCGCCACCTTCGCCGAGGTGTTCGTCGGTTATGCGGAAGTTTGGGGGTTTTATGGTTGGAGTAATAGGTGATGTGACAGGTTGTGCATAGGGTGTAGGTGGTTCTATTTGCTCTGATAGTTGAATTTGCCGGTGTGTTGGTTGTTCCTTTGCACCGCCTTTTAGAAATGCTTGCAATTCATCATTTAACAGCTTTTCCTCAATGGGGATAGGAGAGCTATCAATAACCTCAACATGAGCAGGTTTTATCAGTTCACGTTCGTGAGCAATAGCGTTAAACTCATCTATCGAGATTGACCGCCCAATCATAGGAAATGCTAAATCGTCAAGGTGAACATTAAATGTACCGATGCTTGTAATTCGGAACGGTTTGTCGTTTTCAAGGTACGCTGTATCGCCAACTTGCCACTCTCGAATGGTCGGCTCTTTCCTTGCTTTTTCGTTAAACTCGTCTTTGGAAAGAATTTGCGTAACGCCGCCGACATACTTATTATTCGAGAAGATAATGCCGTGTTCACCGATACTTAAAATGGTGCTACGTCTGTTATCATTGAAGTAAAAACTGTCACCAACACGCCAATCGGGTAGCGGTATATCCTGCGATTCTCCATTTGCAGCAACCGCAGAATCCAGCATTTGCTGTAAATTTGCTTCTGCTTCCGCTCTGTACTTGTCAAGCTCGGTATCAGCAACATTCTGTATTTCAAGGCGTTCTTTTTCCGGCAGATTTTCGTCAAGAATAATATAGCATATTGACTTTAAATCCATAAATATCCATCATGCAGAAAATAAGCC
>CAYPQA010000260.1:0-3268 GCA_964412725.1 uncultured Eubacteriales bacterium
CAAGCTTACAGGGAGGAATTTAGTATGAACAGAACTATAGCTATTTTTAAGAAACAATTAAAGGACACACTTAAGAACAAAACTGTATTTTTACAATTTGTGTTATTTCCAATGATGGCCGTCATATTTACAGAATTTGTAGCCAAGGGTAACGCAAATATACCCGACAACTATTTCATTTCGGTTTTTGCACCTATGTACGCGGGAATGGTTCCTCTTGTTAATATGTCAAACATCTTAGCCGAAGAACGCGAGAAAAAGAGCCTGCAAATGCTTATTATGTCTAATGTGAAGCCTTTTGAATATCTGTTGGGCGTTGGACTTTATGTTTTAATTCTTTGCACCTTGGGCGGTTGTGTCTTTGGTTTAGCCGGAGGCTATAGCGGCGGTGAATTAGTCAAGTTCGTTCTTACAATTGCTCTAGGTTCAATTTCGTCCATACTTTTGGGAAGTACAGTTGGTATTCTTTCAAAAAACCAAAGCGCATCCGTCGCTTTAGCAATGCCTATTGCTTTAGTTACTGCTTTCGTTCCTATGATAGCTTTATTCAACGAAAAATTAACTTCCGTTGCCAACATATTATATACACAGCAGATGAACCATCTTCTCAGTGATTTATCAGCCGCCAACTTTACAGCACAACGTTTCATTATCATCGGCGCTAACATGCTCGTTTTCACAGCCGTATTCTTCTTCGCCTATATGAAGGGTGATTTAAAGGATTGAAAACATGTTGTTGTGGCTTGAAAATATATTTGAACTTCCTCAATGATTATAAAAAACCCGCTGATTTCAAAATGAAATCAGCGGGTTTTTTAGTGGGGTAGCATTAAACCTTAAAATTAGCAACCATTTGTGCAAGTGTTTCCGACTGGCTGTTTAATTCTTGGGCAGCCGAGGCTGCTTCTTCAGATGCAGAGGAATTTATTTGCACAATCTCCGCAATTTGGTTTATAGCCGATGTAACCAAAGATATGCTGTCAGCTTGGTCTTTGGATGCGGAATAAATTCTTTCAACAATCTCCGAAACAGAGTTAGCATTGTATATTATTTTATTCAATGAATCTGCGGTTTGTTGTGCTGTGCTTGTGCCGTCATTAATTTTGTGGATTGTATCCTCAATTAAACTTGTCGTATCCTTGGCGGCTTTTTGGCTCCTTCCCGCGAGCGAACGAACTTCTTCAGCAACAACCGAAAAGCCCTTGCCTTGTTCTCCCGCGCGAGCCGCCTCAACTGCCGCATTAAGCGCCAAAAGATTGGTCTGAAAAGCTATCTCATCAATAACACGGATTATCTTAGATATGTTATTTGACGCTTGCTTTATCTCGTCCATAGAATTTAGCATTTTAAGCATTTCTTCATTTCCTTCTTTAGCACTTGCAATGGATTTATGTGACAACTCATTAGCTTCAAACGCTTCAGATGCAGATTGATTGGTTTTTTCATTCAAAGTTAATATAGAAGAATTTAGTTCCTGAATAGAAGCCGTTTGAGTTGTGGCTCCGCTAGCCAAATCCATGGAGGATTGCGAAATCTGACTAGCACCCACAAGTACACTGTTGGCGGAGCTTTTTATTTCGGAAATCGTAAGCCTTAACGTATTACCAATATTGTTTATGGAATCTTTAATATAGCTGAATTGACCCACATATTCCCTTGATATATTGTTCCTCAAATCACATTTTGCTATTGCTGAAAGGATGTCCGTAATCTCGCCAATATAAGAGCCAATTGATTTAACCATTGTATCCATGGAACCCATCATCTCTGCAAAACTACCATTGCAATCGTTATTTACCTGAACATTAAAGTTACCCTTTGAAATTTCGGATAAAATAGAATTTACTTCTTGAATAGGATCATTAACAGCAACAAGCAAATTATTAAGCCCCTCTGTAATCCTACTCCAACCGCCATTATAAAGCCCAGAATCAATTCTTCTGGTTAAGTTACCTTGAATAGCCCCCTCTATTTGAATTGATATGTCATTATTAAGGCTGTTTATTGTACGCTTAAGTTCGTTGAATTTTTCGTGTGCAATAGCTTTCTGGCCTGGGAATTCTTTTATAGTTGTTTCAAAGTTTCCATTGCCCAACTCGCCGTAAGCTTTAATAATTGCCAAAGTGTCATATACAGCGGCATCAATAAGAGAATTAATACTCATAGACAAGGTTTTATATTCACCCTGAAACAAGCTCTCGTCTATTCTCGCCTCAATCATACCTTCTCCATATTCATCCACAAGCTTATTAATTTTTTCAATAAGCAGGGATATGTTCTTCCTTACCTTTATCGCAGAATTTGCAAGCTTACCCAATTCATCATCGCTTTTATGCTTAATATTGGAACTCAACTTTCCGTCTGCCAAATCCTTCATAACGCTTTCAATTTCTCTAACAGGGTTGGTAATCGCGTTGGCTAACAACAAAGAAACCACTATTCCGATAATTATTGCGAAAATTGTAAAAATACAAACGAGTATAATCACGTTAATAGTACTTTGAATGTATTCTTTTTCTTCTACAGCAAGCCCTATACTCCAACCATTTATGCTTAACGGAGCATAAGATTGGAAATAGTCTACACCTTTATAACCATACTTAGCAAAACCATACTCTCCCGCTATCATTTTCTTTTCCATTTCAGCACAAGCCTCTAAACTCTTGTCTGATTTTGCATCATTAATTGTGTTTTCCCTATTATTAAGTGCTTTGGGATTATACGACGCTATAGTAAAACCTTCTTTGTCAAGCATGTATACAACGCCTGTTTCCCCCACATTAACTTGATTTGTAATATCAGATAAAAGTTTGGTATCAATAAGGAAGTATACCACGCCGATTACCTTGGTATTGTATAACCCGTTCTCCCAAAGAGGAGCCGCAACGGTTATTACATATTGACCCAAACTTCTACTCATTATGACATCAGAAATTGTGGTTTCTCCGTTAACAGCCTTTTTGAAGTAATCTCTGTCAGCAACGTTTACTTCACTTAGTATACCATTTCCGGACAGGTCAACAATATTTCCGAAAAGAAAACCATACTGCTTAACCTTACCATCCATTATTAAACGCTTGGTTTCTAATGAATTATCAGGATTTGACAACCTTGCAATAGCACCTGTTTCATTGGCTACAGCCTTATAGGTGTCCAAAGAATCCACAACAAGCTTCGCTGCAACCGAGGCGGTTTCGGTCATAGTTTTGTTTAGGGTATCAAGTGAGTTATTATAAATAAGATACGCAAATGTAGCCCCTATAACAAC
>CAYPQA010000261.1:0-3264 GCA_964412725.1 uncultured Eubacteriales bacterium
ATTTATCCATTCTAAAGCTCCTTTGATCAAATATAGGATTTAAGAGTCCATAAGGCTACATAAATCATGCCTATGACTATACATAAATTATACAAGATTGAAAACAGTTCATTTAACGAGTATTTTTGATGCTTTTTACTTATTCGTTTGATTGTCTTTAAATGTTCTTTATGATTATCTGTTATGAAGACCCTAGTATTTAATTTAGAAAAAATTACTTTAACGACAGTACTTACTTTTAAAGTATCAGCTATGAGTTCGTCTAGCTCTGGAGCTGTAAGATAAGTGCGTTTCTTTCTGATATGAAAAATAGAGCACATAATAGCGAAATGGACAATATTATGCTGGCGCTGTCATAGTATTGATGTTCATATAAAATATATCCTAAAAGGTTAATTATACAAGGTATTGTAATGCCTATATTAATTACAGATTTTCTTAAAACATATGCATAAAACAGAAAACACATAAGAATGAAATAGTGAATTGTTAATAAAACAAGAGCAAGTCTAGCAATATACATAATATAATACCTCCCATTTTATACAGAGTACTTACACTTGTAAATACAAGGACTTGTTATTTCAACTCCACAACGCAATCCAACGCATCTAGTGTAGTTGACCTGTGAGAAGTAACAAGTATGAGCTTGTCTTTCTTTATCCTTTGCAAGTAAGACAAAAGCAAGGTTTCACGCTCCCTATCCAAAGCGGAGAATGGTTCGTCAAGGATAATAACAGGCTTGTCGGACAAGAACGCCCTCATATTCACAAGCGTTTGGCACTGCCCTCCGGATATATTTGAGGCGTTTTCTGATATCAAGGTATCAAGACCTTGTGGCAATGAAGCTATCCAATCGAATATCCCCAGTTCCTTGGCTAAGTTCAGGCAACGTTCACGCGTGATACTTTCGTTTCCCAGCGATAAGTTTTCGTAGATACTGATATTGAAGATATGCTTACCTGCGGGAGACAGACAGACCGATCCTCTTAAATCCTGTTGTTTGGAGGGTTTGCCGTTTATAAAAAATTCCGAGAAGTCGCCTTCGTATAGTGAGAGTAAAATTTTTATGAGCGTTGATTTTCCGCTCCCGCTCTGCCCAACCAAGCCGTTCATCATACCTCTTTTTATACTAAAGCTTAGGTTGTTTATGATGTTTTTGCTCCCATCATATGAAAACTTGAGATTTGAGAATCCCAATTCGCTAATGTCTCTTTCCTGTGGCTCTGAAAATGTTTCCTCCTTCACATCAAGCAATTCGTATACCCTTGACCAAGCAACCGTACTCGAAACAATGTTTGACATCCAGCGGAATATAACCTCAACGGGTATAAGCATTTGTCTTATCAGATAAACAAATACAACCACATCACCAATTGCCATATCACCCTTTATCGCCTTGTAGCCCAAAAACACCACAGAGCCATAAATGGTCAGATTATTTGCTAAATTGTACAGTGTAAGCCTAACTGCATCAATCTTTTCGCAATTAATGTTGCCGGAATTGTAAACCTGTTTCTCCTTCCTTATTAAACCCAGTATGTAATCCAATGCAGAATAGGTTTTGATTGTTTCTATGGAGTTGTAGGTGTTTTCAACAACTGATGTTAGAGTGCCTATGGACTTTCTAATCTCCTTCTGATGACTTTTCAAACGCTTAAGAATTTTTTGGTTCACAACTGCCATAGTGAGCATGAACGCAATGATTAAAGCACCGAGCGGAGCATTTACATACAATAAATAACCCGCAGAGAAGATAAACAAGAAGACATTGTTGAGTATTCTTGAAAAAAGATTGTATATGAGTTCAGCTCCGGCGCTTACATCATTACGTATAACAGACTGCAAATTACCCGTGGTGTAAGTCTCGTACTTGATAAATGGGATTTTCTCAAGATGTTCCAGTAATTTTATGCGGGTTTCCAGAGATAACTTCTCCGTGAAGTATCGGCAGCAGATTGCCATTGAACACCGTAGAAAATATGCCATAAACATAAAAATGTACCCCTCGACCACAAGCATAACAACCCCTTTAAAAGAGTTTGCTTCAAGTCGGTTTACAATTGTTTGAATGTAAGAGGCACCTACTGTGCGACTAAAGCCTGATAAGGCTGTGAATATGAGTATAACGGCAAGCCAAACGATGTTTTTCTTAAGAAACTTAGTGAGTATTGGATTGCTTTTCATTGCGACACCTCCGTTACAGTGTTGTTTCCAACCATGAGAATTTTGTTAAAGCCGTAGTCGTAACTGTCGTGGCAGACCATTATAACGGTCTTGTCTGCAAACTGTTCATTGAAGGTTTGCAAAATAAACTCAGTGTTATCGCGGTCTATATTGGAGAATATCTCATCTGCAAGTACGACATTTACACCATTTTTATAGAGTGCACGTCCTATGTTTATCCTCTGCTTTTCACCCTGCGAAAGCGAACTTGGCACATTATCCGTCACCCTTTCCACATTGAGGATGGCGGATATTTTTTTACATTTTTCCTCTGAAAAAGACCTATTGAGTGCAATATTTTCATATACACTGCCGTTTAACATATTGCTGTTTTGAGATATGTAAGCATAGCTATCTGACAAATTATCTATACTTACATTTGAAGTATCCGTATTTCCAAACAAAATACGCCCCTCGGTTGGGCGGTATAATCCGCATATCAGGTTAAGTAAAGTCGATTTGCCCTTACCGTTCAACCCCTTTATCAAAACCTTCTCGCCGGGCTTAATCTCGAAGTTGACACGTTCAAGAATTTTGCTGTCCCTATAGCTGAAACTCACATCATCAAACATTATAGCAAATGGTTCGGATGCTTTCTCCAAATATCCCGTGAGGCCGCTCTCAGTGTCAGGATTATTTAACACAGCATTAAGCTTTTCAACGGATGCAATGGCCGTATTTTTTGCAGTCAAAGAATACACATAAGAATTAATTCCCTTTACAAAAAGGTCTATGGCCAAGGTGAACGCGAATACCGTGCCTATACCGGTTTGCACATTTACAACCATCCATCCGCCAAGGCCGTAAAGTATAACGTATTCGGACAACTTCATTGTTGCCCAGGTTGCATCCTGCAAACCGTTAACCCAAGCAAACTTTTTTACGTTTACTTGAAGTGTCATATGTTCTTTGGATATGATTTTGCTGTTGAAGTATTTTGCCTTATTAAATATACGTAATGATAACATATTGGTAAGAACGTTTATTAACGTGAGTTCGACAGTGATGAATGCGAAAAATCAGGCAAAAAGACAAAAA
>CAYPQA010000262.1:0-3261 GCA_964412725.1 uncultured Eubacteriales bacterium
CATGTGAAATATAAGTCACCTAAAATGGGGCATAGCAAAGTGGAAATTTTGCTATGCCCCATTTTAATTTTACACTTCCTCAATAACAGTTATACGTAGTTTCTCAATTCGGTTTTTGTCAAGTTCCTCGACAATAAATTTTATACGCTTTCCTTCAAACTCCATAAATATTTCTTGACTTAAATCGGGCACACGACCCAGATGTTCGATAACAACGCCACCAACGGATTCGTAATAGCCCGAGGACATATTGACGTCGAGCATTTTGTTCACATCCTCAATTCTGGTGGAAGCGTCAACAAGAACCTCGTTTTCCTTGACAAGCGTAATATCGTCATCAATGTCGTGATAATCGTCAGATAAGTCACCAACAATCTCCTCAATAAAATCCCCCATGGTCAAAAGTCCGGCCGTGCCCCCATGCTCATCCAACACGATGGCCATTTGGGTACGATTAAGACGCATTTCGTTAAACAACTCAAGCGTAGGCTTGGATTCATAGGTAAAGAAAGCGGGGCGTAAAATCTTTTGTATATCAAAATCAGTTTCAGGCACCTCAAAGAAAAAATCCTTTATATGAATGATACCGATAATATTGTCATAATTCTCTTGATAAACGGGTATGCGCGAAAAGCCGTTCTCCTTAAATGCGTTAAAAACCTCAACATATGTGCTGTCCTTGCTAACACCGACTATGTCCGTTCTGGGTGTGCAAACGTCATAGGCATTTGTGTCGCCGAATTTAAACACATTATGAATCATCTCTTTTTCGTCGACTTCCAAAACACCCTCAGTATGGCTTACATTAACGTAAGCCTTAAGCTCAGATTCTGTTATAACGGGTTTATTGTTTTCGGGATGTCTAAAAAGCTTTAAAATAGCTCCGGTAAAGATATTAACAATCGTAACCAGAGGCGTCAAAATCCGAACAAAAAAAGACATAATGTGAACGATAAGGAAAGATACACGCTCCGCATTCTGACCCGCAATAGTCTTTGGTGTAATTTCACAGAAGATAAGAATGGTAAACGTGAGCAAAAAAGTAACAATACCTATATAAAGGCTATTGTCTCCAAAAATGGAAATTGCAAAATATGTGGCAAGCGATGACGCAGCCACATTAACAATGTTGTTTCCTATAAGGATTGTACTTAGAAGCTTAACTTGGTTGGTTATCAGTTTATCGACTTTCTCGGCATTTTTGTGTTTTTCATCGACCATATGTTTAAGACGAATTTTATTTATAGAAGTAAGTGCAGTTTCGGCCGCTGAAAAAAAGGCTGAAAGCAGCAATAGCAAAGCCAAGAAAGTCAAGGTTCGATAACCCGACGACGCATCCATTAAACGGCCACACCCCTTGCAAACAGAACGCGCCCGACAGTACGCAATTCGTCACCTTCATTAATCTTTATAGGCTTATACTGTTTGTTAAGTGACAAGAGAGAGACAGATTTTTTGTTATAGTCGATATCAAGCTTTTTACAGAAAGCCTCTCCGTTAAGTATAAAAATCCCGATTTGCCCGTTTTCTATAGAAGGCTTGGTTTCAACCCAAACAATAGAGCCGTCTTTGATTTGTGGTTCCATACTATCCCCTGCAATACGCACCCCAATCTCCGCACCCGAGGGTATGTCCGTTTCGTTTATATCAAGCATCTCAAAGCTGTCGTCATCGTCAATAAGGTAGTTGCCTAAACCTGCGGACGCACTCTGTGTATAGACGCGCATGGTTTTTAATTTAACAGCCGGTTGTGCAACCGGACGAGACTCGTTTTTGTTCACAAGGTAGTCAATATAATTGCGTGCTTCTGTCTTAAGGTGTTCATCCAAAAGCCTGTATTTTGTAATAAGACCCGTTTCTGCATCGCTTAAATCAAAAGAAACCCAATTTTTATCATAAACATTTTCATCAATAAGATATTCAATAGAACATCCAAATGCATTTGCCAAGGCTTGCACATTTTGGTATGTGGGGTTTTCCGTTTCGCCCGTAAAAATCTTATTAAGCGTACCAATAGGAATACCGGTCTTCTTACTAAGCACCGCCGTTGTGAGCTTAAGTTCCTTTTTGAGTTGTTTTATCTTCTTTATAGGTATCATATTCTGCTCCTTTCAAAATTTTGTATATACTCTGTGAAAATTACAATGGAATTTTTCCAAGATATTTTCATTATACCAGTTTTTTTATTTATGTAAATATGTTTTGCTAAAATTTTATAAATCTTAATGACAAGCAGCAAATATTATAATATTTTTATAGACGTGTCTAATTCATTTCATTTATCCATACTCTGTATTTTTAAGATGTGTTAGAGCCTGTTTAATATCTCGCTTTTAGCGTAATTTCGAGATGATTATTTGATATGCAAGGAAACGCCGACGACGCATACTCGAAGAAAAGTCTGCTAGGAGGCGTTGACGTAGAAGAGCAAAAAATCAACCGATAGTACGTAAATTGGAGATATTAAACGGGCTCTTACTTACAGGATATTAGTGCATAAATTACTATTCGTTTTTTGAGAAAAGTCTTTGGAATTTCTCAAAAATTTTTCAATAGCATGTTTATACAAATTCGACATGTTTCTCGACAGGCTGTAAATGTGTCAATATACTAGCCTCAAAATTATTCATTAGGCAGAGATGAATCCTACGATGAAGAGGGATATCCAAACAATAAAGCATTTGGTTCATTAATGTTTAATGGGATGTTCTCTTTAAACGAAGGTTAAGTTGCGTATTGGTACGAATGCCATTGAGTTTCGTGATCTTGAACGCTTAAATTTGTCCGTATACGTTGCTGTTGTTTCCACTATATTGTTTTTGATTTTGGATGTTTGGGTCAAAATCTATAGGCGAAAGTTAGAGAATGTGTATGAACAGGACGTACAAGAAATGCTTGTTTCCAAGCTTGTGGACATCAAGCTTCAAAGCCTTAAGGCGTTTAATGTTGGTGACGCAATAACGAATGTTATTAACAATGCCAACGACGCTGTGCACAACACTGTTTCATATTTCTTTGATTTATGTTCAGGTGTTGGTGCAATTGTTATAGGCGTTGTATATATGGGTTTAATAGAATGGCGGCTTATGCTTTGCATAGTAATCTACAATATATGCTTGCGTATCATAATGACCGTTGCTGAACGTGCGATTAAGGATAACTCCAAGAAATCTATGGAGACTCTCAAGGAGAATAACTCCTTTTTAATAAAACGTGAGTTCGACAAAAAAATAAATAAAAATATAAAAATCCTCCTATAAT
>CAYPQA010000263.1:0-3256 GCA_964412725.1 uncultured Eubacteriales bacterium
TAGCTGCGTTTATTGGGCGGCAAATTAACAGTCCTGTCGTATTCGTCAAGCACGGCAGCTACAATTCCCTTGCGTAAATCGGCAGTCAAGGGGAACGCAATATCGTGATATTCATTGGTTTTCTTGTCCTGTGATTGCGGCATAGTAACGAACAAGCCTTTTTCGCTGTCAACAACACGAATACCGCGAATGACGATTAAATCGTCAACGGCGATATTGGCAAACGCCTTTGTATTGCCTTTCGGCTCATCGATAGGGTAAACCCTTACATTTAATTTAGCTTCAGACACCAAAGTCACTCCTTTTCATCTCGTTTACTGGTTTTTGTGCTTTTATCTTGGACACTCAAATTTTACAACTCCTTAGTGCCATTTTGTCGTCGGCCGAATCGCCGATATAGAGAATATCATCGCCGACACCCTCCATAAGCGGATATTGCGATATGGTTGTGTCATCGTAGGATAAGTTAAACATCGTATCGTCAAAGTCAGCCGTTATTTCGTTTTTACGCCTCTCCCAAGCATCGGCAACAATGGTCAGCGGGTCACGGAACAGGAGGAAAAAGTCGATTTGGCCTTCCTCATCCCAAGCGTATTCCTTTGTAAGCATCTCATACGCTTCGGTAACGGCAATAATACGCCCTGCCATTTCAAACAACTTATCTCTGCTGACACCGTACAGCGAGCATTTGAAGTCTGTATAATTGTTTTCAATTCGGTCGATAAGTTGGTCTTTCTTTGTATAACCCATAATTTGTAGCTCCTCTCGTTTTGTATGGTAGTTAAATTTTAGTGCGCTGAAAAAACGCCCTTAGATAAAGAACCGCTCTTGAATAAAATCATGCAAAGAAGTGCAGTATATCCGGCACAACCCCACACCGCTGTGTGAATATTGGTTGCGGCGGTTATGCCTTGAAGCAATACTGAGTAAATAGCCACGCACACCATAATCAAAAATCCCTGAAACGCCAAAGCGAACAGGGATTTCAAATAGCTGTTGCCGATATTACCCCATTCACGGTTTATCATCGTTGAGAACGGAATGGGTGCAACGCTTATTGTTAAATAAATCTCTATCATTCTTCCATATATAATGATAAAGACACAGAGCGAGATTGCTTTCATAGCAAGACTCAAGATTGCAGATTCAAGGTACAAGCCGATAAGCTCACCCGTGCCCATAGCCAAAAGCTGTGTTTCAAGGTTGGTCAACGCCAAGTTCATATCAAGACTGCCGCCAATAACACCTGCACTATTGTTTACAACGGTTTGGGCAAGCCCGAACACGAACATTACAATATCGAAGGTATGCGTCAGGATATATGTGGCGCAAAAGGTTTTGAACACCCATTTGTAGATGTTAAAAACCTCAAATTCAGCCATATTGTTTTTTTCCATTATCATGTGAATTAGCTCGTAGCAAAGAATGAAGGTAAGTATCATGCCTGCCACGGGTATAATCACCGTTTCGGATAGGGTTCTTACAAGGGCAAAAATACCGGCGTTCCAACCCTGTGGGGTCTGGCCGACTTGCCCGGCAATTTCACCGACTTTTGTGTTGACTTCATCAAACATTCCGGTAAAATTGCTTGTAATGCCGTCGATTAACAGCCCCCTAAACCATTCGGCGATTGAATCGAACAGCCCGAACATAGGCTATCACCCCCGAATAAAGAATTTTTGTATTGCTTGTTAGGTTTCAATTTTTTGCATCACCTTAACCTTTCTTGCCAGATATGGGCTAATATAGCCGCCGCTAATGGCTATTGCGGCGGAGTGATAACAGTTGTCAAACCTATTCTGCATTATTAAACTGTGAAAAGACCGGAAAGCAGCGGAATAAGAGCGATTCCAACGAGGGCAACGCCGGCACCTGCCATGAGCTGTTTCATACCTTGCGACTTCGCTCCGGGGTTATCGTTGCCGTAGCCCTCGAGCAGGTTAATTACTCCCCATACCGCTAAACCAGCACCAAGAGCGACTACTAAGGTCTGCAATGTTTCGATTGCGCTTGTGAAAAATTCCATACAAACATCTCCTTTTAAATTTTATTGGATAATAGGGTATAAAAAAGAGCCTTTCGGCTCTGGATGGATAAGATAAGGTTAGTTTTTATACAGGACATAGTAAGTCCGTTCAAAACCGTAGATTTCTCTTGGATAGCCGTTTTCGGCAAGCCAGTCTTTTACAGCTAATGCGGCGTAATCGTCATAACGGACGCTTATCCCTATGTGGTTGCCATAGTCCGTTGTTATGACAGTTTTGTGTTTTTCGTTGATGAGAATATTTTCGTTGAGGATACAGGCAACCGCTTGATAATGAGGGTTGCCGTTATGGGAGAAAATACCGTGTATTTTGGCGATTTGCTTCGCCGTGTAGGTATGAGGAATATCTGTAATCTCATCATCGGCTGTGATAGATATACCGATTGGTTCATACAAGCCTTTGAGAAACAGGACAATTCGCTCCGGCGTTGTACCGAAGTTTTGCAAAGCACGGACGATAAGCCGTGCGGCGGCATTGTATTCGCCGAGCCGTGGAGTAGGCTTAGCTACTTGTGCTTCAAGTTCGGCACGTTCAGCAGCTTCCATAGCTCTAAACTTTGTTACATAGGCACATGTGAACAACACACCTTTTTCGCCCGTTAGTTTATTGGCAATAAGGTCACACCCAAGCCGACTGATGAGGTAGCAGGGCAACTCACGCCCTGTCCTGTCAAAGTACGTGCTTTCAATGAAAAAATCACTCACTCCAAAATTGGATTGAGTGACTTTTTCCATTGTTTTGACGTATCCGTGAATATCGCGCATAAGGTGTCCGTGCTGTTTCCCAATGACTGCGGCAACTTCACGGCTGTCGATATACACACCGCCATTTTGCTTGACAAGGGTCAAGTCATACATGGGGTTAATACCTCCTTTAAGTTTTGTTTTGAAAACACAAAAAGCCGCCCCCTCCAACTTGGAGAGGACGGCTGTGGTTAATTAAATAGGTTCTAAGTCGATTTCATCATCATCAATATTAGGCTCAAAATCAACAAAGGCTTCTTCCGGCATTTCTTCGGGCGTAGGAACATACTCGAAAAACTCGTATTCTTCATCGGGTTTAACTTTTAACTTTGTGGATATGAATTTACCAATGTCAAAAGCGTTCTTTGGATTTGAATCGGACAAGTAACGGTAATTCTTGTGCTTCGTAATATCAAACTTATCCGATAAAAACGGGCGAACACCACGAAGCTGTAAGATACACTTACC
>CAYPQA010000264.1:0-3244 GCA_964412725.1 uncultured Eubacteriales bacterium
CCCTAGAGTGAGCTATATATTTGGCAATAATTTCTGCGTGTTTAAAAACACGCCCAAATAATATTGCCTCATATACATAACTTAAGTCATAAGTTTCACAAAAGGATTCATAAAATGGCATAGCAAACATGGGGTCATTTTTACCCTTGGTATGCCAAGCCCATATTCAGTTTAAAACGCTTTCACCTCATAATTATCTCGCATAACACATTTCCCCTTTCAGTGATGTAATTTATATCCATTATCATATCACATAAGATTGTTTATTTCAATGCCTAAGTCAAAATCTGCTTGCAAAGCCTAATAGAATCTGCTTGTAACCATTCTCAAATTCATTTCTTGTGTATGTTTTGCCATCTATGTCAAATGTGACTTTGCTGTTGTCATATGAATAATTTCGCATACGCGCAAGGTAGTTATCGGTGTCTCCTTTATGAATAATGTCCGAGGCATAATTCACTGATTCATGCATTATGTCCTTAAACAAATTTTTTAACAATTATATCAGTCACAACTTTATGTACAACCCATATAATATTAGTGTACATGCTATAAGGGCATGTCAATCCTAAAAAATAAAATAAGGGGGAAAAGAAACGTGAAATTTAATAAATGGAATGAAGAAGTAAGACATTGGATAGAACGTCGTGATTTTGATTTCAGATGTGGACAAAGGTCTGAAGATAGGGATGAACTTGACAATGCGGCCGTTAATCCGTTTGAAAACATCATAAACGAAGGTATACGTGACATCCGTAGGGGGATAAGGGATGTTCGAGAAGGTCTTGCGGATATTATGTTAGGTAACATCTGCGAGGGTCAGAGGGACATTGAAGCAGGCATCCGTAGCATAAGGGAAGGTTTGCATGATATTTTAGAGGTACTTGAGCATAGGTGTATAGATAAAAACTCAGAAGGCTTCAAAGAGATCATGAAGGGCGTTCGTACAATAGAAAAGGGCCTTAGAGAACTTGAGAGAGGCTTGGAAGATATAAGGCAAAACCGTATTTGCGAAGGTGTTAAGGAATGCTGTGAAGGTATATCCGAAGTTGAAGAAGGCTTGCGTCTTATTGAAGAGGGCTTAAGGGAGATTCGCTTTGTGGACAACGAGGAAGGCATCAGGGAAATAAGAGAAGGCGCCGGAGATATCGCGGAAGGCATAAAAGACATCGAAGAAGGTCTCAGACACATTTTGGCAGAGCGAACCTGTGAGGGTCTTAGAGAACTGCGTGAAGGTGTAAGGGATATTGAAGAGGGCTTGAGAGACATCGAAGAAGGACTTGAAAAGCTTTGCTTTATAAACGAACCCATGGGCATAAGAGAAATCAAAAGAGGTATAAGACAAATCCGTGAGGGTTTAAACGATATTTCTGAGGGCATACGAGATATAGAAGAAGGGCAAATATGCGAAGGCGTACACGATATCCAGGAAGGCTTGTGTGACTTAAAAAGAGGTCTGCGCAGCATTTTAGAAGGTCTTAAGGATCTTAGATAAAAAGTTATAAATAAACACACTAAAAAAGGTGTGGTATCAAAGAGAATTGTCTTTGATACCACACCTTTTAAAATATAAATCAATTTTTATTTATCTCTGTGGTCGATATGCATTTTAGCACTTTTCTTGCTTGGCAATGGTGTATTTTCAGGCTTTTGTTTTGTTACACCATGAATCTTCTGCGTGATATTTGTCGCACATTTTTCACAATACTTACCTGCACTGATAGGCTTTGAACAACGATGACATTTTATTGCACCCTTAAGGCCTTCTGTTGGGATAAGGCGTCCTTCACGGATAAATTTAAGGATTAGAGTTTTGCTAACCTCTGTTTCTTCAGCTATAACCTCAGCAGTAGAATAGGGATTTTCCCTAACATAATGGCTTACTTTATCAAAACATTCCTCTTCGTAATCTAAACAATTTTTACAGACACCATCAATAACGTTTGAAAAAAGTTTTCCGCATCTTGGACATGGTTTTAATGACATAAGTGTCACCCCTTTTTATAGATAACCTAATTTTTTCTTAACCTTTGCTAGTGTTTTGTCAGCAATCGCCTCGGCCTTTTTTGCACCTTCCGCAATTATTCCGTTTACATAATCCTTATTCTCAGATAGAGATTTAAAACGGTTTTGGACTGGCGAAAGCACATCAACAACCGCTTCGCCAACTTCCTTTTTGAATGTGCCGTAGCCAACTCCGGTAAATTTGGCTTCTATTTCCGACACAGAAAGTCCAGTAACTGAGGCGTATATATTTATAAGGTTTGAAATGCCGGGTTTTTCAGGAGTATAGCGAACTTCATTGTCCGAATCTGTAACAGCTCTTTTTATCTTGTTAAGGATCACAGTAGGTTCATCAAGTATATTAATAATACTGTTGTTGTCGTCATCGGATTTGGACATTTTTTTATCAGGGTTTTGCAGGCTCATTATTCTTGCACCGTTTTTGGGAATCCTAGCCTCTGGAATTGTGAAAACATCACCGTATATTGCATTAAACCGTTGCGCAATATCCCGGCAAATTTCCAAATGTTGACGCTGGTCTTCGCCTATCGGCACTATATCAGTTTGGTAAAGCAATATATCGGCAGCTTGAAGTACAGGGTAAGTGAACAGTCCCGCATTAATATTTTCCAAATGCCTTTGAGATTTTTCCTTAAACTGTGTCATTCTGGACAATTCGCCCATATAAGTGAAGCAATTCAGATACCAATTAAGCTCTGTGTGAGCTTTAACATGGGACTGGAAATAAATAATGCTTTTTTGAGGGTCTAAACCCATTGCAAGATAGAGCGTAAATAGCTCACGGCTTCTTCTGCGCAATTCAGCTGGAACCTGTCGAACTGTTATGGCATGGAGATCGGCAATAGCATATATACAAACAAAATCGCTTTCGTCCTGCATGTCACCCCAGTTTTTTAATGCCCCAAGATAATTCCCTAAAGAGGGTACACCCGTTGGCTGCATACCGCTGTAAATAATCTTTTTGCCGTCTTTATTCAAAATCCGACCTCCTATCAGAAAATATATATTATTAAACAACAATTATGCGGTTTTGTCAATCATCAATCCATATAAAGAATATTTTTCACAATCTCTTCAAACATAGAAGCAGCTTGAGCACGAGTGACTTTATCCGTCGAACGCGAATTTTTGTACTCAAAACTTATGTTAAAATTTTTAAGCACTCTTTTAATTATAAGATAAGCTTCATTAACGCTTATAACCTTATCCGGCATAAAAA
>CAYPQA010000265.1:0-3172 GCA_964412725.1 uncultured Eubacteriales bacterium
GACCCGTTGCTGTTGTAATCGTTGTTTTTTCATCTTCATAGTTGATGTTTATAAATGCGGCACCTGCATTGGGATGAAGCGCAGTTAAATCCTTTTTTGGATAGCCAAAAACAAGTTTCATAAGCCTTGGACGTTTTTTACCCTTTATCATCATAACAGCTATAGGTTTTATATCTGCCCAAGAGCAATGAGTTACCGCACTATGCCCTTCTTCGGAGCATTTATCAAGCGCTCCATCAATTGAAAAATAAGTAAGTGAGTGAATGTCCACTCCTCTAACTTCCCATTCATCAAGAATATTCTCTTTAAGCAACTTATTCATAAAACCCTTAGTGTCCGGAATGTCTAAAATGAGCATTTCACCCTCCTTTTATAACGATTTTCAACTTAAAACTCAATAGATTTTTCTAAAATTTCTTCAGCAATAATTTTGTCAATTTCCTGTGACAAAATAAGTTCGGAAACAACAATCTGTTTGGCCGTAGTAAGAACCTTTTTTTCAGCACTAGACAAACCCTTTTCCTTTTCTCTTTGCATAAGATTTTTATAAACCAAACCAACCTCAAGCAAATCTCCAGTTTTAAGCTTCACCAAATTTTCTTTATAGCGCTGGTTCCAATTTTCGGACATATCTGCAGCACTTTGCCCAACCTTGGATATAATATCCAAAACCACTTCTGGGCTATGAATTTCCCTTATGCCCAAATCGCAAGCCTTAGAAACAGAAACCTTAATAGTAAGATTTCCTAATGGCAAACGCATAACATAATAAGACGCAATCTTACCGTCAATCATATTATCCTCAAGCGCTTCAACTACACCTGCACCGTACATAGGGTAAACTATCTTATCTCCCTTGTTAAACATATAAACGCCCTCCTTATGGGGTATCAAATAACCGCCATCTCACTTGCAAAATATCGCTCGGCTATCCTAAATTCACAACCGCTTATATGAATACCGTTCTTTTCCAAAGTACGCACAACCGTATCCATGGCTAAAAGCGGCAAATTATTTTCATGGCTTAAATGACCCAAATAGACATGCCTAAGCTTGTCTGAAAAAATCGTTGACAAAAGCTCTCCAGCTTCATTATTTGATAAGTGTCCCCTCTTACCCGCAACCCGTCTTTTTAGATGTGCGGGATAAGGGCCGTTCTTAAGCATTTCTCCGTCATGGTTACTCTCTAAAAGGATTATATGGGAATCTGACAAATTCTCAACTATCAAATCATTAATATGGCCTATATCCGTTGCAACACAAACCTTTTTATCTTCCCCATAAAGCGCATAACCTACAGGCTCACAGGAGTCATGCGGAATCTCAAACGGTAAGATATTCACGCCATTAAAGCCAAAAACTTGTCCAGATTTAACCACATATGTGTTTTCAACTGAACCCAGATAACTTTCAGTCATGTTACGTAAGGTTTTTTGAGTTGCAAAAATAGGTATATTATGTCGTCTGGATAAGATACCAGCACCCTTAACATGGTCACTGTGGTCATGCGTTATAAGTATGGCCGATATGATGTTGCAGCTTAATCCTATGCTATTCAGGCTTTTTTCAATGGCACGCCCGCTAAGTCCTGCATCTATCAACAGATGTGTATCACCAATGCCGATATATGTACAGTTTCCGGACGAACCGCTTGCTAAAGGGCAAAACTTAATCATAAACAACTCCTAAGTTTATCATTGGTTAACCATACTTTCTATAATATATCAGGCAGATCTACACGTTTAACGTCAGCTCCAAGAAGTATGAGCTTTTTTTCAATGCCGTCGTAGCCTCTGTCTATATACTTAATATTACCTATTGTTGTCTCTCCATGTGCGGCTAAGCCTGCTATAACCAAAGCTGCTCCGGCTCTCAAATCTGTTGCATTAACCTGAGCACCAGTAAGACGTTCGACGCCCTCAATTATTGCAATTCGTCCTTCGACGGTTATATTGCAACCCAAACGTCTAAGCTCGTTAACATATTGAAAACGATTATCAAACACCGTTTCCGTTATAAGCCCCGTACCCTGGCAAATACTTAAGAGAGCAGTCATTTGAGGCTGTAAATCTGTAGGAAATCCAGGATATGTCATAGTTTTAACGTGTACAGATGACAATACGCCTCCAGAAGTTACACGTAAATAATCGTCGCCTTCTTCTAAGCGGCAATTCATTTCGGTTAGCTTTGCAGACAGTGAATCCATGTGCTTAGGAATAATGTTTTTAACATAAACGTCACCTCCGGTTATGGCAGATGCTATCATAAATGTTCCGGCTTCTATCTGATCTGGAATAATTGTATATTCACATCCGCTAAGGCTTTCAACACCAGTTATTCTTATAACGTCCGTACCTGCACCTTTTATTTTTGCACCGCAATGATTTAAAAAGTTTGCCGTATCAACAACATGTGGCTCCTTTGCGGCGTTTTCAATAACAGTTGTTCCCTCAGCAAAAACAGCCGCTAACATAATATTAACGGTTGCACCAACGCTTACAACATCAAGAAATATGTTTGTACCTATAAGCCTTTCCGCACTGGCTTTAAACATACCATGTTCTATGGAAATTTTTGCACCGAGTGCTTCAAAACCTTTAATATGTTGATCGATAGGCCGCGTACCTAAATTACAGCCACCAGGCAAAACAACCTCGGCATGTTTAAATCGTCCAAGAAGAGCTCCACACAAATAGTAAGAAGCTCTCATTTTACGCAAAGGGTCATATTTTGCAACACAATCAATAGAGCCTACTGCGTTTATTTTTAAGGTGTTTTTATCTGTAAATTCGCAGCTTGCACCAATCCGTTTTATTGTTTCTATAAGAATAGTAACGTCTTCAATTGATGGTATATTTTCAATAACACAAGTACCGTTAACAGAAACAGCCGCAGATAAAATGGCAACTGCTGCATTTTTTGCACCGCTTATATAAACCTCACCTTTGAGTTTGTTTTGTCCTTTAATAACAATATGTTCCATAAGAGCCTCCCCATAATAATCTGCATGTTCGGGATTATGTCCATAATTATACATTAAATTTTTGTGATTGTAAACAAAAAACTGCGTTAATTTTTGTAGACATTTTTGTTAAAATTTTTATAACACGACATAAAAATAAATACCATAACATAATTTTACATTTAGAATAACTTCCGCGGCCCACATCCA
>CAYPQA010000266.1:0-3150 GCA_964412725.1 uncultured Eubacteriales bacterium
ACGCTATAACTTCCGGTTTCTCGCCACGTTCTTTTGCCGCTACTATCATTTCACGCTTCTCTATCGATTGGCTTCATATAAACACCCCTTTTGTTTATATTTTAGCTTAAATAGCTATTAATGTAAACTGGAATTGCTATATTTTGCCAATATCAAAAGTGCAAGTGTATCTAAGCCTACAAACACAGTGCTTAGCGATGAGACATTGCATGCTCTGAGACGTCTCAAACCAAATGAACGAGCACTGCTTTATGGGCGAATAATGGAAGGTCAGAGTTACGACGAACTTTCAACTTTCCTTGGACGCTCTTCGGCAGCCTTGCGCAAACAATACGAGAGGGCAAAGAAGAAATTAGCAGGATTTCTAAGCGCAGAGCAATGTAGAAAGGAGCATGGACATGAGTGCATTTGATCGAGATGAGCAAATAATACAAGATTCTTTTTCGCAAATAAACGTCAATACGAATGATCTATCTAACCGGATTAAAAACCGGCTAAACGACAACATACAGCCTGTCAAACTGAAGACAACACATTTGCCATTATCTCTAATCATTTTTGTAGGCATGTCTGTTACATTGGCTATAACTGCAGCCGCCGCTGTGCTTGGTAACTTTGATTGGTTTATTGCAAAATTCAATCCTTCATTTGGTAAAATTATTGAGCCTGTTGAGGCTTTTTGCCAGGATGAAGGGATACGTATGGAGGTAATCGGTGCTCAAAGGTACGAAAATATGGCAGTTGTGTATCTGTCCCTTCAAGATATGAGTGGTCAAAAAAGGTTGACTGAGCGTACAGATTTTCGTGACGGATTTGGAATCAGAACAAATGTAAAGGCAGATACAACAGGACAATCCGGCGACACTATTGCAGCAAGTGTTGGATGGAGAGATACGTTACTTCACTTCGATGAGGAAACCAACGCTGCTTATTATGAGTTTTCTATTTATACAAGTGCGGATTCTCCGATTTCTGACCCGTTTGTGTTGGGCAGTTTCCTGATATACTTTGATACTATATCATATGAGAACGAGCCTATTCAGTTATCGCTTGATGAACTTAAGTCCTCGGAAACTATACCCATTAAAGATGGAAACATAATTGGAGCCACAAATGCACCTAATGACATAAGTGTGTTTAACACGGCTTTAATGCCAGGATATTATGCGCCCATACCGCACGGTTATGACGATCAGTGGATTTCTAATATTGGAATTTTGGATGGGAAACTGCATGTTCAGGTTGCAAAGACTTGGAACACAGAGTTTGGTAGCAGTGATTTATCCCTCTCTCTTGTTGCGCGCGATGGTAGCGTTATTCAATCAGATTATTCTATCAATTTACTTGCAGATAAGAATTATCGACTGCTTAACCACAAAAAGGACGACTATTCAGACGGGGTTTATAAGCTCACCGAACATTTCTTCACTATAGATATTGGAGGGCTTTCAGATTATACCCTCTGTTTCACTGGTTCTGTCAGCTCTGGTGTCAAAGGGAGTTGGAGAGTGACTGCAAATTTGAGTGACACAGGAAACCAAATGCGTATTTGGACTAATGATATTCCGGTTGAAGACCATGTCTTTGAGCATATGAATCTTAGCCCGTTGGGGCTTCAAGTCATTGGCAGTTACAAAACGGAAGAGTGTTTGGCAAGCGGCATGAGTTTGTCTGTTGAGACTACCAGTGGCGTTGTTCCGTTGGAAGGTGGGGGAGGCAGTTTGAATTCTCAAAGAAAGTCTTTCAATCTATACTGGAACACGGTCGCCCCGCTTGATGTTTCAACCGCTACTGCGATTATCATAAACGGAATCCGAATCCCTATAAAGTAAGAAATAATGGCAACCTAAAAAGGTGCTGTAGCAAAATTTACATTTTGCTACAGCACCTTTTTAGGTTTTTTATCACTGAATAAGCTTGTTATAGTCGCCAATCAGAGCTTGAAGCTCCAATTCTATACCTTGACGATTGACCTTAAGCGTGACTGTTTGCCCAACCTTTAAGCTGGATATTTCTCGTGATATATCATCGCTGTTTGTTATCGTTACGCCGTTAAATTCTGTTATTATATCCCCTATCTTTACACCTGCCATTTTAGCGCCGGAGCCTTCTGTTACAGATGTTATATAGACGCCCCTTGCGTGTAGGCTGTAGACATTTTTCACGTCCTCAGTTACTGAAATACCGCTTATACCAAAGAACGGTTTTGGAATTGAACCGTTTTCGACAAGTGTTTCTATAATAACCATAGCTTCATTTATAGGTATACTGTAACCCATGCCTTCTATGCCTGTGTTTAATAGCTTTGCTGTGTTTATTCCAACAACCTCACCCTTTGAATTAACCAGTGCGCCGCCGCTGTTGCCTGGATTAATTGCCGCGTCCGTTTGAATAACGTCAAAGGTTTTACCGTCGATGGATATTTGCTTGTTTTTTGCGCTTACAATACCGCTTGTTGCAATCTTACCCTCGCCGAGAGCATTGCCTATAGCCACAACGCAATCTCCAACCCTAAGCGAATCGGAATCACCCAAGCGTGCAACCTTATACAACATACCGGCTTCAACTATATCCGTTTTTTTAACGGACAGCACAGCCAAATCCGAGTCCCTATCCAAGCCCACGATACTTGCAGGAACAGAAATGTTGTCGTCAACCGAGATATAAACCTCGCTTGAACCGGAGACAACGTGGTTGTTTGTCGCGATATAAACTAAATCTTTTTCGTCATGAATAATGAAGCCGGAGCCTGCAGATTGTTGATTATAGATTCTATTAAAATAGTTGCGCCCCTGCGAAAAAACATTAATGCTTACAACCGCATCCGATGCACTATCAACTATGGAAGCAACCCCTTCCACATTTCCAGAAAATGCAACGCTAGTATATGCGGGCGTATCTGTAAAAGTGACAATTTCATGTTCTATAGCTTTATTTTGATTTCGAGTCACATCTTTTTGGCTTAAACCATACCCGTAACCAAACCCAATACTTCCGATACCTACTGTAATTGCCAAAGCTGAAGCCATTAAAAGTAAGTTGATTTGTTTTTTCATATTATATTCCTCCTCAAAATTTATCTTTGTTCTTAGTTTTTTTCGTTATTGTGATTATATATAACAATTTTTAAGAAAGTATGTATAAAGTGTA
>CAYPQA010000267.1:0-3145 GCA_964412725.1 uncultured Eubacteriales bacterium
TTACCAAAAAGTCATAGTTTGTACCCTTTACATATGCGTTCGATGAATCAGCAAGCACATAACTTGTTCCAACTACAATGAGCTTTGTCAAAAATTGCTTGCTAGTGTAGTAGCTGTCAGTTACAGCAAGAGCAACGTTAAACGGCCCTGATGTGTCGCCCGGTTCCTTGTTTATAGACTTTGTGTTTTCGGGAATCTTGCCATAGGACTGATTTGTTGTTGTCAAAAGCGGTTCAATGGTTATAGAATTTTTTTTATGCTCTAAAACATTTATGGGTCTTGAGAAAGGTGTAAATACATAATAACCGCGTCCTGAGAAAGCCGAGGTTATGTCATGCTTTTCTAACCTTGGAACAAGATATGCTCCGTTTTGCATAAGGAAGTTAGACGTGCTACCTTCGATAATTAATTCATTGCCCAACGTTACACCATAGCTGTTTAAAACAGAAAACAAGTTGGGCATATCTGTGTCCATATAGTCAATGAAGAACATAGCGCGTCCTTCAGCCTCAAGATAGTCCTTGACCTTTTGAGCCTCTTCTGCTGTCCAGTCTCTTTGGGGCGTTGTCACAAGAAGAATATCGCAGTCTTGGGGCACAGCATCCTGAAAAAGCAACTCAACCTCTTTAATATCAAAGTTTGCATATTCAATACGTCTTTTAAGCTCGGAAGATATATCTTCCTCACTATGACCTGTCAGACGATAAATGGAGGTTGTTTTTTCATCTGTAACATAACGAATTGCGTTTGTAATCTGAGGCTCCGCGTCAATGCTTTTAATATAAGTTTCAAAGGTGTTGTAGTCATAATCATAGGTAATCATATCACTTGCCGGAATAACCTTTGAACGTTTAGCGCTTTCAACGATAACGCTGTCTTGTGGAATAACCTGTTCTTCCTCTGCATAGGACTCAACGAATTGAGGATAGAGATATGGGTCCTTGTATACAACCTTAACACGTGACGATTGGTTTGAATACTGTTCAATTAAATCCTTATAATACGGGTTTTCCTGACCTGTGCGAAATAAAACATAGAGGGTTACATCCTCTTTAAGTGTGTTTAAAACATCCTTACTGCGTTCGGATATGGAGTATATTTTATCAGGCGTAAGGTCGTAGCTTAATTTAAATTGTGACACAACCACATTCAATACTACCAAGATGGCGATAACAACCAAAGCAGTTATGGTTGAAAACGAGCCGTATCTTAATCTTTTATTCATTATCTCCACCTTCTCTTTTCTATAACGTTAATAGTCAAATATATAAAAGCCGACGAAAATGTAATGTAGTATGTTATATCAGCTAAGTTTAATATGCCCTTGTCAAAATTTTGAAACCGATCCATAAGTGAAAACCAGTTTAAAACGCGGTACATAACACCATCAAACCAAAGATTGTTTATGAAGTATGCAACGGCCAAAAGTATGAGGCACCCAACTCCAACCACAATGCCTGCAGCAATGCTCTTTGTCGCATCATAAACAACGAAAGCAAAACCGATAATGATAATCACTAAGAATGCGATGGAAGATGTTCTGTCTGCGGGCAAACTTGCAGCAAGGTTTGACATAACATAGAAAAGGAATATGGCAACAAACGTTGCAACGGCCGCAACAATCTGGTTGTCTGTCAAAACAGATATAAAAATACCAACAGCAATAAAGCTTGCACCAAGAAGAATATAACCTGTGAAGGCACCCATAATTTGAGGAATAGGCACATCACCATACCTGGTTAAAACAAGCGGAAATATAGCCGTTATAAGCATACCGATAAGGAAGAGGCTTAGAGCGGCCAGATACTTTCCTATAACTATTTGATTAATCGTGAGCGGTGATGTGAAAAGAAGCTGGTCTGTCTTTTGCTTTGCTTCCTCTGCAAAAAGGCGCATTGTAAGCGTTGGAATAAGGATAAGGAAGATCATTGTTGAGCTTGAAAGCACATATGAATAGTTCGGTTGTAGCTGTCGAACATTAATAAGGCTGTAGAAAATTGCTGTCAAAAGCACAAGAAAGCCCAGGAATATATAGCCTGTCATCGAGGTAAAATATGTGCGCAATTCTTTTTTTAGTATAGGTATCATTCTTTGCCTCCCTCTCCTGTTGTAACCTGTAAGAAAATTTCCTCAAGCGTTAAATCTAAGGATTTCATCATAAGAATAGGTGTTTTATTAGCTGACATACAAGAGAAAACAGCCTCTCTTATGTCTACGTCTGGGCTGCCTGTTATTATAAAATCCAATGTATCTGGTTCACGTGATTGGTCAACGGATACATCGCTTATAATCGAAATTTCTGAAAACGCTTGCTTAACCTCTTCCTCTGTGCCCTTTATACGAACAACCAATTTATTGCCTTGAGTAAGATTTGACGAAAGCCTTTCGGGTGTATCGCTTGCAACGATTTTACCACGGTTTATAATCATAACGCGGTCGCAGACTGCACTAACCTCGGGCAAGATGTGTGAGCTTAGAATTATGGAGTGTCTTTTACCAAGGCTCTTTATAACTTCACGGATTTCTATAATCTGTTTCGGGTCAAGACCAACCGTAGGCTCGTCCAATATCAACACCTGAGGATTACCGACCATTGCCTGTGCCAAGCCCACCCTCTGCTTATAACCTTTGGACAAGTTCTTTATCAAACGCTTTGACATGTCTGTTATCCGCACGGAGTCCTTTATTCTGTCCAATTGCTTTTTCCTGTCCTCGGGCTTAACTCTCTTTATATCAGCCACAAAATTCAAATACTCGTCAACCTTCATGTCGCCATATATGGGCGGATTTTCAGGCAGATAACCAATGAGCGCCTTCGCCTTTTCAGGCTCGTCCAATATATCATACGCGCCAATCTTTGCAGAACCTTCCGTCGCGGCAAGGTAGCCTGTTAAAATATTCATTGTCGTAGACTTGCCCGCGCCGTTAGGACCCAAAAAGCCCAGAATTTCTCCTTCGTTTAGCTTAAAGCTTAGATTGTCAACGGCCAGTCGCTGGCCATATCGTTTTGTCAAATTACTTACTTCTATCAATTATTTTCCCTCCTATAGCGAATTCTATATTATTGTAAAAATCACGTTGTAGATTAAATACTGTTCAACGCTAAAGATTTTCACTTCTTATGCGTTAAACAGTATATTTTGTA
>CAYPQA010000268.1:0-3144 GCA_964412725.1 uncultured Eubacteriales bacterium
ATCACCCTTGTTAAGAAATTGATAAGAATTAAATAAGAATGCGGCAAAGACTTATACGCCAGTTTGCATTATAATTCATTCATAAGCGCAACACAATACAAATAAACCGGAGGTAGTGTTATGAAACAACCCATTATAAAGATAAACAAATTGAGTAAAACCTTTTCAACGGGAGGCAAGCAGCTCCACATAATCAAAAACCTTGACCTTGAAATTTATGCGGGTGATTTTACCATAATTATGGGCAGCTCGGGTTCGGGCAAAAGCACTCTGCTTTATGCTGTGTCTGGTATGGATAGACCAACGCTTGGCGACGTTTATTTTGAAGATAAGCTTATATCCGATTTGAATAATGATAAGCTTGCTTTATTTCGCCGTCAAAACTGCGGGTTTGTTTTTCAGCAAAATCACCTTTTGGATAATATGAGTACGCTTGATAACATCTTGGCCGGAGGACTTTTGATTAATAGCAATAAAAAGCAGGTTGCCGACAAAGCAAAAGAACTTCTTATGCAGGTCAACATACAGGAAGAACTGTGGCATAAGTTTCCGAGCCAGCTTTCCGGAGGTGAGGCACAGCGCGTTGGTATAGTGCGAGCGTTGATTAACAGTCCGAAGCTTTTGTTTGCGGACGAACCCACGGGCTCTCTAAATTCGGCTTCAGGAGTGGCAGTGCTTGATGTGTTTTCTTCCGTTCACAAGGCGGGGCAAAGCGTGGTTATGGTAACGCATGACTTAAAAACCGCCGCAAGGGGAAACAGGATTATATACCTCTTTGACGGCGCAATATCGGGGGAACTGAACCTTGCTAACTTTCAAAAACAAGACGAACCGAAACGAATAGAAAAGCTTCAAGCCTTTTTAGATGAGATGGGGTGGTAGTATGAAGATATTCCGAATTGCTAAGGCAAATATTTTTAAAAACAAGGGAAGTACGTTATCGCTGTTTGTAATTATTATGGTTGCATCAATTTTGTCAAGCATAGGGCTTTCTGTAGTTATGCAAGTAAATCATCTGGTTGGCAAAAAATCAGAGCAGTTAAACAGCCTTCATAATCTGTATGTCTTTTCCAAAGAACTCTACAAAGACAGTTACTTGGAATATATAAAAAATGACAGCCGTGTTTCAGAATACAACTTTGAAAACATAATTATTATGCAATCTACGGATATATTTATAATGGGCGAAACCGAGTCACAGTCCTTGTTTTTTAATTTAGACAAAGAACGTACAATATCACCCGCAGGAATTATAGAACAAAGTTTAGACATACCTAAAGAACAGGCTTTATTTATACCCAACTATGGAAAAATAGCAGGCTACCGTATCGGCGACACCTTCTCAGTAAAATACAGAAACAAGCAATATGATTTTAAGGTTGCAGGATTTTTCGACACAATGGAGCTTGCAGAACCTAACGGGTCTGTCTGGAAATTCTATCTCTATGAGGAAGGGTATAGGAATTTGGCTGAGATGATAGGAGAGAGTTACTTTTTATCGCTGCGCCTCCATGATGCAGACAAATCGCAAGAGTTTAACACAGATTTTTTAAATGCCATTGATTTAGAAATTAGTGCTTTTAGCAGGAATGGGTGTTTGGCACTAGTCTACAGCTTTTTTGTTTTATCAACAGTTATGCCTATTAATTCCATAGCTTCGATTTTAGTAGCGTTTGCTTTTATCCTAACGCTTATGACAATGCTTGTTATATACTTCCGTGTTGTGAACAACATTGAGGATAATATGAAGAATATTGGCATATTAGGTGCGCTTGGATATACAAGCAAGCAAATAGTAGGCTCTAATATAATCGAATATCTTGTTATCTCTGTTCCGGCAGTAATTTTAGGTATGGGCGTTGCAACACTATTTATGCCCGGAGTGCAAAGTGTGATGTCATCCGCTACAGGTATGATTTTGAATATAAGCTTACATTCTGGCTACTCTTTTTTGGCCGCATCCTTGATTGTGCTTGCACTTATGGCCATTGTTCTTATGGCGAGCCGACGAATTAAGAACCTCCCGCCCGTCATCGCGTTGCGCGGAGGAATCAAAACCCATAGCTTTAGGATTAACCTCTTCCCTTTGCACAAGGGCTTTGGCAGTGTTGACGTACGCTTGGGTCTTAAGAATATGTTTGTTTACGGCAAGCTTTATCTTATGATAGGTTGTATTATAGCCGCAATTTCTTTAGTTATGACGTTTACGGTTGTGACCTATTCAAACTTTGTGCTTGACCAAAAGGCTTTCGTTAAAATGGTCGGCTTGGAAACTGCGGATATAACGATAAGGGTTACGGATCACACAGATGCCCATGAATTTGCTTTGGAAGTTGAATCTATGGATGAAGTGAGAAAAACTTCAATGATGGACTGGGTTGACTTAAAACTAGAAGGTAACGAAGCCTTCGGTCTAGTCTCTAACAATTTTTCGGCTATGGAAATTTTTTCAACTTATGAGGGTGAATTACCAAAATGGGATAATGAACTTGTCCTGGCCGGCACAATGGCTAAGATTTTGGATAAAAAGGTTGGAGATCTTATAAATGTTAAAGCCGGTGGTATCAGCAAGGAGTTTTTGATTTGCGGTTTGTTCTCCACAACCAACAATATGGGGCGGATGGCGGCGTTGACTTATGACGGTTATATGGATTTAGTCCCCGGCTATAAGAGACAATCTGTCAACGTATATCTTGAAGAGGGTTTTGATGTCCCTACGTTTATAAACAAGATTGAAAGTCAGTTTGGCGTAGTTAATGTTGTAAATGTAGACCCGAACGATAAATTCGCAGGTGCCAAACAAAGAGCCGAGGAGAAAATATCGTACTACATGGACCAATACGGCATTAACAACATCGAATATGCGGTGGTTTACAAGGGCGAGACGATAATGACAGGCGGTTCATCAACCTATCAAATTAAAAAGATTACAAATGACAGGCAAATGATTAAGACTCAGATTAGCTCATTAAAAACAGCGATGTCTGCATTGACGCAATTTATATCCGTAATCTGTATTTTAATTGTATCACTTATTCTATATATGACAACAAGCACAATTGTTATAAAAAGAAAGGTTGAACTAGGTATTTTGAAGGCAAACGGCTATCATTCCAAGCAGCTTGCAACGCACATGGCAATAAG
>CAYPQA010000269.1:0-3139 GCA_964412725.1 uncultured Eubacteriales bacterium
GTATATCCTTCTGTTATGGCAAACATCAAGCGGTGTTGAATCAATAAAGCTAATGATCGCATACAGCAATCTAACGTTTTGGAAGAACCGCAAATTTGTGCAATTCGTTGCGTTTGACTACCTCAACATCTGCGAGAACGCTTTCTTCACCGTCAGAAGCTCTTCTCCAGACATCATAATGGTAGTAACATATTTGCTACCTTGGATAATCATGCGGTAGTGAGCGCCAACGACAACCTTCTCTCGGACGGTATAGTATAGCGCAAAATATGTCATAAATATCTAATTTTTTTGGATGGGTAACTTTCTTCGCTAATTCAAGTTTGTGTCTTATTACTTCAAAGGTTTCTCTTGTTATATCGCTTGGATAATTTGCTCTCATTTTTTCTTGCCCTTCCGTTTTTGCATAGATTATATACCCTTTTTCCTCAAATTGGAAAGTATTAAACAGGCCCATACAAAATATCAAAATATGTCAACTACAGCTTGAAGGCAAGTGTTACATATGGTATAGTTTTTGTGTTTAGACATCACAAAAGAGAATGGAGGCTTTAACAATGGACTACATAGCACATAAGACAGAGGACGGCAAGGAGCAGACCGTGCTGGAGCATTTGATGGGGACGAAAGAGAAGGCGGAGTGCTTTGCGTCGGTGTTTGGAGGGTCGGATTATGCAGGATTTATAGCGGCATTGCACGATGTGGGGAAATACTCTCTGAAGTTTCAAGAAAAAATCAGAAAAGATCTTAAAACTCAGGTAGACCATTCGACAGCGGGTGCACAACTCGCAGAAAAAATCTGCAAGCAAGGTGGACGTATAGCATCCTATTGCATAGCGGGACATCATGGCGGCCTGGGCGACGGAGGGCAGAAAAGCGACAATAAAGAAACCTCAACGCTTAACGGTAGACTTAAAAAGGATATAGAGGATTATAGCGCATTTAAAAACGAAATGAATCCCGTGGATTATTTGCCGGGTTCGTCTCTGCCTGTAAAAAAATTGGGTGACGGCGGCTTCACAATCTCATTCTTCATACGTATGCTGTTTTCGTGCCTTAAAGATGCGGATTATTTAGACACGGAGGAGTTTGTGTCGGGAGGGAAAGTAAAACGAGGTTTTGGGGAAAACGTGGATGTTTTGGAAAGCAAGTTAACGGAATACCTAAAGAGGTTTGAAAACCCAAAAACAGAGATACACAAAAAACGCACCGAAATCTTGAATTGCTGTTTGGATAAGGCAAGCCTGCCGCAAGGACTGTTCAAGCTCACTGTGCCTACAGGCGGCGGTAAAACCATCTCATCCCTTGCGTTTGCTATGCGTCACTTAAAAGAGCATAAATTGCGTAGGATAATATACGTTATTCCGTATACAAGCATAATTGAGCAGACAGCTATGGAGTTTCGCAAAATCTTTGGAGACGAAAATGTACTTGAGCATCACTCGAATTATCAATATGACCACAAAACAGATGAGATAGACACAAAGTGCCTTGCAACAGAGAATTGGGATGCGCCGATTGTTGTGACAACCAACGTGCAGTTCTTTGAATCGATTTTCAGCAACAGAACATCCAAATGCCGAAAACTGCATAATATTGCGGCTAGCGTTATTATTTTTGACGAAACCCAAATGTTTCCCAGGGAATATTTAAAGCCGAGCCTACGAGCCATTGCCGAACTGGTCTATAACTACAAATGCTCTGCGATTCTTTGCAGTGCAACAAACCCACATATGGAGGATATGTTTCCGTCTGAGATAGGTATTACGGAGATTTCCGAAAATATTGATGACCTTTACGCATTTTTCAAGCGCAACAGGATTGTTCAGATAGGTGAAACAGATGAAGATGCGCTTGCGGAGCAGTTTAATTCAATGGAGCAAGTGCTTTGCATTGTTAACACGAAGATAACGGCACAAAATATATTTAAAAAGCTTGAAGGAGAAGGCAACTATCATCTCTCTACCTTGCTATATCCAAAGCACCGAAAGCAAAAGCTTAACGAGATAAGGCAAAGGCTTAAGGATGGTCTGCCATGTAGGGTCATAGCTACATCACTTATTGAGGCTGGCGTGGATGTTGATTTCCCAACAGTCTACAGAGAAAAGACTGGGCTGGACAGCCAAATTCAGGCCGCAGGACGATGCAACAGAGAGAACAATAACCCATCCGCCGAAAGCACCGTTTATGTTTTTTCTCTGGACAGAAAACCCCCAAAGTATATCCAAAAAGAACTCGAGGCTTTCGAGAAGGTTTTAAAAAAGAGTGAGGATATCGACACGCCTGAAGCAATTGACCTGTATTTTAAACATCTATTCTTTGCACAGGAAAAGGAATTGGATAAGAAAGAAATAACAAAAGACCTAGAGGACGGTTTGAAAAACGGGCTGAGTTTTCCGTTTGAAAAGGTGGCAGACAACTTTAGAATTATAGAGGACAACACAACAAGCTTACTCATACCGGCAGATGATCTCGCCGTTTCATATGCAGACCGCATACGAAACGGTGAACGTACAAGAGAGCTGATGCGCGTAATGGGCACGTACTGTGTTTCTGTGTACGATTACCAGCTTGAAAAACTTCCCGCAAACCTGTACGACGGCGGCATAGCTATTCTAAACTTCACAGAAGGCTACTACTCTGAGGACTTGGGTCTTATGGTTGATGTGAGTAATGCTGACGGTATTTTCTTGTAAGCCATAATTTTTTGCAAAACAAAAAGGCAGGGTAACCCCTGCCTTTTTTTCTTTAACATGACTATCCTATAAAAAGTTTCAATCCACAGGCTTATGTATACTTGTGAGTGCAACAGCCTGACGACTTATGTTATCAAAAAAAAATGTAAATTTCAATAGACTGTATTGACAAACCAAAAAAGAATCATTATAATTGATATTTTCCTATAAAAAGAAGTTACATAAATTAATAACTTTCCTTGCATGTCAACTTTAATAATAGCAAGCGTCACAATTTTCTACACATTTATAAAGGAGGTTCGGATTATGCTAGTAATAGAATTATCTTCATTCGAGGTAGCATATCTTATCCAAAACGCAATACTTATCTACATTACTTTTCTAATTTATAAGAAACTGTTTAGTATCTTCCAAAATATGCAAAAAAAGTGTATAATCCTACT
>CAYPQA010000270.1:0-3115 GCA_964412725.1 uncultured Eubacteriales bacterium
CTTCATGTATGCTTATACAAAAACTTAACAGCGGCTGGTTGTTTAGGCGATGTGGACTTGATGACTGGTTACCGGCAAATGTTCCCGGAACTGTATACGGTGATTTACTGGCAAATAAAAAAATGGACGACCCATATTGGAAGGACAACGAGGATATTGCAAATTCCCTCATGGAATTTGATTATGAATACACCTTGCGCTTTTCACTAGACAAAACATTTATTGAAAGCGATGAAATTTATTTGCGGTTTGATGGGATTGATACCATTGCAAGCATATCATTAAACGACAAAAAAATAGGGCGCACGGAAAATATGCACCGAATTTTTGAATTTTCTGTAAAAGACTTACTATCTGAAAAAGAAAACCTGCTCACCGTCACCCTACACTCGCCTAATAAGGCCGCACGAGAAGCCTTTGCAGAATGCCGCACGCTTGGAAGCGAAGATGCAATGGATGGTTTTGTGCATATCCGAAAAGCGCATTGCATGTACGGTTGGGATTGGGGCGCACATCTGCCGGATGCCGGTATTTTTCGCAATGTAAGTCTATTGGGGATTAATAAAGCAAGAATCAAAGAGGTATGGATTCGACAGGTACATAAGCAAGGGGCAGTTTCGCTTACTATCCAACCTGAAATTGAGGAGATTCTAAAAACAGGTTGTAGAAACTCCAAATTACTTGTTAAGTTAACGGATCCGTCAGGCAGAGAAATACACAACGGGGAATACAAAGATGCAATTGATGTTAAAGATCCGTTACTGTGGTGGCCGAATGGATTGGGGGAACAACCGCTTTATACTGTAGAGGTTTCTTTAGTCATAGATGGTGAGATGCAAGACGTAGTATCAAAACGCATAGGGCTTCGAACCATGACTATGCAAAGAAAAAAAGATAGTTTCGGTGAAAGCTTTTGTCACGAGGTAAATGGCATACCATTTTTCGCAATGGGAGCGGACTATATTCCGGAAGATCATATTCTTTCAAGAACCAACCCCCAGCGTACACTTTCCCTGCTTAAGGATTGCAAGACGGCAAATTTTAACGCCCTGCGTGTGTGGGGGGGCGGTTACTATCCCGAAGACTGGTTTTTTGATATTTGTGATGAATTGGGTCTTGTTGTATGGCAGGATTTTATGTTTGCCTGTGCTGTTTATGAGCTAACACCTGCTTTTGAAGAAAACATCAAGCAGGAGTTCATTGACAATATTAAACGAATTCGCCACCATGCTTCTTTAGGACTATGGTGTGGCAACAATGAGATGGAGCAATTTGTGGCAGAGAAACACCATTGGGTGACAAAACATTCAGAGGTTAGGGATTATCTCGTGATGTATGAGCGGATTATCCCGCAAATTTTAAAAGAGCATGACCCAGACACATTTTATTGGCCAGCCAGCCCATCTTCTGGGGGTTCTTTTGATGAACCCAATGATCCAAACCGTGGAGATGTGCATTTTTGGGAAGTTTGGCATAAAAACAAGCCCTTTACGGAATATCGGAAACACTTCTTTCGCTACGCATCTGAGTTTGGATTCCAGTCCTTTCCTTCTCTAAAAACCATAGAGATGTTCACCGATGAACGAGAGGATTTAAACCCATTCTCCTATGTGATGGAAAAACACCAACGCAACTACGGTGCAAACGGTAAAATTATGAACTATATGCAGCAAACATTCCTATATCCAACAAGTTTTGAATCCTTTGTCTTTGCTTCACAGCTTTTACAAGCGGAAGCGATTCGATACGGTGTGGAGCATTTTCGGCGTAACAGGGGTCGGTGTATGGGCGCTGTATATTGGCAGCTCAATGATTGCTGGCCGGTTATCTCGTGGTCTTCTATTGATTATCGTGGTACTTGGAAAGCACTGCATTACTATGCTAAACGTTTTTTTGCGCCGGTAATGATGAGCTGTCACGAGGAAGGCATGATGTCTCAGGAAGCTGATATGAACCGGGATCATTTTGTTTTTGAAAAGTCCATTCATCTTAATATTGCAAATGAAACTATGCAGGCTGTAAATGGATTGGCAATTTGGGAACTTCGAGATGCGAGCGGCAAAATTATTCAAAAAAACAGTAGTGAAGTGAGTGTTCCTGCCCTTTCGACCGTTTGGCTTCCGAAACATTGCTTTGAAGATATAGATATTTTTGAAAACTATGTCAGCTATCGTTTTGAGAGCCAAGGAGCCGTTTTATCAGAGGGTACTATAATTTTCTCTTACCCAAAATATTTCCACTATCAGAATCCATTGCTTACTTACTTTGTAGATGGAAACAAGATTATTATAAAAGCAAGTGCTTACGCCAAAAGTATTGAAATACAAAACGACACCCAAGACCTTGTTTTAGATGATAATTATTTTGATTTAAACTGCGGAGAAAAAGTAGTAACTGTGTTACGTGGTGTTCCCAAAAATATTTGCGTACGCAGTGTTTATGATATTCGATAGACTTGTTAATAGCTTGAGAGTGGGAAGTTTTCAAAAAATATAGCCCAACGAGCATTAAAAGGTTATAGTAAAATTGAAAATCTGGAAATTCATTAACGATGAAATTCTGAGGTTTGCTCTACGACGGAGATGATTGACGAGATTTTATCCCAAGCGAAAGGCTGGGTAGCACCGCCAAAACCGAAAGATGACAAAGGACTAACAGATTTAAGAAGTTCTTTCCTGCTGAGTACACGGCGGTACAAATGAGTGATGTAATTATGAAATTGCTTACCGAGTGGAAAGATAAGGTTTCAATGCTATGAAGAAAGCGACAAGGTTAAAGAGGGCGACAATCTCCTACATTTAGGGGATTGCCGCCCTCTTTTGCTTTGCTCCAAAAGCAAAGACCAAGCAATGCTATAATCAAATTATGATAATCCAAAAGAAATGGAGGTGGATAAAGGATGCGGGAGGTAACATGAATCAAAAGTAAAATTTGCATATTGACAATAATAGTGTTACAGCAAGCCAACTGAACAATCAACCTTCCCTAATTGTTTAGTTGGCTTGTTTATTCTTTCATTTGAGTTAATTATGTACCAAATGTAAAATATCTAAATCCCTCTTGACAACTCAACTCTATTGGTGTAGAGTATTATTAACACTATAATTGTAGAGTA
>CAYPQA010000271.1:0-3063 GCA_964412725.1 uncultured Eubacteriales bacterium
AGATATAGCGTACAGAATCAGAGTGCGAACGGGCAGAATGCAAATAGCCAGAACCCGTTGAATCCAAAGAATCCTGAAGACTTTGTAAAAACCTACATCCACCAAGACCGCCTAGGCAGCGCAAGCCATGTGTCCGATGAGTTGGGCAATATTCTTGCTTATGTTAAACAGGATGAATGGGGTAAGGTTAAGGAGATTGTTGCACTTAATCCGGATACAAGTAGTCCGGACGCTGGCAGACCATCAGTTGACCTAACATCTCTCGCAGACTTCACAGGACATGGGTACGACAACATACTTGACGTATACTACGCACAGTTCAGAATGTACGACCCGGTTAACAAGCGTTTCATATCCGAGGACGTTTCCAAGAACGGGGTTAACTGGTATGTTTACTGTTCGAGTAACCCGGTAATGTTTGTTGACCCGAACGGTTTGGCTGCGGTGTATCTACGCCAGTATGTAGAAAGCCGTGGTGGCTATGTCTTATGGGATGAAAAAACAAAGGTTGCAACCGCAAGCCTAAACGGAAGGAGTATAAAAAGTAACGATCCGAGCAAGTTTGTTATAATACAAAACTCTGTAATGGTTGACGATGCTGTGTTAATTCAAGCCTTTGGATTAAACAAAGACGGAACAGTGCCTTATGCTGGTAACTCCCCCGCATTTCCTTCAGGCAATAGCACAATCAACTCAAATGGTGTTGTTATCGGTAGTAATAAGCCACCAATTCAAAACAATGTTTCGTATCCGTCTGTAGGTAACCAAACTCAAAACAATCAAAATCAGGAGTATGATTATACAAAGGATATTACAAGAGGATCTTTGCCAATTTCGGTTACAGGTAATAGTACTATTATCAATGAACAATATGCCAATCAGAGCAACATGTATCAAAATTCTGCGTCATTGATGGTAGCTATACCAGTTATACCAACAGATGGTATTGTGGGTCTTATTAATCTATTTTTAATTTTGTTTGGGATGTCTGACAATGGTCCAACTGGTTTTACATTACAACAAACTAAGATTCCTGCGTTAGAAAGATACCTTCAAACGTTGCCTTCCGCTGGCTCTGGAAATACGGGGCACTATGTGCTTACGTACGAGCAATTTTTGAAGATGCTTGAAGATGTCCGGAGTAGTGTTCTTTATCCTTCTGTGAGCGATGGTGCTACAGACACAGGGGACATTACAGTAGCTATATATGGAAATACCATAAATGTTAATGGAGTAAACTATGTTTGTGATACTGTAGCAGAAGAGGCAGAGCATGACATGAAAAAGAAAAAGGATACTTATTACCCGGCAATTTTATGGAAAAATCAGGTTTGGGTTGCACCAGTCCCTATAAGTGATGATATAGCTAAAGCTATATTACTTCTTAATAGTTCTGAAGTAGGTGTACTTGCAATTTCTAAAAACGAATCCCATAGATTGTGTAGTAAACTTGGCGGTTTACTTAGACCCGCACCGGAAAAACACGGTACAAAATCGGGTTATTGGTATCACTATCATGCGAGGTTAGCTGAACACGCTCACAGCTGGTTTTTAGATTAAAAAGGTGGTAATCAAAATGGAAAAAATGTTAGTACTTAAGAAAAATTTAGAAAAAAAATCATTTAATCAGGTTTTAAATCTTTGCTTTGAGCTATCAACGCACTTCTCTTTTACTAATCATAAAGCCGGTATATCAGACAATGATTACGCAGAATTTTTGCAAGAACTCCAACAGTTTTATGTAAGAACTATCTCAACACATCACTGGTTCTGTTTCTATGTAGAACCAACCGAATCTTTCACGATTTTATTGTTCAATGCGGAAGATGGTGCAAAATCCATTATAAAAAAATATTTTGATAATCTATTTCTGCATGAACGAATTGCAGATGGAACTTTAGGTAACGTTAAAAACTTACCTGAAGATATGTGCTTTTTTGTAGGTGATCAGTTATTATTGGGGACGGTTTCTCATGAACATATGTGCTATGTATATCCTCCTTCCGAGCATGTATACAGTGAATTTAAAAAAATAGGCAAATGGAATGAAGAAGATTATTTAAAAGAAGAGCATATAATATTATGATTTTATGAATTTCAGAAAAGCAGTCACCATTAAGAAGAATTATGGAATAAAGATATTCTGTATTGAAGATGGTGGGCCTTTTATTCCAACTTTAATTTTAAAATAATGTGCCGTGAAATTTTGACTAACAATATTAAAGGGTTTCATCGTCTAATCAAAGTACAGAAATTCACCCAATTGTAATCGGTTAAAGTACGAATAAACCGAAATAACAAGTACGAGTTAATAGTAGTTAAATCAAAAAAGGTTGATGTAAACTGGCTTGAGGAAGAACCCTCTTAATCAGTTTTACACAACCTTTTTTATTTTATGTCTAAGCGTTGGAACAGCTACCATAAAGGTCACATCCGATGACGGCTCATATTCCGCAACATCCACAGTCTATGTCGTAAAGCTCGTCGAGGGCATATCCATAGACGAGGATAATCTACGCATATACCCCGGAGACAGCCTAAGCCTCACCCCAAGAATCATCCCCACAGACGCAACAAACCCGCGCGTATACTGGCTAAGCTCGAACCCAAACGTCCTGACAGTAGACAACACAGGACGCATAACAGGCGTAAGCCCCGGAAATGCACGGATAACCTGCGTAGCCGTGGACAGCTCAACCGCCGGCACTTCATTTGAAGCCTACTGTAATGTGGAGGTCTTGACATATGTTGCGGGTCTGAACATCCGTGAAGCCCAGACCTTCCTCTATCCCGGGGAAACCGAAACCTTGCATGCATTCATCCTGCCCGACGACGCAACAAACAAGGAAATTGAATGGTCAAGCAGTGATGTTTCCGTTTTTGAGGTTTCCCAAAACGGTGAAATACTTGCGATAAGCCCGGGCAACGCAAAGGTGACAGTAAAGGCTAAGGACGGCTCGAAAGCCGAAACAAGTGCAGATGTAACCGTGAATACGCCTGTAAGCGGTGTTATAGCATATTGACTTTAAATCCATAAATATCCATCATGCAGAAAATAAGCCT
>CAYPQA010000272.1:0-3040 GCA_964412725.1 uncultured Eubacteriales bacterium
GGTAAAAAAATTGGGGGGCAATGGAGGTTTACAATGGATGAGATTACAAGTTTGTTAAACGATTGTACCGTTAAGGAAGAAATTATAAACACAAGCGAACAAAACCTAATGGATTTCATCCAAGGTGTTAACACAGATGTTTCGGGCGAGATACAAATTTGCTCTGTTGCAGATTACTACTGCCCATTGACGGAGAAAGCGTCCGCGTTAAGTGCAAAATTTTCGGAGGCTGTTTGCGCATACGACGGAAATGCTGATTTAAAATATAATTATTATTACGATGATAAGGAGAGGAAGGCGAGATATATCTTCTTTGGTGAGCCTGGTTTTATAATAAAAGCAATGGAAATCTTAAAGCAAGAATGGAGCAATCTTACAGATAACCAGAGTCTATTTACAGGTAAAGCCGATCAGTATCTTAAGGGAAGGCCGGACTATCCTTTGGAATTTATGGATTACTTGTATAAAGGTGTTGGACTTAAGAGAGGAGATGTTGTTGCTGACATAGGTTCTGGTGTTGGTAATGTGAGTAGGCTGTTTTTGGATAGGGGGCATAAGGTTTATTGCGTGGAGCCAAACAGGGAGATGCGAATTATTTCTGACAGCGCATTGGGCCACTTTAAGCATTATGTCTCTTTAGCAAAAACAGGTGAGGATACGGGGATAAAAACCGGATCAGTGGATTTTATCTTCTGTGGAAATGCTTATGACTACTTTGACAGGCATTTGGCAAAGCCGGAGTTTAACAGGATTTTAAAGAAGGGCGGCAAGGTTATAATTGCATATTATGGGCCGAAAACATCTGAGTATTCTGAAGAGCTTGAGGAACTTTTGTCAAGATATGGGATTGAATCTAAAAAACGTGATTATTCGGAGGCGTTTGCAAAAGGGAACTACGAGGAGAAATTGTTTGAAAATGCCTTTATGGATGATTACGAGGGCTTTGTTGCGGGGTGTTTGTCCCACTCCAAAGCCCCAAAACCTGGACATGTAAATTACGAGCACTATCTCAAAGGTTTGGACACTATTTTTAATAAATACCAAGTCGATGGAAAAGTTAAAACCGTTTTTAGGCTAAGATGTCTTGTTGGAGATGTCCAAGACTTGATTGTTTAGAAACCTATAAACCCTTTTCGTACCAAGCTAAGTCTATCCAACGCCTGAACTTGTAACCGGCTTCATGAAACGTGCCGACATGTGTAAAACCAAGTGAGGTGTGTAGCTTAATGCTTTTTTCGTTTGGCAGAGCTATGGCCGCATAAGCCCTGTGGAATCCTCTTCGTGAGAGCTCGTCAAGAAGACGGATGTAAAGAGCCTTGCCTATGCCTTTTCCATGATGTGAAGGAGAAATATAGACCGAAACATTAACGCTCAAATAATAGGCGGCACGTTCGCCATGCGCTGACGCATAGGCATAGCCTAAAACTTCGCCGTTTTCCTCGCATACAAAAAAAGGGTAGCCGTTACTAATCGCGGCAACCCTTTTTTTAAAGCTTTCTGAGCTTGGTACTTCGGTTTCAAATGAAACAAAGGTGTCGGTTATAAACGGTGCATATATGCTTAGAATTGCGTCACTGTCTGTTACATTTGCTGTTCTGATTTTCAATAAAAACATTCCTTTCATAAAGCTAATTTAATTTGGGTTATGCTTTTATTATAATAACAGAACTTAGTAACTCAAGCAAGTCGCAAGTGGTTATACTCTTTAACGCTAAAAGCGAGATATTAAACAGGCTCTTAGCGAAATGATGCAAACTTGCCTCTGCAAGTTTGTAAACGCTCGAAACAAGTTCGATTTTAATGTGTTAAGGAGAATAAAATTCGAGGTTATCATGTGATTTTTAGATTTATTCGAAGTGAGTATATCGTGGGTTTTCAACGAAATGTGTCTTAAAGTAGCAACCCTAAACCTTAATAATTCTAACATCACGTTCTTGCCAATATGCATAATTTATAGTGCTGAAAGTGCCACCGCTATTACGATTATCATAAACCGCAATAATTCGATCTGAATTATCCACCATGTAGCGGTTACGTATAATAAAGCAGAATTTTGAGTATTTTTCAAAGCAAATACTTACCTTGTCGCAGTGCTGAAATAGTTCATGGAATTTCTTATCCTTGGTTTTTATAATACCAACAAAAGGAATTGCAGCCTCAAGTTGTAAATGAGGGTTATTTTGTTTGATTTCCACTACTATTGATGAAAGTAGTAGGTCAATACCATCAGCAAAGCCTGAGATGAAGTGAGTATATCCATCTTCAATTGCCCTCAAAATTTCTTTGCGAAGCTCTTTCTCCACAAAACTTAACCTACCAGCTGGCAAATTTCTGTGCCCCGTGACACAGCATTTCTTTACATTCATGTTCTAATGTCCTCCCAAAATAGTTCCGCAAAAAACGGTAATTAATAATATATAGTCAATATTGCCTATAACGCTTTAACTATATTATAGGCAATAATAGACATATGTAAAGCATGCAAAGGAGAAATTTATTATGATTTCATACACTCCGTTATGGGAAACTATGAAAAGCAAAGCGCAACTACGTATACACTACAAGTTAAGGGCGAAATAAGCAGTTCAACTGTGCGAAGGTTAAAAGCGAACCAATCTGTATCGACAAATACCCTTGATGCTCTCTGCAAAATACTTAATTGTTCACTGCAAGATGTTGCTGAATATGTTAATGTATAATAAAAACGAGAAGGCGGCTACCCACGCCTGTAGCCGCCTTCTCGTTTTTAAGTATCTTGCCTTATTTAAAAATACGTTAGAGTTATTTTTGTTAGCATTATTACATTGCACAATATAAATCACAAACCTTATTGACCTGAGCTCCGCAATAGATAGAAAACTAAGGGCTTATATTTTTAAAACTAACGATATTAACCATTAGTTAAAGTTTACTTAGTTTGAATACTTACCATTTATATTTTGTACTGAATCCAAATTGAGGATACCCTCATTTTGGATGACTCCGTTAGAAACTGTTTAGTATCTTCCAAAATATGCAAAAAAAGTGTATAATCCTACTA
>CAYPQA010000273.1:0-3034 GCA_964412725.1 uncultured Eubacteriales bacterium
GTGATTTATTCTATAGGCACAATTGTATTAGGGATTTTTTGAAAAATTAAAGAAGGTGATTAGGTGTTAAAATACATAGCTCGCAGGCTTGTTTACTTGGTTTTTGTTTTTTTTATTTTGACAATAATTTTATTTGTACTATACAAATCCGTTCCAGGCGACCCCGTGAGGCTTATGCTTGATTCATCCATACAATCTACGGATCCTGTCCGCTATAAGGCGGCTTACGATGCTATGCGTATTAGCCTTGGCTTGGACAAACCACTGCATATTCAATATTTTAGATGGATTGGAAAAATGCTTATTGGCGATTTCGGATTTTCAACGCAATATCTTGTTGATGTAAAAACATTAATTGCTCCACGACTTATGAATACCTTTCGATTAAATATCGTTTCCATTTCTCTTATTTTCCTCATAACAATTCCTTTGGGTATAATAACCGCAACAAAGAAGTTTACTCTTTTTGACAATGTGGTTCAAATCGGAACTGTCATTGGTTTCAGTATACCTGCGTTTATCATTGCTCTTATTTTAATCTTTATTTTTGCTGTAAAAATACCCATTTTTCCTGTAAGCGGTATGAATTCTCCGGGGTTTGCAGGTGAAGGTCTTGAACGTGCATTCGACACCCTCCGTCATATGGGTCTGCCTATTATAACTATTGTTATAAGCCAGCTTGGTAGTATAACGCGTTATATAAGGGGCGCAATGATTGAATCCTTACGTATGGACTACATAAGAACCGCTCGTGCGAAAGGCTTAAGGGAAAAGGTTGTTATATATTCGCATGCTTTCAGAAATGCTCTTATACCCGTTGTTACGGTTGTTACATCTTCCATCATAGGTCTTTTTTCGGGTTCCGTTATTATTGAATCTATGTATTTATGGAACGGTATAGGTAAGATGCTTATAGACTCACTTAAGCAATTGGATTATTCTGTGGTTTTAACCATGCAGATGTTCCAGATTCTTATATCACTGGTGGGATTTTTGATTATGGATATAGCTTATTGTATCGTTGACCCACGCGTAAAATTAGGTTAGGAGGGCATATGAAATCATTTTTTTCGGTTATCAAAGGACTTTTTTTCGGACAAAATAATATGTCCATCCTAGAAGAAGAGCAAATCCAAAGTCCAATTCGTACAATTATTAAGAACTTTCTTGAAAACAAGATTGCTTTGACAGGGTTTATTGTGTTTATCGCTGTATTTTTAGCCTGTCTAATTTATCCTATTTTTGTACCGTTGGATACATCGTACCAAGATGTTACACAACAAAATGTTCGACCGGGGTTTACAATGTCTGCTGTACCCAAGGAACTTAAAAATAATGCGAAGGCCATAGATGTAGGAGCAACCTTTGCGTTGGGGCTTGACAGAAACGGCCGTCTTTATATCTGGGGGCAAACCGACCAGCGTTTGAGTACCTTGCCCGATGTAGGAAAGGTTGAAAAAATTGCTGCGGGTCTTAATCATGCGCTTGCACTTACAGAAGATGGTCAGGTTGTAACTTGGGGCTTGAATAGATTTAATCTCGACAAGATTCCGCCTAACGTTGCAAATTCACGTAATATTATTCAGATTGAGGCTGGGAATCAAATTTCAATGGCCGTTGATGCGGACGGAAAGGTTTATTTCTGGGGAAATTCTAACCTCATAGACTTTTCCATAGGCTCGCACCAAGGCAACATAAAGAAGGTTGTTTCAACAGCCAGTACAGTTATGGGTCTTACAAAGGATGGCAAGGTTGTCCATTTAGGCAACAAGCAATCTCCATATGACCGTGTACCCGAGAACATGGGCAACGTTGTGGAGCTTGACGCTACAGACCAAGCTGCGCTTGCACTTAACGACAAGGGCGAGCTGTTTGTTTGGGGTAATGATAATTTCGATATTTTGAACATACCAGAGGATGTCCAGGGACGTACTGTGGAAATTGCGGCGGGGCGTACGCATTTTGTTGTAAAGACGGATGATGGAAAACTTCATTCCTGGGGGCGTAATAACTTCTTCCAATCTAACATACCTATTGGCTTAGGCTCCGACACAGATAAGTTCTTTGCAGGCTATTACCAGAACTATGCTATAGATAAAAACGGTAAGGTTACTCACTGGGGCTTGTCCGGCTATCTCTTCGGAACTGACAGTTTTGGACGTGACGTTTTCCAACGCATTATGACGGGTGGTAGACTTACAATGACCATTGGTGCAGTTTCCGTTATAATCGCGGTCATCATAGGGGTTATCATAGGCGGCATATCCGGTTACTTTGGTGGTGTTGTTGATACTTTGCTTATGCGTTTTGCTGAAATCGTGGGCGCATTGCCGTTCTTGCCGCTTGCTATGATACTCTCTGCTATTATAGGCAACAAAATCTCCGAGGTTGGCCGAATATTCATGGTTATGGTTATCTTGGGTGTGCTCACTTGGCCAAGTTTGGCAAGACTTGTGCGTGCTCAGATTCTTGCAGAGCGCGAAAAGGAATTCGTAACTGCAGCAAAGGCCATGGGCATCGGGGAGTTTAAAATCATTTTCCGCCACATCGTCCCAAATGTTATAACCGTTGTTATAGTTTATGCAACAATCTCCTTTGCCTATTCTCTTCTTACAGAATCCACGCTTTCTTTCCTAGGCTTTGGTGTTGTTGAACCAAGTCCGACTTGGGGCAATATGCTTACAGGTTCCCAAAACTCTGCGGTTATCGCAAACTACTGGTGGCGATGGGTCTTCCCTTCCATATTCCTAAGTGCAGTAACTATAAGCATTAACCTCATAGGCGATGGCCTTAGAGATGCAATTGATCCCAAATCAAATGAACGATAGATAAAAAAGAAGGATGTAACCCGTTAGTGGGGAACATCCTTCTTTTTTGTGCGCTCGGCATGTTTGACAGCTTGCGGTGAAATGTCAAACGACATTAGTCCGTTACAGGCTTGATAGTAGGAACCGTTAGCGAAAGACAAGAGTGTCCGTCGTTATAGCAATGTGACTTTAAATAAATAATATGATATAATGATATGGGGTGAGAA
>CAYPQA010000274.1:0-3025 GCA_964412725.1 uncultured Eubacteriales bacterium
AAGAATTTTGTGTTGACTATTCAATTTTGAGTGAGGCCTCAACCAACGAAATTGCTTATAAAATTACGGCTGTTAATGATAATTACTACATACAAACTGCGGTTAAAATTAGTATAGTTGACCGTGAGATTTATCTTGAAACCCTAAAAAATATTACTAATGTATTTTACGAACGTGAAGCAGGGTTTTTGGTATATAGGCAGGTTTGCATAATCGTTCTTTTATGCGAGGGGTTGATAATTTTCTTGCTTTCGCGCTGGTTAACACGCCCTGTGAGGCTTATTTCCACTGCAACAAGAAATATGGCTAAAGGTGACTATACATATCGTGCTAAAAAAGTCAGTAACGATGAACTTGGTTGGCTCACAGATGACTTTAATCAAATGGCTGGCGCCTTGGAAGAACAGGTTGAGAGATTAAAAGAATCTGCGCGCTCACAAGAAGAGTTTGTAGGCGCCTTTGCGCATGAACTAAAAACACCTCTTACTGCAATAATAGGATATGCGGACATGCTTCGTTCTCAAAAATTAGATGAGGAAAAGCTGATGCTGTCTGCGGATTATATTTACCAAGAAGGACGTAGGCTTGAGAAATTATCCTTCAATTTGCTTGATATTATCGTTTTAAAGCACGTCAATACGCCATCGTCTCTATTTTTTACCAGCACATTGTTTGAGTATATAAAGGATACATTTTCAAAAAATAGTATTAATCTAATCCTAGAGTATGAGGAGTGTCAAGTTATTGGTGATTTGGTGCTTATTAAAACGTTGTTAACTAATCTTATCGACAATTCCATTAAAGCCTCGAAACCAGAAGATGAAATTAAACTAACAGGAATAATAAACGACAACAAATATATATTTACAGTCAAAGATAACGGCTGCGGCATTTCGCCTGAGGATTTAGATAAGGTTACAAAGGCTTTCTATATGGCTGACAAATCGCGCTCCCGAAGCCGCCATGGTGCGGGGCTTGGTCTTACCTTATGCGTTGAAATCGCACGCCTGCACGGAAGTGAGTTGAAGATTGAAAGCGTAATAGACATTGGGACAAGCATAAGCTTTGAGCTTTATGTTGACGGCACAAACGGCAAGGGGGGATTGAGTTGATTAAACAAGTTGCGGCTTCAATATTAGTCATAGCTGTGATACTACTCTCTATATTCCTACCCGCAGAATTATCAAAGGTTTATGACAATTCAATACTTGACACCGTTCATAAAGAAAATGGTGAAAATTCCCCTGAAAGTTTCCGCTATTCCTTAACAACCCCACAACGTCTTTATGTTCTTTCAATGGCACTTAACAATCGCAATATTTTGCAAAGTGATTATGCAGCCTCTTTACGTGAAAAAGCCATTCGAACTAATAGAAACGATACCGTCGCCTCTTTTGCTTATGTGGAAAACGGATATGGCTTGCTGAAAGGTCAGTTGGATGCTGAAACGGCAATGGAAATTTGCAACTTTGAATTGTCTCTTATTATAAAGGATGGTCTTGGGATTGACAGCTTTGAAAACAAAGATAGATGCAAACAGAAACTTTACTCCGCGGTTGATATGCTGGAGCCGCAAAAAAGCGTATCAGTTTGGCAAATCGAATATGATGGTGTTTCGCCGACTGACGGCTCTCCGATTTCTTTAATAGAGGCATATGTAGATGCGGAAACCGGCAAAGTTTACAGCTTTGCTTTCAGAATAGGTGACCTTAAAGATTTTGACGCGGACAAGCTTGCGAAAGCGTGGTTAAGCCGTCTTGGTATTACAGACTTTAGCGACATAACAGAAAACAGTCCCCTTGCCGAAACGGCCAAGCAGTATAAAAAGTTCTCAACAGAGGGGATGAATAATGAAAAGACTGTCTTTACAGTAGGATTTTACGAAGGTATAAACGAGGTTTTTGTTAGGATAACGAATTAGTTCAACTAATAATCTTTAAAAAACATTTTATATATCACACAATGTTGTCACCATTGATGTACAAGTACAACAAAAATATGACATATCGTAGCGTCATCTGTGTGTTATAATTTCCACTCAATCTGTATGTTTTCCCTTGTGGCTCTAATGACCGAGATTAATCAGTCATCTGAATAACCAACTACCAGAACTTGCGCCAAAATCGGAAACGTGGAACTTTACACCTTTCAACAAATCATATACTTTCAGCGTTTCTTCAAATACCTCCTTGGGATTAGGAAATAACGAAAGCAGTAAGGTATTCCAACAATAGTCGATGGAATCTTTGCCCATGCAAGCAAATCCAATGCAAAAACATTCCAATTGAAAATCGCTAAAACAGCTATTCCGACTATTATAAGAGCGATTGCCATTGCAGTTTTCATTGAAGTTTTATCCATTTGATGTTTCTCCTTCACAGTTTAATTTTGGTCGTTCGCTATGTAACCCCACCTTAAATATTTGTGCAGGTATTACTCACGAATACCTCGCTTGCGTTTCAGACTTTTTACTTTTTTCGTTTATCATCATCCTTCTTGTCAGTCCGTTCACCACCTCATCACTTGGCCTAAAAAAATAACACTACCGGATACACCAACGGCAAGGCCGATTATTCCCCACTTGAATATACCAAGGTCAATACCAAACCACGTATCAGCACCCAATGCGAAAACCATTATTGCGATGCCAACAATCGCAATAATAACTGTCTTTTTCGTTACACGCTTGTTCATTTTCTGCTCCTCCTTTCATGGTTTAATTTTGGTCGTTCGCTATGTAACCCCACCTTAAATATTTGTGCAGGTATTACTCGCGATGTCACGCTCGCGTTTCATCATTCTAGCCTTCCTGAATCGTATCGAGAACCCTGCGCATTGGTTGGAGATAATTTCCCTTACCTAACAAGTCCATTCACCACTCCTAACCACTCAACTAAAAAGTTGTACCACTCAAAAAGAAAAAAAGGCAGGTTTAACTTTGTCACAAAACTACCCACCTCCCCTTTTTTGGCCCAATAACGCAAAAAAGCGCCGGGTTGTCCCGACGCGGTGTGATTTGAGTTCT
>CAYPQA010000275.1:0-1202 GCA_964412725.1 uncultured Eubacteriales bacterium
ACATGGCCGTTACGGACTTTGGCGAAAAGCTCCTTTTTCTTGGCTTCGGTATTGGATAGCGATAGGTAAGGGTCATTGCTAAAAATCAGCAAGCCCTTTTCCCCCGCTTCAAACCGTGCATGAACCTTTCAGTTCACACGGCTTTCCATCGTTACATACTTTGCATTAGGATTATCCAAAACATTATTGTTTATATCGCTGTTTCCAACTGCCTTACGCAGTTTATTAAGCTTAGGAAAGTTGATTGATTCGCCATATTTCCGTACATATTTTGATATAGTTTTGTTATCAGTTGCATGAATTAGCCTGTGTATGTCTTTGTGAACGATAACTAAGTTTTCATAACTATCATCTTTGCCGACACTCCGCAGCTTTTTATGGTGGCAATGCACTTCTTCGTATCGTAGTAGTATATTTGTCACATTACATTTTCCATATTGAGCTATGAATCTTGAAATTCTATTGTCGGCGTATTGTATCGTTCGATTGAGAATAGGGTTTTCCATAAGTCGTCTAATTACAGATAAGTCCATTTTCAGATTCTTATGGATTTTATCCCTGCCGTCCACAGTATACTTATTGACAATTAGAGCCTTTTTCATGGGAATACGCATTTTAACATATCCGACAGGAGCAATAGCAAACTCATTTAAGTATCTCATTTGGTCGCTTGCGCCATATCTTTCATTCACAGCTCTGTTGATAACTATATCAAAGCTTCTTGGCTTCTTACCCTTTTTACGTTTACGGGCATTAGCCTTTTTAATCTGCTTCATAGACTTAAAATCCTTTTTGAAGCGATTTTTCATTACACAGGTGACTTGTCGGGCAATTTTCTTAAAGTCTTGGCTAACTTGCACAGCCATGCTGTAATAATTATGTACTCCAATAACCATTGAATTGTAGTTTGATACTTGTGCGTACTTATCTTTCTTATTGGTAGCCCTTTGTATCTCGCCGACTTGGTTGGTTAGGTTATTTGTAACCTTTTCAACCGCCTTATCCGTCATATGGGTTGAAGTTACATACATTTTGCCTTTCTTTCGCACTTTCATTTTAAATCCTAAAAAGCCTGTGTAATGCTTTTTAAGGTTGGTTATTTTCGATTTTTCTTCCGAAATATCAAGCCTTAGCCTTTCTTTCAGCCATTGCTTTACCGCATAGAATGTTTTTACGGCAACGGCGTGTGTCCTGCAAAATAT
>CAYPQA010000275.1:1302-3000 GCA_964412725.1 uncultured Eubacteriales bacterium
TTTATTAGCTTGCTGTGGTCTACATTGTCAAAGAAACCTTTAATGTCTACATCTACCACAAAATACATTTTTCCAGCGTACATATAGCTATTCGCCTGTGCCAATGCGTGTTCGCATGAGCAATTCGGTCTGAATCCATAGCTTTTGTCGTGGAATTTTGCTTCACAGATTGGCTCCAATACTTGCAAAATACATTGTTGCACTAATCTATCTGCTATAGAGGGTATTCCTAATGGACGATAAGTTCCGCTTCCGGGGTATTTTTCGATTTCAACTCGGCTAACCGCCTTTGGCTTGTACCAATTCAACTTTTCCTTTACGAATTTAACGTATTCAACTTCACTCATATCTTCAATTTGCTTTATCGTTATGTCGTCCACTCCTGCGGTATTGCTCCCGCTATTGTTTTAATATTCCGATATACAAGTTTGATATTATTGTCCGAACGAATTAAATTCATAAGATTGCTAAAGGCTTCTCCTTTTGCACTTCTTTGGTATAATTCGTCAAACACATCTTGAGTGTCGTAATATTCGTTATTCAGTAACTTTTGCGATTTTACTGGTTTTTGTTTTGGCATAGGACATCACTCCCATCTGCACGAGTGACTTTTTTGTCATACTCGAACCCTACGGCTTAATGATAATCCTAATAGCGTGGTATATAATGACTAGTGGCTATCCCTCCACGGCTTATTATCCCCGCTTCATAGGTACTGTGCCACCGCTTTCATCAGCGATTAATGTAGGTTATATTGATAACGGTTCACCTTGTTGAGGTTTTGCTAATATTCGCTACTAGCTTTCAATTTTCCCTGTAAAACAATCCTTGCAGATTTCTCCGCTATGCTCGCTGACTTACCACGTTCCGATAAACTTATCTGTAACATTAATAGTTTTAGGCGCTTACTCTGAGCCTGTCGGCTTGATGCCGCCTGTAACGGCATATGGTATTTCATAACGACGATTTTTACTTTACCACACCGATTCCACTTTCGTGGTATATACATTTCTGCATATTCATCCTTTAGACCCGTACATTCGCAAGTTTGCCAGAGATTTCTCTCATTCTCGCCATGACTATTTTATAGACCCCATAAGTTTCATACACAGCCAGCACCTCTGCCAACCTTTCCTCGGCTTTACGTTAGGGTGTACTTCCTCAGTTCTTCACCGTGCTTTGCACCCAGACTTTTGGTCTATGCACAACGGAGTATTAGGGCGGCGTTTCAGGGCGTTACCCCATCATTCCACCTGTCAGTCTATCAGTTCTACTAATTTTAGAAACATTACCTCTTTCAATTAGTGCCTGCTTTTGTCCATGCTCTCACATGGGTTTATATGCAGGAACGTGTCGCACCGTCGTGGATAAAAGCGATTTCATGCTCTGGTATACCTTTTTCAAGGAGTTTTGCTTTAATATCGTCGTAGACATTAAACCGCCCATCGGCGTTGGGAGTAGAAAAGTCGCAAAAGACGAGCTGGGTTAGACGGTCTGCCTGTGTTTCTTGCCAACAAGTAAATACATTGTTGGCACAGACATTTACCTTGCTACCCTCATCATCGGGTAACATGTCATTGATAAGGCGCTGATCAAGTCCGATTTTACGCCCGTCCGACGTGATTTTGAGCATGTTATCCACCGATGGGTCAACGCCGTTAGCATGAACGATAGCCGCCCTTTTTGATAATTCCTGTA
>CAYPQA010000276.1:0-2982 GCA_964412725.1 uncultured Eubacteriales bacterium
GCACTACTTTACAAAATTTTACAATAGATGTCAACCCCTTTACTACACCACCCAAAGTCCGTGGTTTCGGTGGGCAGACCTAACGGATCATAGGCTGTGGTTTTGACGTTACCCTGCTTGTCCGTCTCAGAGGTTACAAGTCCGTTGCCGTTGGGATTGTAGGTTGTGGTGTAACCGTAGCTGTCTGTTACGCTTAGGAGCTTACCGGCTGTGGAGTAGGTGTAGGTTTCAACCTTACCCTCCGGGCTTGTCATGCTCAAAAGCTTTCCGGCCTTGTCATGTACGAACAGGGCTTCGTTACCGAATGCGTAAGTTTGTCACCCACAAAAACCCCTGGCTTTTTCGTGTTATCGTTGCATACTGCTTGCAACTACACAAAAAAGTCAGGGGTTTTTATAGATTTCATGCTATCTTGCTTATAAAGCCGTTTTCATCATAGGTAGAATATTATGGCAAGTCCTCCTTCACAGTATGCTATTATGTCATCTGGTTAGATGACCTTTGTGACTTGGTTTTTTTGGTTATAGATGGTTTACAGACCACTTAATTCTTTTTTCTATTCGGGAAGTGATCTATTTCCAACCTCAACATCGTAAAATTGAATTGACACTTCACGAATATCTTCATTACAAATCTGATTACCCCATTTTCTGATTAGCATATTATATTCAAACGTGCCATCTTCTCTCATAAATATTTCCTCATAAGCGACATGATAATTGTTAGTTCCAGTTATATTCATGTTGTTCACGTTCTCAATGGTATGAAAAATATAAGTTTCACAGATACCCTGATCAATCTCAAAAATCACTTTGAGATTAGTGTTTTGGAAAACGAAAGATATTATTTCAATGTCATGTTTATCCAGATTTGCTAGTTTCCGTATACCTTCAGAATAATCACCATTTCTTAGTACAGTGGCATTCTCCATCACTATTTGAAAAAGAGATTTTTCTTGGGCAACATACTTCCTCTGTAAATCTTTTAGCTGATAATAAATATTACTTTCTAAGGTTTTCAATTTATTTTCTTTGTTGAAAGTAATACTTTTAACTTTCTCATAGTGAAAGACATGGTCGTTAAAGTTATTTTGAAAATTTTTCTCATAAGTTAATTTTGCTATCTCTGTATCTTCATTATGTTTTTCCGAACACTTATAAGCATGTGCTTCTTCTTGAAGGAAATCCTCATAAGATAAATTGAGATTAGAGTAAAAGTATCCATAAAAACGCATTGAGTAATACACTTTCTTTGTAATATACCTCATAATATCACCTTGTTTTGGAAGTTGGACGCTTGCCTAAGACAAGCGTCCATAAAAATCACTATTAGCCAACTTTGTATAAGCTAGTTTCAATCAATATACCAACAATGTGCTTTAGGGACATTGTTGCCATGATAATGCGGCCACCAACCAGATGTACTTCCTCCTTGCTCTGGTCCGCGATAGCCTCCCAAACTAGAGCAAAGACCTCTAGAATCACTTTCTTTAATAGCGAAGACACCTGCTGAACTACTATTAAATGACATTATAGCTAAGGCCACACTTCTAGGTATAGCAACAGGTGCAACCCATACTGCTCCATCTGCCAATACTGCTGGATAATAGGTATCCTTATTGTTTTGCATAGTGAGGGTGACCTCTTCTGCTTTCGTATCACAGTTATATTTTGTGCCATCAACAGTTATAGTTCTTCCAGATGCATTTACTGAAATTCCTCCTGAGACTGTAGCGTCACCACCTACAGAAGAAGGATAAAGAATATTAGTCCTAGCTTGAGCGGCATACCTAGCGACGTCATCATAGGTTAACTTTTTAGGATCAACTCCGGAATCAACCATTAAGGAGACAGTTTCTTGAAGCACTGTCCTGTTTGTTTCCTTTTGAGTTTTTTGTTGTGTTGTGCTGCTGCCGTTATTAAACAGGCCAGTTACCCAACTTTTTATACCGTTATAAGCCCAAGAAGAGACACTTTTTATGTCATTAACAAAATCGTCAACAGTATAATCAAGTAAAGCTGAGCCAAACACTATAGATATAATCCACAACCCTACCTCTTTCAAATATTGTATGGCTTGTGGATTTGACGCAAATCGTTGAATAGCACCTGCCACTAGTAAATTTGCGTGTTGATTATACGAATTAGCAGAATTAAACGAGCCCCTTGTAGCTCCCGCAACAGGGTCTATATTTTGATATTGATTGTTCTGAGGCTGATTACCTACAGACGGATACGAAACATTGTTTTGAGGTGGTGTCTTATTACTCCCGATAACAACACCATTTGAGTTGATTGTGCTATTGCCTGAAGGAAATGCTGGGGAGTTACCCGCATAAGGCACTGTTCCGTCTTTGTTTAATCCAAAGGCTTGAATTAACACAGCATCGTCAACCATTACGGAGTTTTGTATTATAACAAACCTACTAGGATCGTTACTTGATATGCTCTTTCCGTTTAAGTGTGCGGTTGCAACCTTTGTTTTTTCATCCCATAAGACGTAGCCGCCACGGCTTTCTACATATTGACGCAGATACACCGCTGCCAACCCATTAGGATCAACAAACATTATAGGGTTACTCGAACAGTAAACATACCAGTTAACCCCGTTCTTGGAAACATCCTCGGATATAAACCGCTTGTTAACCGGGTCGTACATTCTGAACTGTGCGTAGTATACATCAAGTATGTTGTCGTACCCATGTCCTGTGAAGTCTGCGAGAGATGTTCGGTCAACTGATGGTCTGCCAGCGTCCGGACTACTTGTATTCGGATTAAGTGCAACTATCTCCTTAACCCTTCCCCATTCGTCTTGTTTCACATAAGCAAGCATATTGCCTAATTCATCCGACACATAGCTTGTGCTGCCAAGGCGGTCTTGGTGGATGTAGGTTTTTACAAAGTCTTTCGGATTCTTTGGATCCAACAGGTTCTGGCTATTTGCATTCTGCCCGTTCGCACTCTGATTCTGTACGCTATATCT
>CAYPQA010000277.1:0-2981 GCA_964412725.1 uncultured Eubacteriales bacterium
CTTGCCTCTACAAGTTTGCAAACGCTCGAAACAATTGCGATTTTAATGCGTTAAGAGTATGTATTCAGTAATAATGTTCAAATTTTGATGTTTCCTTGGATGAGTTGCCACTTGATACTGTTTTAAAGCAGTGTAATTGATATGTATGAATAAAAAATATAAAAAAACAGGGACATAATTATTTAACCGTGTCCCTGTTTTTTTACAACGACGTTAAAAAGGGGGATTTAAAATGAATAATTGAAAAATTCAATAGAGAGATTGCTACCCGCGCCCAGAAATGGGGCTTTTTTATGTAAGAGTATTGGGTTTGGTGCGGTTCTGTACCATATGCAGCGAACTATATGTAGGCGTTCATGGCTATTCTCAAGATGGGATAAACTGGGAGATATGCCAAGGAGAATTGGCATATTCGCGTACTGTTTTATGAGAAGACGGCTCCAAACAGCTTATAGGAAATTTAGGCCGCCAGTTTATCCTGTTTAAAGACAGAAAAGCCACCCACATTTTCTTTGCTGTTTCCGATGATACAGACAGTTTTCTGGACGCAACAAAAACCTTGAATATGGTAATAGCTTTAAGGCATTAACAAGGGGTTTTTAGAGGTTACAAAGGGAGAGGTTATAATGAGTTCGAAATCTAAAAATTGCGCAATAATATTAAGTTCACTTGAAAAGGTTTTCTTAGATAAGGAACCAATTTTTAAGCCTGAATGCTCAAAGTTCACAATGCTATTAAACGAAACCATTTCTTTTCAGGTCGCATATCAAATAGATTGCTTAATAACGGAATGGGCATTTGTTAAAATAAATTCGCCTATAAATGAATTTATAACCGTTAGAGATGTTGTTAATGTACCCTGTTCATTTCCGACAAGTTTAGATACAGACGGTGGATATTTACGTACAAAGCCGGGCATGTATCCCGATCTATTAACTCCGCTTAAAAATGGGAACATTATCACGGTTAGTCAAGGAAATTGGAAAAGTATTTGGATTGACGTTGAGATGCCTGCTGATGGAACGGCTGGAAAATTTCCGATAAGCATATCTTTTTTTGGCATAGATAACAAGGAGTTATTTTCGGTTTCAACTAATGTTACGGTTATAAACGCGGTTTTACCATCGCAAAAGCTAAAGCGAAGCGAGTGGTTTCATGGCGACTGCCTAGCCATTTATTACAAAGTCGACGTTTTCAGTGAAGAACACTGGCGTATTATGGAGGGATTTCTGAAAATTGCAGTTAAGCGTAGTATTAATACTATTTTAACCCCGCACTTCACACCTCCGCTTGACACTGCAAAGGGCGGTGAACGTAAAACCATCCAGCTTGTTGATGTTTTTATAAAAGATGGGCAGTATAGCTTTGGATTTGATAAGTTAAAACGTTGGATAGATATGTGTACTCGCATTGGAATAAAATATTTTGAGATGTCGCATCTGTTCACGCAATGGGGAGGGCAATCAGCCCCTAAGATAATTGCACAGGGTACCGAAGGGGCGCAAACACAGATTTTCGGTTGGGACACGCCTTCTTTGGGTGCGGAATACACGGAATTTTTATCCGTTTATCTGCCGCAGTTAACTCGCTTGCTTAAAGAATTGGGGCTTCAAGATAAAACATATTTTCACATCTCGGACGAACCAGAAAAAATACATTTAGATGATTATGTAAAGCTTCACAAATACGTTTCAAAATTCATACAAGGCTTTAAGACAATGGATGCATTGTCAGATTTTGAATTGTATCAAAGAGGTGCTGTTGATATTCCTGTTTGCGCAACCGACTGTATTGAACCGTTTTTGGAAAACAAGGTGGCACCTCTTTGGTCATACTATTGCACAGCTCAGTTTCTGGATGTAAGCAACCGCTTTATAGCAATGCCCTCATCCAGAAATAGAATATATGCGACACAAATCTATAAGTACGGCCTCGACGGTATACTTCATTGGGGCTATAATTTTTACAACAGCAAGCACTCCATTTATCCCATAAATCCATATCTAACTACAGATGCAGGAGGAACCTTCCCATCCGGTGACCCGTTTTTAGTTTATCCCGGAGAAGACGGCATACCTGAAGAATCAATAAGAATGATGATTTTATATCACGCAATGTGTGACATACGCGCTATGGAGTTGCTTGAAAGTCTAACCAACAGACAATATGTTTTAAATTTATTGGAGCATCAACTCTCAGACCCCATAACGTTTAAGGTCTATCCACGTTCGGACACCTATATTCTCCAGCTAAGAAACACCATAAACCAAGAGATATACGCTCATCAATGAGGTGACAAAAGAGCCAGAAAACATAGGGTTATAATGTTAAGTCTGCTTGATGTTGACGCTTTTGTTATGTTATTATTGAAATAAAAGGGGGAGATTCTTTATGAAAAAAGAAATTTCTATTATTGAAAGGCCAGAGAAATTTACTGAGCAATACTTGGCAGCCTACGGCAATATGTCATGGTATGATTTTGTGACAGCCATGCCGTCGTTGGTATTCGTCGTCACAGGTTGGAAATCTAATGGTAAGGAAAACGCCTGTCTACAATCTTGGTCTACCTTTGCGGGAAGCGGAGCTGACAACTTTATTTGTATCCTGGGAAAAGTTGATAAAGGCGGACATATGTATCAATCGCTGAAAGAAACAAAGGTGTGTGTGTTAAATTTCCCTTCAAACGACGTTTATGACCTCTGTATTAAAACGATTGGTAATAATCAGTTTGAAACAGATGAAATCACTGCCTCCGGCTTAACGGCGGAGAAAGCCTCAAAGGTCAATGCGCCGCGAATCAAAGAGTGTTTTTTGAATATCGAATGTGAATTTTTATGGGAACATGAGCTTTTCGAGGGGAGCAAAGAAGTGGCGGTTGCATTGAAAGCCGTCAGCATTTGCATGGATAGCGAACGCTACGACCAAAGCAAACTCGGCAGATACGGAAAGAGCGGTTTTTTGTTTCAAATTGACCAACCGAC
>CAYPQA010000278.1:0-2965 GCA_964412725.1 uncultured Eubacteriales bacterium
AAATCGTACTTATATAAACTACAACCATTTCCATAGATTCATAAGGAAAAGGCGTATCAAATACTCCCTGTTCATTACCTTCACGAACTATTTGAGCTAATATTGGTGTGATACTACTAATAATTGCATTCTGTATTTTGTTGTGCATCAATGCGTTCTGCGGCTTGTGAATATGTTCTATAATTTCTTGGCCTTCATTTTCGCTAATATTTATCGCCTTAATAACACCAATCATCCGCTCTAATAGAGATATGCTTTTATCTTCCGAAATTTCTTTCGCTGCCGTTAGAATCTGCGTATTATACCTCTCTATTAAAGCATCCATAATGTCCTCTTTTGATTTAAAGTGGTAGTACAACGTTCCCCGTGCAATGCCAACCCTTTCGAGAATATCGTTTGTGCTTGTGCCGTCAAAACCTTTTTGAGCGAAAAGAGCCTGTGCGGCATCAAGTATTTCATTTTTGCGTTCTTCTGGTTCTTTGATGGTTCTCATTATAATCTCCTTTCAAATAGACCGACTGTCTGTCTACTGTAGCATATAATTTTTCTTTTGTAAATAGGCTGATGAACTAATTTTGTTTCTATACTGGAATTTGGGTTACTGTCAAACAGGAAAGATTTCAAATATCAACAAAAGCCTTACAAGAAAAAGTGTTTCTCTTGTAAGGCTTTTGTTATACCGGAATGTAACCATCACTAACCGAGTGCAACTGTTTGCTAAGAAGATATTAGGGCAAGTGCAAAGAAGAAAATCAATTAAAGAATATGAAACAATGCTCCAAAATGCATCTGGCACATTAACGTTATTGCAAACATATAAGAAAAGATACTTTATCTGAAAAAACATATTCGGATAATTTATTTAGAACAAATTCCTCAATAAATGGCTTTGATATTTCCTTGTTTTTACAACCAGAAGTTTTTTGCAACCTAATCAAATTTTGAAATACACTCCTTAACGCATTAAAATCGCACTTGTTTCGAGCGTTTGCAAACTTGTAGAGGCAAGTTTGTGCCATTTCGCGAAGAAAGAAGTGCAGATTTTTAGCGTTAAGCAGTATACTAATAATCACTCCGATCCTTAGCAGACAAATTCATAAAACCCCCCAAAGCCACAAGAAGGATACATGGTGCCTTTGGGGGGTTTATTTTTATATGAGATTAAATGCAAAATGCCTCTTATTTATCCATTATATTAAGGTAGTTTGCAAAGATTTGCGCAACGTGTGCGCGTGTTGCTGTTTCCCTTGATGCATAATTATTATCACCAAAACCATTAATAATTCCTGCACTTCGCATATTGACGATTGCTTCTTGTGCCCAGTCACTAGCTGTATTGATATCCGCAAAAGCTACGTCGATTCCATTTTTAGGAAGGTTTATATTCTTTATCTTAAGATAATTGTTAAACATAACCGCCATTTCTTCACGAGTGATTGGACTGTTTGGTGCGAAATTGTTGTTTCCAACACCACTTACAATACCAAATTCGCTTGCCCATGCAACCTGCTTTGCAAACCAAGCGCTTGCCTCAACATCACTAAATGTTGGTTTATTATATGCTGACAGATCCACAGCTTCAAGGTTTGCAAGTACGGTCACAAACATCGCCCTTGTCATTAGAGTGTTAGGCTCAAATGTATTTTCTGAAGTCCCTTTAAATAGACCTTTGCGTGTTACCAGTGAAATAGCAGCATAGTACCAAGTGTTCGTTGGAACGTCGATGTAGTTTGCAACCTTTGTGGTCAAATCTATAATCGGTATGTTCTCTATTGGTTTATTCTCTGGCTCCAGTTTTTTATCTATTGCCAATTCTTCAGCCTTTTTGACTTCAACCTCATCTTTGCGCGAATTAGTGAAGCCGCCACTGTCACTAGTACTGCCACCATCACTGTCACTAGCACTGCCACCATCACCATAACTGCCACTAGTACTACCACCATCACTTGGTATATCCTCATAAACCGCCGTAATAGAAACAGCATTATCAGGCATTATAAAGCTCAAAGGATTTGCTGTATAGGTAGCATTTAAAAGTCCTGTCGCCGTAAAATGCTTAAACCTCTGCCCACTTGGAGCAGTACCAGCTGTAACGGTAACACTCTCCCCAACAGCATAAGAGCCGCTACCTATACCGCCGGTTACTGTTACCGTATGGGAATTTTGCGGTATATTCTCATAAACCGCTGTAATAGAAACCGTATTATCAGGCATTGTAAAGGTTAAAGGATTCGCTGTATAGGTAGCGTTTGAAAGTCCTGTCGCCGTGAAATGCTTAAACCTCTGCCCACTTGGAGCAGTACCCGCCGTAACGATAACATCCCTACCCCAAGCCTTGTTGCCGCCGCCTGTGCCACCATTTACAGAAAGGGTGTATTCAGTGCGCTTAAGCGGAACATTTACGTAAAAATGCGGAGGAAGCACTATAATTTGAGAACCGTTGGGGATTTCACTATTAAACGAGCCGTCAGGCATATTTGCAATTGCTACCCCACCTTCATCAATGACATTTGTATATTTGTCTTTTGAGATAAGCACACGATACGTACCCTCTTCAACATACCACTCGTATTTGCCTTCACTATTAGTTATTCGTGGGTTTTCCTGAACCATATGGGGGTCAACCCACTCTTTCCATTCACCACCAACTAATTTTTGAAGGATTGCCGTTGCACCCACGATTCGTTCATCAGGAGCATCGACATCATATACATAGCCGGATGGGTCATGTTGTGCATAAATTATTGCAGCAAGCGTTTCAATTTTTGGGTTTTTTGCATCCCAGAGGTCAATATACATATCAGAAACATTTCTTGAGAACCAATTATCAATGTCACATTTATAATAATGAAACGTCGCACCATTTGAGCTTGTTTCACTTAACAAAACGGGGTTCCAATTTTTACCTGCAAAGGAGACAAGAGGCTCATATTCACCTTTATTTTCAACATTGAAATAAAGGGTT
>CAYPQA010000279.1:0-2926 GCA_964412725.1 uncultured Eubacteriales bacterium
AGCAGTTTAATATTCTTTTCCTCTGTGCGTATACGCCCCTCAAGCTCAGATTTAGTTGAGCCGTTTTGCCGGATAACAGCCAACTTGACTTCTTCATGCTCAATCAAAGATGCTGCATATACATGAATGGACGAGAGAACCGATTTTTCAATGTCGGCCTGCGACACCGAAATGTTCGGGCACTCATAATGTTCAGTAAAATGACTTGTTCCACATCTGAAATGAGGATTGTACTTTCCGGAACGCTTCATAGTTCGTCGGCATATCGGACACTTTACTTTTCCGTAAAAGATGTGGTCAATAGGCACATTATCCAATTTTGACCTTTTCAGCCGGGCAAGTGCTTTTTGATAATCCTCATCAGAAACAATAGCTTCATGTGCGTTAGGCACAATAATCCATTCTTCACGAGGTCGAAGTAAGGCAGCATTTTTTCCGGGTGTTTTTACCTTATACATATTGGTAATACCCTTGCCGGTGTAGCGTTCATCATTGATAATGCGTCCTACAAGAGCATTGCACCAAAAACTATATTCGGGGTCAATTACTCTCCAGCCGCCGGTAATACCATGACGCTTTTTGTATTCGCTTGGTGTAGGAATGCCTTGTGCGTTCAATATCCTTGCTATTTGCGAAAGATTATGCCCATCTATTGCAAGGGAAAACATAAGACGCACATATCCTGATGCCTCATCATCAATGACAATCTTGTTTTTCTCTTTTTCAGATTTTTTGTACCCGAACAGAGCAAAACAACTTAAATATTCCCCTCGTTTCATTTTTACATGCTTACTTGTAATGGACTTTTGTGCAAGGTCTTGGTTATAGTGCTGATTTGCAAGATTGATAACAGCCAGTTCCAAATTGGAAAGTGGGTGCTTAAAGCTGTCATAGCTGTTGTTAATAGCTATAAACCTTGTTTTGTATGCCACAAGATAATTCATCAGCAAATCGTCAACTTCAATGAGGTTTCTTCCGATACGGGACAAATCTTTGACAATTATGCAATGAACAGCACCACGCTTCACATCTTGAATAAGCCTTTGGTATGCCTCACGGTCTGTGTTGCTGCCACTTTTGCCATCGTCTATATAATCAACAACTTTTGTGTTTTTGAAGTCCTCCTGTTTATCAACAAAATTTTGTATCAATGCACGCTGATAGGTAATGCTGTTACTTTCGTCTTTTTTATCGTCCTCATGGGATATGCGGAGGTATCTGGCGATTACATACTCAGCATCAGAATAAGTTAAGGTGGATAAAGATGGTATGCGTACCGTAGCATAAGCATCAGACATCATTTGCCTTTACCTCACTTTCTGCCACAAGGCGGTCAAGTTTATCAAAGCTGTCTTTGAAATTAAGTACAACTTCGACATCATTGGAAACTGGAGTAACAATAATTTTGTTTACCAGTGCATCAAGTATGGTTTCGTCAATCGTTGTAAAACCTTTGAAATTGCTGAAACTGATAAGCCCTTCGTTTTTTTGAACCGTATCAATGTCATACTCTTTCAAAGCTTGCTCTGCACGGGCAAATCCTACCTCGGCATTCTGCTTATCCCTCTCAAACTTTAACCTTGCCAACGCAAACTCATTTTCATCAAGTATTCCTTGCAAATGATGAGTGTAAGCCGCCGACAGCATTTCTTCTGCACGGGTGGCATCTTTCTGATAGCGACTACGCTCATTCAACAGGGTTTGCCTTTTGCTTACAATAGATTCAGAAGCAGAAATATCAGCCAATAATAACTTCATATCAAGGCATATATTTATCTGCTTTTCAATCACTGAACGAACGGTATTTTCGAGTGCTTCAAGCGGCAAGGTTTTTATAGTGCCAACGCCAAGAGTACGGCTCAATTCGTTGCGGCAACTCCGGCATTGGTAGATGTATTTGTATCTACCCTTTGATTCATGGTATTGGCGAATAACGGCTCTGCCACAACGAGAGCAAAATATCTTACCTACATAGATATTCTTATCTAACGTGTTACCACGCTTTTTGTACTTTTCGCTTGCTTCGGCAATCAATGCTTGAACGGCATCAAACTGTTCTCGTGATACAATAGCAGGGTGAGCGTCCTTGTGAACAACCCATTCCTCTTTTGGTCTTGTACGAACCTTCTTGCCGTGTCGCTCATGCTTACCTTGTATTTGGTCACCGATATAAACTTCATTAACCAAAAGATTGCAGATATAACTGTTTCCCCATATGGCATCACTTAAATACTTTGAATTGCTTGTAATACCTAATTGGTTGTAATGAGCACGGGGATTGGGGATATTATTGCTATTGAGATATTCAGTTATTTTTATCGTACTGTCCCCACGCAACCGCATATCAAATATCAGTTTGACAATTTTAGCGGCTTCAGGTTCTATTTGAAGGTGTTTACCACCACCCTCTGTTGTATACATATATCCATACGGCGGTACACAGCCCAATAATTCGCCTTTCTTCTGTTTCATTTCAAAGGACGAGCGTATTTTTTTGCCCAAATCCTTGCTATACATATGATTAACAAGGTTTTTGAATAGAATTAGCAGCTTTTTTCTGCCGGCATCATCAGCGAAACTATCATATCGGTCATTCACTGATACAAAACGGACGTTATGCTCTACAAAGGTATCGAAAAGTAATTCACCAACTTCTATATATGTCCTGCCAAGGCGTGATAAATCTTTAACCACAACGCAGTGTATCTGTTTGCGTAGGATACCGGCAAGCATATCGCAATAGCCGGGGCGTTCAAAATTTGTACCCGAAAAACCTAAATCTGTAAACACGCCGCCAAGAGTAAGGTCGTTTTTTTCGTTGATATAGGCCTTGGCTATCTCAATCTGATTATCAATAGAGTCCTCAGACCTTTCATTTTCATTGGATATACGCCCATATATCCATGCCTCAGTCATAATGGCTTTG
>CAYPQA010000280.1:0-2922 GCA_964412725.1 uncultured Eubacteriales bacterium
TGCGTTTAACCCGTAATACAAGGCTTCACCACGTTGAAAAAGTTCACAAGTCGTAAACGGTACGAAAATTGCAACAGACGAAGTAGTAAGCCCACGCTTGATTTGGATTTGATTCAAGCCGAGTGGTAGGCTGCTCATAAAACCTTGTTCCTGCTGCCAATCAAGGCGGTTGAGGGTGCAGTTGTATTTTTGAGCCACGCTTGCCGTCGCAAATACATCGTTTTCAAGTTTCTGCTTCGTTTTCGCCGTATTCAAAACGAGAATTGTAACCAAAAACATACGCTCATTACGGCTCTGCAAGTCCTCTAACAGCGTTTTCGCTTCATTACCGTAAGTGGCGAGGTCGGTTGGAATAATGTCCATATCGTACCCGCTCCTTACAGCTTTCTTTTGTTCCTCAATTTTCATTTTATCGAGGTCAGACAGCTTGCGTTTTATTGTCTTTATGGCTTCCGACTGGTCAATGCTTTTGATATGAAGCGTTACCGTGACCGCCGTATCAAGGTCGAGGAAGTCCGCAAGCATTCTGTCCGTAAGTTCAGGAGCGAGGATTTGCAGATAGCTAACTGCACCGTAATGTTCGCCCATTTTAAACATTCTGCCGTCACGGAAGTCAAAGGACGTTGGGGAGATAAAATCTTTGGTAGACAGCCCTGTATGTGGAATGTATTTCCAGTTAAAGCGGAATTTCTCGTTACCGCTCGGGTGGAGCATACTGTGAAGCAGTTCAAGCCGTTCCATGCCGGAAAGTGATTTTGGCGGTACACCGAGGTTTTTATAGTTATTCAGAATATCCGCTTCCACACGCTCAATACGGAGTTTCGCGGCCTTGGGGTTATCAGCTTCAATACCGAAAGTGACATACTTTGTTTTGACAAGTCCGTTATTACCCTTTGCTTGTTGACTTCGGATAAAATCGGCTAACTCAACGCAAAGGCTGTCTGTATTGTCACCACGCAAGGGTATATCAATAGATTTGAGAAATTCCTCTGCGTTGCCGTATTGATTTACGGCTGAAATCTGAACTCCGATGGAGCTGTCAAAATAATTGAGAAAGTCACAGTAATTCTCGAAAATCTGCGTTTTATCTTCGTTCTGTGCAAGATGATAGTTTATATCGCCAAAAGAAATAGTCTTGGTATAAAGCCTATCATTAACACGACAGATACCATCACGGTACATTTCTTTATAGGGTATAGATTGCTGAACTGTTGTCGGTTTATCTGCTCTACCGAATAAACGCCCCGCCATAGACGTTAAAAAGCCGCCCGATTTTGTGCCGGACGGCTTTTGTTGGTTACTCTTATTTTTTACGTTTGTTGCGGTTTTTCTTTCGTCCTTGCTGCTTGCCTTTTCTTGCCGGACGTTTTCCGACAGTTGCTTGTGCTGCTTTCTTGTTTTCGGTTGCAATGCTTTTTCCCTCCTTTTCCAGTATTTCATAAAGATTTTCCGTCTTGTACGGACGAGTTCCCGGCCAGTAGATACGGGCACGGATATAGTTCCGTAAAATGACCTCGGCAGGCTGCCCGTCTTTTTCGTACATAGCAAGAAAGAACGGGGGTAACATAAGACCTATCATAAGGAGTGCCGCACCGGTGTTACCGATTGCACTACGAGTGAATATATAGGTAGGTATACCGATAAGTGCCGCCGTTCCGAAACAGATAAGCTGACGTTTGGTGAGGTTTAACGCAATTTTTGTTTTAACTTTACTGAGGTCTTTGGGTACATTTACAAATGCCATAAATCAGGTAAAAACCTCCTTTCCTTGTCTTTAACGCCGCTTGTTAATGCTCCGTTACATCTTTTTTCTTTTGAGGAGTGTCGGGGGTTTTGTGTTCAGCATTATGAGCCGCCGCTTTCGCTTTACCTGCTTCCAAGCGGTCGCTCAAAGACGGTTTACTTTTTTCTTCTGTTGCCGAAGCACGCTCCGTAAGCTCACGCTTTTTTGTCTGTGCGTCATAAGGGTGCAGACTTGTTAAGTTGTCACCTTTAACTCCGCAAACAACGATTGTGCCATTACCATTCGTACCTTGAACAACAGCCGAAAACTTATCCTTGCTTATAATTTCCGGCTCGCCGCCAATGATTTCACGCAAAGCAGTAAAGCTCAAGGGTATCTCGGCATTGCGTGGCGCTTGCCCCGGTTCAGCTATTAACACGTCAAGTTTTGCTTCTTGGTCGGGTATCGGCTCGTATTTATTGCCAACCCGTGCCATCTTTTCCATAAATTCGTCCATATGAAAACAAGTTGACCCTACATTCATATGAGTTTCATCAAGGAAACGGCATTTTCTTATCAGTTCCTCACCATCGTAAGCAACGGTGATTTTTATTTTGTCACCGTCTTTGATGCGGAATTTTTCTTTATAATCTTCGTCGCGAAAAATAATATCCTTTCGTGCGTCTATCATTATATCCTACTCCTTTTTATGGCGTGGCATTACGCTTATTCAAGCATACCGGCCTTACGGGATTTTGCCGCCGATTCTCTCGATTCGGAAGCTGCTCCCACGGCTTTTTCTGCGCCTTTTTTCAAACCATTGGCTAAAGACTTATCGGTGGTCTTTTCAGCAGCTTTGTATTCCTCTAAGACCGCCTTGTTGATTTCCTTGCGTAAGTCACCACTGATAGGGAAAGCAACATCATGGTATTCATTGGTTTTCTTGTCTTGCGTTTGCGGCATTGAAACGAATGTTCCTTTTTCGCCCTCAATAACACGGATACCTCGAATGGCGATGTCGTTTACAGAAACACTTGCGAACGCTTTTACATTGCCTTTCGGCTCATCAATCGGGTAAACCCTCACATCAAGTTTAACGTCTTTGAAGTCTATATCAGTTGCCGTACTAATGTCCGGCGAATCATAGCTGCGTTTATTGGGCGGCAAATTAACAGTCCTGTCGTATTCGTCAAGCACGG
>CAYPQA010000281.1:0-2911 GCA_964412725.1 uncultured Eubacteriales bacterium
GATTGGTGAGAAAAGGCATCCGTTTTTCTAAAACTGCTCAGATGCATAAAATCGCAGTTGGACTTGTTATTAATGTGTGGTTCTTTGGCAGGATAGAATTGTTGCAATAAATTTGATACACAACCATGTTTATATATACCCATGATAAATCATCTTTCCAAATTAAAAAATAAAAGCGTTTGAGCTTTGCGTTCTTACGAACGCCGACACCCAAACGCTTTAAAAAATAAAAAAACAAGTTGTCGATATATTATCTTATACATCGAACTATGCTCTTAGCAATTGCATTTGGAAAGCCAATTATTCTTGCACGACAAGAAGTGTTGTTTTCACAAACAACACAACACATGCACATATTATCAGCTTTACGATACAATTGAATTAACATAGCTTTCTCTCCTAACAACATATTAGTTTCCGGTAAAGAGTGGTGTAGAAAGATACCTTTCACCCGAATCCGGCAATAAAACGATTATATTTTTACCTTCATACTCAGGTCGTCGTGCAATTTGCGTAGCTGTGTACAATGCCGCACCGGATGATATGCCCACAAGCAAACCTTCTATCCTTGCAACCTCTCGGGATGCTTCAAACGCTTCCTCATTTTTAACTGTTAAAATTTCATCGACAACACTCTTGTCAAAAACACTGGGGATAAATCCAGCACCGATACCTTGAATTTTGTGCGGCCCTGGATTTCCGCCAGAAAGTACAGGTGAATCGTTAGGCTCCACGGCAATAATCCTTACACTGGGAATTTGTTCTTTTAAAACATTTCCTATACCCGATATCGTTCCGCCAGTTCCAACACCGCTTACAAAGGCAGCAATGTTTTTATCTGTATCTTCTAAAATTTCAAGCGCCGTTGTTTCACGATGAATTTTGGGATTAGCGGGGTTGTTAAATTGCTGCGGAATAAAAGAACCCGATATTTCTTTAGCCAGTTCCTCAGCTTTGCGAACAGCACCCTTCATGCCCTCGGCTCCAGGCGTAAGAACCAATTCAGCACCAAATGCCGTAACTAAAGCCCTGCGCTCAACGCTCATGGTCTCCGGCATAACAAGAATGAGCTTGTAACCTTTAGCTGCCGCTACAAATGCCAATCCAACGCCTGTGTTGCCGCTAGTCGGTTCTATAATTGTAGTATCCTTTGTAATAAGACCTTTTTCCTCCGCATCAGCTATCATAGAATAAGCAATCCTGTCCTTGACACTGCCGAGAGGGTTGAAATATTCTAATTTTGCAATTATGTTCGCCTTAACACCTTTTCTGTTGCCGTATTTAGCAAGATGCAAAAGCGGTGTTTTACCTATTAAATCAGTAAGATTTTGTGCAATATTTACCATACATACACCCCCCAATCAATTCAAAAACATATCTAATATATATGTTTAATATGTTATAGTATATGCAAAAAGTACCAAGATGTCAATAGATTTATGAAAATGTTTTATTTTTATATGTTTAGTATGTTTTATTCTGATCAACATCTTAAGGCTTATGCTAATCATATCAGGCTGTAACTGTTGCAAAAACCTTAAATCTTCCATGATATGCGCTGTCGTTTGATAATGGGAGCTGACCATAAAACCTGAACCTACTTAATAGAATATTTCTTTTAAATTTCACAAGCATTGTTTGCGATTTTCAATGCTCATCTGCTTTGGGTACAACACTTTATAACGCTCAACGTTACCAGTTTCGTGGCGTAATAAATAACGGTCCGCACCTGCATCAAAATAGGCCTTATAACTATCATATGACCATTCGTCAAGCGAAAGTGTGATGGCACAATTAGGATAACAGGCTTTTATTTCCGAAACAATGGCACAGATTTTTTCATCTGTAAAATAATTGTACTCTCCGACCTCAATTACATCCTGAGAGCATCCGGCCACAAAATTTGTGTTTTTATATTTTTTCTTAACAGGCTTTATTTCCAAATCAACAACGCTTTTGGAGGGACGCATAATTGCAACCGCACCAATTAAGCCAGTCAGTTCATCTATAGCGTAAAGGACTTTTTCCATCTCATGCTCCGGCACAATATCTACTGTAAGAGCATACCCGTGACTTGCCGTTGCACGAATTAAGCGTTCATTAAGTCCGTATTCACGCGTAATTTCTTGTTGCTTAATGCAGTGTTCCTGCGGATAGATTTCAAAATCCAAATCGTGTAAAAGACCTACCAATGCCCAAAAATAAATCTCATCACTATAGCCTAACTTTTCGACAAAAACTGATAAAGCAACGCATGAGCGATCAGACTTACCGCTGCAAATACGGCACCGATATTTTTATTTTCTGTTCTGTCTGATGCTTAATGCCGTATTCAATCATCCTGCTTGTTTCGGCAAAAGAGGGGTTTTATCAGACGAAAAAGACGACACTCATAAATAGTACATATATCCCTCGTTATTTGAATAGCAATTTACTTCGTTCAATAGATCCATAAGTGAAACACTTTTCAAAATGTTTGCTAACACCTTGTTTATGGGACCAAATAGCATACCCCTCATAGCCGATTCTATAGCAGGGGCGGTATCTTTTACCGTTTCGTCCACATCTTCAAACATGCTGGTTTCAGTAGCCAAAAGAATATCAAAAGCAGAAATCTCTGGCGCTGGGCGCGACAACTGATACCCGCCCTGTGCCCCCTTTATGGAGTTCACCAATCCACTACGTCTAAGCATTGAAAATACTTGTTCCAGATATATTTTGGAAATACCAAGCCTCTGCGAAAGACTTACGACTGTGACGCAACCTTCTTGTGGTGCTGTTTGCGCTATGCTAATCATAGATACAATGGCATACCTACCCTTTGCTGAAATTTTCATTAATCTCACCATTTCTAAAATTTTCTCACTATTTTTTAATCATCTACTAAACATATATGTATTGTATTTAATCT
>CAYPQA010000282.1:0-2868 GCA_964412725.1 uncultured Eubacteriales bacterium
AACCCTTATCTTGCCTTTGCACTTATCATTGCAGCAGGGCTTGATGGCATAGAGAAAGGACTGCCTCTCCCCCCTGCTGTTGATGCAGATTTATATTCGGCCGATGAAAGCATTACAAGGGAGCTCGTATTGTTACCCGATAGTCTTGACAAAGCTATTGCTCTTTCTGAAAACTCTGAGTTTGTAAAAAGCGTTATTGGCGATGAAATGCTCCTTAAATATGTCACATTCAAAAAAGCAGAGGCAAAAGAATATTGTGAAGCCGAGGATAAGGATAAATTTTACAAGGAGAGATATTTCAGATTTGTATAACCTAAGCATCAAAATTTAATTGAGAGGTGGCGATTTTTACGGAAACTATCTTAATTGTTTCAATTACGGAGAAGAGTGTTACTTTTTTCACAGAAGTATTGCAGTCATTTTCCGTAAGCAGAATTGTCACCGTACCGACTTGTTCGGAAGCAAGGCGATTACTACTTGAACAAGATTTTGACTTAGTTGTGATTAACGCACCATTAAAGGACGAATCAGGCGAAAATTTATCTCGACACATCGCAGCGAAGGGTATTAGCCAAGTAATCCTTGTTGTTAAAAGCGAATATTACGACGAAGTATCTGATGCTGTTGAGGATTACGGAGTAATAACCATTGCCAAACCCATTAACAGAAATCTTTTTTGGTCAACATTAAAACTCGCCAAAGCCTCACAAAGCAAACTAAAGTCAATGCAAGCGGAAAATACCAAGCTGATACAAAAAATTGAAGATATACGCATTGTTGACCGTGCTAAATGTATTCTTATATCCTACTTGAACATGAGCGAGAGCGAAGCTCACAAATATATTGAACGTCAGGCTATGGATACGAGAACTACAAAGAGGGTCATTGCGGAAGGGATACTGAAAACCTATGAAAGTTAGTCAAACTGATTATTGTGAAAAGCTTCACGAAGAATGTGCTGTTTTTGGGGTCTGCATAAAAACCGATGAAGCGGCGGGGATTACATACAACGGCCTGCTGTCTTTACAACATCGGGGGCAAGAAGGTGCGGGAATTGCAGTAATCGCTGATAATAAAATTCTTTATCACAAAGATATAGGGCTTGTTAGTGAAGTTTTTTCGGGCAAGGTGCTTGAAAAACTCCCTAAAAGTACTATTTCTGTAGGTCACACAAGATATTCCACAACCGGAAAGAATACAAAGGAAAATGTGGGGCCGTTCATCACCGAATATTTGACGGGACGTATAGCAACAGCGCATAACGGTAATATAACTAATGCTAAACAAATAAGAGATATATTAAGAAGTCACGGTTTACACTTTGATGCAACAAGCGACAGTGAGGTTGTTTCCTCCCTTATAGCTTACTGTATGATGAAAGAAAGTGACCCTTTACGCGGGGTTATACAAGCCGCAAACGATTTAAAAGGTGCTTTTTCTCTGGTTATCTTATGCAGTTCGGAAATGCTTATTGCTGTACGTGACCCTAATGGTTATCGCCCTCTTTGTTTGGGTAGAAACGATGCAGGTATTGCTGTGGCCTCGGAGTCCTGTGCGCTTGACAGCAGCGGCTTTGAATTTGTAAGAGATGTTTTGCCGGGCGAGATTATTGTTATAGAAAAAGGCGAAATTACTTATCAAAGTGTAGAATTAACTAAAGCTCATCCTTGTGGAGGACTTTGCATATTTGAATATGTATACTTTTCACGACCCGACAGCGTTATTGACGGGCTTAGCGTCTATGAAGCAAGACATAATATGGGGGCTGTGCTTGCAAAGGAACATCCCGTGGATGCAGATGTTGTCTGCGGAGTGCCAGACAGCGGACTTGAAGCTGCGATAGGTTATAGCATGGCGAGCGGCATTCCGCTTGTTTCAGGTTTTGTAAAAAATAGATATATAGGTAGGAGCTTTATATATCCTACTCAAGCGCAAAGGGAAAATGCAGTAAGATTAAAGCTAAATCCCCTTTCGGCTACTGTTCGTGATAAGCGTATTGTACTTGTGGACGATTCAATCGTAAGGGGAACGACCAGTGAAAAAATAGTTAGAAGTCTTAAAAATGCAGGGGCGAAGGAAGTTCATCTGAGAATTTCATCCCCGCCGTTTCGCTTTACCTGTCATTATGGAACGGATATTGATAATGAGAAAAACTTGATTGCAAATCAAATGAACATAGATGAGGTAGGCAAAAAAATAGGAGTTGATAGCCTGGGCTACATAAGCATAGACGGGCTTAAAGAAGCTTGTAAGAGGTGCAAGGTTTCGTTTTGCACAAGTTGTTTTACGGGCGATAACGATATTGAAAATGATACGAAGGCATTGTCAGGTTTTCCTATGCCTCGGAAAAATGAGCTTGAATAAAAGTTTCTTAGGAGGAATGGTTATGACTAATACAGCTTATTTAATACTTGAAAATGGGTTGGTTTTTGAGGGACAGTCATTTGGTGCCGTTGGCGAAATTACAGGAGAAATTGTTTTTACAACCGGCATGACCGGATATTTGGAAACCCTAACAGACCAAAGCTATTACGGACAAATTGTTCTCCAAACCTTTCCGCTTATCGGCAATTACGGCGTTATTCCCTCTGATTTTGAAAGTAATTCCATTGGGGCAAGCGCCTATATCGTGAAGTATCCGTGTCAAGAACCCTCTAATTTTAGAAACGAGGGAACTCTTGGCACTTTTTTGCGACAAAAAAACATTGTGGGTATTTGCGGTATAGACACAAGGGCTGTAACAAAGATTATCCGTGAATATGGCGTAATGAATGGAAGAATAACAACCAATAAGCCTGAAAATATGGATTTTTCGGAAATAAAGAATTATAGAATTAAGAATGCTGTGGAAAGCGTTTCGGTGAAGGA
>CAYPQA010000283.1:0-2829 GCA_964412725.1 uncultured Eubacteriales bacterium
CCGTTTGTATAAAGATATACCGGAACCATTTAGAAGTGTTAATTGTAGTAAAGAAAGTGGCCTTGCTTCGGACGGGCTTTTTTTATTGCTTTTGTTCACTGTGCTAAACAGTTGACAATCCTAAGCATTATTATATAATTAGGCCATAGACAAACACCTTTGGAAAAATAAAGGGGAGTTTTACAAAAGGAGAAACCAATGAAAATATTACATCTTATAAGCGGCGGGGATAAGGGCGGTGCAAAGACGCATGTGTTTACGCTTTTGCAATCGCTTATGGAAAGCGTGGACGTTATGGTCATATGCTTTATGGAAGGCGTCTTTTATAAAGAATTGAGCAAAACCTCAATACCGCATATGCTTATCAAGCAGAGATTTCGTAATGACCTTACAATAATAAGCCGTCTCGTCAAACTTATCCGCAAGGAACGTTATAACCTCATCCACACCCACGGCGCAAGAGCCAACTTTATAGCCATGTTCCTAAAACCGTTTATAAGCCAGCCCATTATAACCACGATGCACAGTGACTATCGCATGGATTTCACAGAAAACCTTTACAAGAAGATGTTGTTTACAGGGCTTAATGCGTTCTCCTTAAAATTTATGGACTATTTCATAGCTGTTTCAGACAACTTCAAGGACATGCTCGTCCAAAGAGGTTTCGAAAAAGACGACATCTACACTGTTTATAACGCAGTTAATTTTGAGAAACAACTCCATTTTCGTAGTAAGGAAGTATTTTTAAAGGATATGGGCTTAAAACCTGAAGGCAGAACTCTTGTCGGAATTATCGGTCGCTTTGACAAGGTCAAGGGGCATGAGGTCTTTATTCGCGCGTGCGCAAAGGCTCTCGAAACAAATAAATCTCTGTTGTTTCTTTTAGCGGGTGACGGAATTGAGCAATCTAATCTTGAAAGGCTTTGCGCAGAATTGAACATAAGTGACAGTGTTGTATTTTTGGGTTTTGTGAGCGACATATTCAGCTTTATTAACGCGATTGACGTAAACGTCTGCTCGTCGTACAGTGAAAGCTTTCCTTACATGCTTTTAGAGGGCGCAATGCTTAAAAAAGCTACCGTGAGTACAGCGGTCGGAGGTATCCCAGATTTAATTTTGCATGAAAAAACCGGACTATTGGTTGAGTCCGGTGATTACGAGGGTATGGCGGTTGCAATTAACAGACTTGCACAGGATGATGCTTTGCGTAAAAGGCTTGGTGAAAACTTGTACGAATACTCAAAAGGTAACTTTTCGACAGAAAATATGAAAAAAACCCATGTAGATATATACAAATCAGTTTTAAAACGCCAAAAAGAGAAAGGAAAACTTTACGACATAATGCTTGCAGGATATTACGGATTTAACAACAGCGGTGATGAAGCCCTTGTCGCAGCTATAATTGATAGCTTAAAGAAAGAGGACAAGGAGCTTTCCATACTGCTTGTGTCCAAAAATCCAAAGCAAGCTTCTGAGAAATACGGCGTGTCATCCATAAGCCGCTCAAACTTCTTCAAGATAAGAAAAAGTATGAAAGCAAGCCGCGTGTTCATATACGGTGGCGGCAGTATAATTCAAGACATAACAAGCACGCAGTCATTAATGTATTATTCTTTGTTATTATTCTTCGCAAAACGTCTGGGACTTAAGGTCATGCTATACGCAAACGGCATAGGTCCAATCGTGCGCAAGTGGAATATTCCAACGGCAAAATGGGCTTTACAGGTTTGCGACGTTATCACTTTACGCGAAAAAGAATCCTTTAAAGAAATTGAAAAGCTTGGCGTAACCCGTGACGATGTTATCCAATCCTGCGACCCTACACTATCTCTTGTTCCGGCAGACTATAAAAGAATTATGGAGGTCTGCAAAAAAGAGGGCATAGACCCCACCAAAAAATATCTCGCTCTGTCATTCAGATATTGGAAAAATTCAGAGATGGATACAGCTTTCGCTTCAAAGATGGCAGAGGTCATAGATAACGCATGTAAAAAGCACAACCTGCACGCATTGTTCATTCCAATGCAATATCCCGACGATGCGCTATTTTGCAAGGAGATTATGTCAAAGCTCACAGTGCCCTGCGTTATTATAAAAAGCGAGCTTAAGGTACAAGAGCTTATGGGGGTTATTGCTCTGGCCGAGCTTGTTGTAGCTATGCGTCTGCACACACTCATCTACGCTTTCAGTGTAGACAAGCCTGTTATAGGCTTGGTTTATGACCCAAAAATCAAGGCATTTATGGAATATATCAACCAACCCACATATTTTAATATTGACAACCTGGATAAAAATGCGGTTTCCGAAACCATTGATGACATAATAAAACGCCTCCCGCAAATTACGGAAGGCATTAGGGAAAAATCGCAAATGCTTAAGCAAATCTCCAACAAAGATGCGGGCATTGCTCTGAAATTGCTCTAAGAATCGCTCAACATACCATATAAAAAACCAGCCACTCGCTCTCTCTTTTTTAGAGTAAGCTTTCTGTACATTGAAAGTATTTCCAACTCTTCAGCCGAGATATTTTCAATCAAAAGCTTGCTAACCGGATACGAAATATCTGTTTTGTCGAGCAGGAAGTCCGCAGATACATCGAGCACATCGCATAGCTTCAGCAATGTGCTTACACTCGGATAAGATTTTCCCATTTCATAAGCACTTACGGTTTCTTGTGACACACCGATTTTCATAGACAAAGTAAGCTGATTTATATCCTTTACTTGCCTGATTTTTTGTAGATTTTTCATAATAACCTCTTGTTTTAGAAAGTATATAAATTATTATAGAGAATACACTTGTATTTTATAGATAGTACGGCTATAATAA
>CAYPQA010000284.1:0-2732 GCA_964412725.1 uncultured Eubacteriales bacterium
ATGCCATTGGAATTTTGTCAACACTTTTTCCAAGTTTTTTTCTAAGTTTTTTTCTTTGACTTTTTCTGTGGCTTATAGTAATGTTTATAATCGGACATATTTCGCGTCAATGATTTAATATCAAACTCCTTTTTTGGCACAATAATATATCCCTACACAGGCAGTATATAGTCGTTCTCAATCAAAGAAACATCAAGAAAATAGTTATACCCATATTGAAGGTATAGGCTGAAAGTAAAGATTTTTCCATCTATCTCCTTAAACCAAAGTTGAATCAAGTTTCCATGTTCATTTATAAAGTCGTTATTAATTTAGATTACTCTAGAGTCTATTAAATAAAAATTTCTATATCATCATTTGAAATTTGAAATAGTCCTACAAATATAGTCGCTTTGATATTCGTCATAATTAGCTATTACATTCAATGCCATCATACGGAAAAACTGCAAATGCCTATAATATCTCAGATTATAATAATTTGAATAAACATAATAATCACCAGACTTTTTTAAAAAATAATCCACATATACACCTCCTGTGATAAAATTTATTAAATTTTATTATAAACGCGAAAGCAGAGCAACTTCTACCTCCCAGGTGAAGATGCTCTGCTTATTATCATTTTAACATGGCCATCAAAAGGCCAAGCATGCGGAAATTATTGTCCTGTTCAAACAGGACTTTTTTATTTCTTCTGCAAGCTGCATCAATATCATACACACCGTCGGGATGTACAGAGCTGTCTTCCATATAAAGGTCGTTGCTCATCTGCCTGAAGGTGTCGATTGTGTTTAATGCGGCTATGGCTTGGTTTATGCGATCACGCTTGTCTTCCGGACAGAAATAGCTCATCGCTTCCAATAGCTTAACCTCTTTTGAGGGGTTGTTGTTTACGCTCTCTTGGTAATATTTCATGGTCTGCACTATATTGTTTCCCATATATACCTCCAAAATCCAACAAACTAAATTATCATATTATATGAGAAATTTTATCGGTTTGACACAGCTTTTTCCAAAAGACCTTTTATATCAAGCATTCCCCAACCCTCGCTGTTTCTTTGCGCATTCTGCGGACTTGAACTGAGTTTTATAAGATATTTTACCTGATTCGGGGTAAGGTTTTTCTCTTGTTCAAGCAATAGAGCAATTGCGCCCGAAACTTGAGGCGCAGATACGGATGTACCGCTGAGGCTTTGAATGTAGCCGTTTCGTCCGCAAGATGTCACGTATCCGGGTGCTATACAATCCGGCTTCATTATACAATCCAACGTTGGTCCACGCCCCGAAAAGCTGTTGGGTGCGCCCACTGTTATAACCTTCTTGCTATTACCCGGTGCACTTATGCTCCCAAAGTCCGGGCCGTTATTACCCGCCGCAACAACAACAACAATACCGCTATCCCAAAGCTTTTCAACAGCCCTCACAAGCGGGTCATTCTCGCCCGTATCATCTGTGCCTATAGACAGATTCACAATGCGTATATTAAACCGTTTGTAGTTGTCCATAACCCAACGCAAGCCTTGTAATGCTCGACCCATACTTGCCTGACCATCTTTGTCCAAAATTTTAACGCAAACAGCATCACTCATAGGTGCAACGCCAATATACCTCTGTCCGGATGAATAACCATTGCCGCAGGCAACGCAGGTAACAGTAGTCCCGTGACCGTTATCATCGTAAGGTTCTTCACTTTTTTCAAATGTATCATAAAACCCAACAATGCGGTTAGTTGGTTGCGTAAGGTCTTTAATCGGCTCAACACCTGTATCAAGAACTGCCATACACACGCCCCTACCGTATAAGCCTAACTGTCTTGCATATCCTACATTTATTGTGTCCAAATTATAACAGTCCTTTAGTTTTTATATATGATATGCAACTCGACACAGAGAGGACATCCGTTTTTGATAATCTTTATCTAAAGCTTAAGTCTCTTTATTTTCTTGTTTTCGACTTATGTGTCTTTTTAAAACAAGATTTATATACTGCGAAAAAGAACGATCATTATCTTCAGCTAACTTTTTTATAATTTCGATAATGTCATCATCCAAGGTTATGCTAACCTTCTTTTTCAATGGTTTCACATTAATCCCTCCCAAATAATAATATCACTTTACAATCTATAATCTTGACTAACCCGATTAAGTAGTATGTATTATTATATAGTAATATTAAGGGGGATATTAATGAAAACTAATTTTTTTATGCAAGCTTTTTAAGTGATTTTTTTAGTTGGAGCATTATGTATCATAAAAGGAGATGGTGAAAAATGACGGATGAAGAAATTTCAAGAAGGTTGCGGCAAAAGGACATGGATATATTTGATTATATCATGGAGCATTACAATAAACTCTTGTGGGTTGTAGTTGGTAATATTTTGGAAAAGGTCGGTTCTCCAGAAGACATCGAAGATTGTATAAGTGATGTATATATTAAATTGCTGGAAAATCCAAAACACTATGAACCTAAGAAGGGTAGTTTGAAATCTTTTTTGGTCAGGGTTGGAAAAAATCTTGCAATCGATAAATATAGAAAACTAACGAAAAGCAACATTATACCAATCCACGAAGAATACAGTTTGAATGATGATGAGGATTTGCTTAGGTGTATTCTCACAAAAGAAAGCAGGGAAAAAATCTTAGAGGCATTGGATAACCTGAAAGAGCCTGACAGAGAGATTATTATAAGAAGATATTTTTACAATGAAAAGGTTAAGGTTATATCCGAGAAAA
>CAYPQA010000285.1:0-2707 GCA_964412725.1 uncultured Eubacteriales bacterium
AAATAGACACATTTTTGTCCGCAGAGAGCTTGCTTTCATCAATTTCATACTACGACATAATTTTTTTAGACATAAAAATGGACAAGCTAAGTGGAATTGACGCGGCTTATCAAATCAGAAAAACAAACGAAAAATCAAAAATAATCTTTGTAACAAGCTTGAAGGATTATGTATTTGACGCGTTTGATGTGTCCGCAAGCAACTACCTGCTAAAGCCTATTAAAGATAGGAAATTTTATGAAACACTTAACAAGGTTTACAAAAGCTTGATGTCTGATGAAGATGACTTTCTTATTTTGAAGCGCGCAGGAGAAATCAAGAAGATATTGATTAGTGACATTATCTACTGTGAAGTCTTTAACCACACCGTTTTAATTCACACAAAACAAGGAACAGAAAATCATAACAAAAAGATAGACGATTTGGAACCAATCCTTGGAAAGAATTTCTTCCGCACACATAGGAGTTATATAGTTAACTTGCAATATGTAGAGCGCTATGATAACGGCATAGCATACCTTCAAGGGGGCGGACAAGGATTAATATCCAAGCGCAAACATAGCGAATTTTTAAGCAAATTACTCAATTTTCATAGAAATGAGGTAAGATAATGTGGACGTAAACACAGTTCTAAATCTGATAAGTACACTGCTCCAGTCAATAGTATGGCTTTGGTTTATTCGCTCATTCACAGGAATAAAAAATAACACCAAGGAGCTTTTGTATTATTTCGGCTCAATGGTGTTAATGTTTTTTTTAAGAAACTTTTTGAATTTTAACGCTTTTGGTTATTTTATACTGTTTCAACAACTAGATGCGGTTTTTATAATAGCATTTCTTTTTCTGGTCGTAAAATTGCTTTTTAAGCAGCCCCATATCATTTCCGCTTTAACATCTATGCTGATTATGTTCGCCATTGTATGGGGTGAAAATGTGTTAAGTCCTGTTTTGTTTTTTATAAACAAAAAGGCACAATTAAACCAAAATCTACTACTCCACCTATCTTCGGTTTTGTTCTTAATTAGTGATATAATCATACTTATTGTATTGAAAAGAACCCTAAAACCACAGGAAATTTCAAAATATCAAAGCCGTTATCTTATATTTACATTATCACCAATACTACTGCTAATATTGCTTATGCGCTCGCTCATAAATTTCCAAATGCTTACACTTGGTCAGGAAAATTATCAAATTACAAACAGTCTCGCATTTGTAATAACCTTTAACATATTTTCACTCATAATCTGCATAGTAAGCCTGTTTTCATTTAAAAAATTGCTACACTATTCAAGACTTATGGCAGAACTCTCATTACAGCAAAAATATATAGAGCAGGCAAAACTAAGATACGAGCACACTAAGGCATTCCGCCACGACCTCAATAATCATTTGAATGTAATAGGTGGTTTGTTGAAAAGAAACCAGCATGAGCAAGCGGAAAGATATTTAAACAGCATATACGAAACTGCTAATAAGTTATCTTTTGACATATCCGGCGGTAATTCTGCAGTAGATGTGTTGCTGTCCGAAAAACTTGCACTTGCGAAACATCTAGGAATTGAAATTTCATGTGATGTTTTAATTCCCTCAAACCTTTCTATACAAGATTACGACCTCTGTACATTGTTTGGAAATAGCGTTGATAATGCGATAAAGGCTGCGAGTATTGTTTCAACCTCTAAAAAGTGGATTGACATAAAAGCAAAGCCAAGCGGCGGATTTTTTATAATAGACATAATAAATTCATGTGATAAGAACTATCGAACAACAGGAAGGGGTTACGGTATACCAAATATAAAAGCAGTTGCTCAAAATCTAGGCGGTACAGCTCAAACAGAAGAGCAAAATAATACCTTTAGGATTACAATATTGCTGCCGCAAAAGTAAAGCTTACGTTCACGCAAAAAAAATTACCGTCTACGCAAACTCCATTTATTTTAATATAACTTAACCGATATGAGAGGTGAAAATAAAATTTAGGAGGAATCGAATATGAGAATAACAAATTCTATGTACACTGCACAATCGATGCAAATGCTACCAAAGCAGACGAATGCACAAAATGCCAAAATGCAATCCAATAAAGGCAACAACATAAGTGCACATGGCGATACTGCGGAAATAAGCAAGCAAGGGAGGGCTTTGAGCAAACAAAGCAAGACATCTGAAATAATGGAAAACTTAAATAGCAGAAAACAAAAGCTTACAGAATCAAAGAACGATTTAATAAGCAGGACGCTAGAGAAAGGAGAAAGTCTTGACTCCATAAAGGGTAAGATAAAAGAGTATGACGACATGTTAGAGGGAATAGACGAACAAATCTCCAAAACAATGCTTGAAGAACAGCAAAAGGCTTTAGGCAAGAAAGAAGATGCAGAGAACAAGCAAGCACAGAAACCAAAGACAGAGCAGGATATGAAGAACCACCAGCTTTCTTATATTGTTACCTTAAGCTCGGACATTTCGCAAATTAAAGCCCTAAATTCGGTTAAAGTTAACATGAAAGGCTCCGCAAGAATATTGAAATCACAAATCAAAACAGATGAGGGCAGAGGCGTTAATACTAAACACAAGAGGGCACAACTTGCCAAGGTAGAATCCCAGCTTAGCAAAATGAGTGAAAGCATGGGAAGTATAAACGCGCGTATTAATAAACAAGCAGCAGCCAAAGCTAAGAATCAAATCACTCAGACAGAGGATACTC
>CAYPQA010000286.1:0-2703 GCA_964412725.1 uncultured Eubacteriales bacterium
AGTATTTTATTGAAAACAAAGGAGATGGCGTTATGATTAAGGTCTTGCTGGCCGATGACAACAAGGATTTCTGTGATGTGGTTAGTTCTTGCTTGGAAAAACAATCGGAAATCGAACTTGTCGGAGTTGCACACGATGGGAATACAGCCTTTGATATGTGCGTGGAAAAGAAGCCGGATATTCTAATTTTAGATATAATCCTGCCAAAATTAGATGGGATTGGTGTTTTGGAAAAGATGAACAGCAAACAAGGCGAGGAAGAAATTCCGCTTTGCATTGTGCTTTCCGCGATAACACAGGAAAAGATTACCCAAAGGGCACTTGAGCTCGGCGCTGAGTATTACATAGCAAAGCCTTTCGATATAGAGGTTTTGATAACGCGCATTAAACAGCTTAAAGAAGTTATAAAAGAAACCGGACGACGTGACCCGTTTACACTCGAAAAACGTATAACAAACATCCTTCATGATATAGGCGTACCCGCTCACATAAGGGGTTATAATTTCATGCGTGAGGCCATTATCCTTTCCGTTGAAGATATAGATATGCTGAACTATATAACAAAGGAGCTTTACCCCACAGTTGCTAAAAAATGCAACACGACCCCAAGCCGCGTCGAACGTGCGATAAGACACGCCATCGAAGTAGCTTGGAGCCGTGGTAAAATTGATGCCATTGACAAACTTTTCGGTTACACCGTGAACAATCACAAGGGCAAACCCACAAACAGTGAGTTTATAGCCCTTATAGCCGACAGACTTCGCTTGGAACGCAAAGCAAATTGACAAACTATAGATATGGTTACCAATATTCCAAAAATGGCTGTAGCAAAAATATAATCTTGCTACAGCCATTTTTGCATATCTTGAATTATTGCAACTGCGTCAAGTCTTCTTCTGAAAGGTTTAGGTATTCCACAATCATTTCCTTTGAGAACCCTTTGTTAAACATCTTTCTCGCCGCTTCTATCATCCCTTCTTTTCTACCTTTTTCTCTTCCTTCTTCTCTTCCTTCTTCTCTGCCTTCAGCTTTACCTTCTCTAAACCCAATGATTTTTGCAGATGCCATTTCCGCAATGTAAGCCTCTCTATTCATTTGCTCCCTAATGTACATATGCCATGTTTCTTCGTCGTCTTGTATCTTTAAATAAACATCATCAAATGCTTGTATTGCATTGCTCATCTCTGCCAACTCCTTCCTCTTATCTTCGTTATCATAATTCAAAAAATATTCCAACCACAGTTCAAGTTTTGTTAATGAGCCATCAGGCGACAATTTCCTTTTTCTGAACTTGGGTAATTCCACGAAGAAGAACATCAAATCATCCGATATGCACACATTGGTTCCATCCATCTTTAGTCTTGCGGAGTTATAGAAATCCGGTGCTGTTTCTACATCAAATATGGAGAAATCGGCAATGTTAATCATTATCACAGGCTTAAGTTCATTATATCCTTGTCCCGAATCAAGTTGTTTGCTGATGTTTCTTGATACATAAACAAGATTTCTTTGCATCATGTATAGATCAGTGTACAATTGGATCTCAATGATGTATTTTGCACCAAGACAGTCTATCACCGTCAAGTCAATTCTTACGCTCTTGTCTTTTATAGACTCTCCAAAAACAGTGTCCTCAACCATAACCTTTTCTATTTTAGCTATATTCGTCCTTCTATCGCCAATTATTGCATTTATTAATTCTCTTAAAGATTCTTCAAGCTTGGGATCCTGATCGCACTTTGAATATATTCCCAAAAAAACTGTATTTGACAATGGCTTCATATACTGCCTCATATTTCGCCCCCTCTTTAACTTTTGTTTCTGATATTATATAACATATCCTTGAAACTTTGCAATGTTAATTACTATATAAGCAACCTTCATTCACAAATTAGCCATGATATCAAGAACCTTTAAGATTGCATCACGTTTTTTTCCAGAACACTTTTTCAATAATTCTGTAAGCTCTTCGTTAAGATAGGCATTATCATCATGAACCACACCCGTAACAAAGTATTCCAAGCTTTTATTAAGTATGGCAGAAATTTGAGATAATCTTTCAAGATTAACCTTGGCCTTACCGGTTTCAATCTTACTGCAATATGTAACCGAAACATCTAATGCTTCAGCTAATTTCTCTTGAGAAATCTTCTTTTCTTTCCTCGCCTTTTTTATTCTCGTTCCTATCATAGCATAATTAATCATAACTACACCTCCCTTAAAATTATAATCACCATTAACCTATAAGTCTAAGGCATATACATGTCAATATTGACTTATTAGTTAAATAAATTTATAATTACTTAAAATAAAAAAGGAGGTTACATTATGATAACGGTATTGCTGGTTGACAGTGATAAAGGTTTTTGTAACATAGTTAGTTGCTTTTTTAAAGAACATTCTGAGGTTGAACTTGTCGGAATTGCACATGACGGTAGCATAGCCCTTGATATGTGTATGGAAAAGAAACCCGACGTTCTGGTCTTGGGCATTGTTCTTCCTGAAATAGATGGGATAGGAGTTTTAGAAAGACTAAACACACAAAAAAAGCAAGGAATGATTCCGCTATGTATTGTCATCTCTGAAATTTTACAAGAAAAGATTATTCGAATGGCTTTTGATCTTGGAGTTAAATATTACATAGCAAAGCCACGGCATTCTAATTTGAGAAATTCTTTCAAATAAATGGTATAATCAACCTAA
>CAYPQA010000287.1:0-2654 GCA_964412725.1 uncultured Eubacteriales bacterium
TCCCTGTAAGCTTGATAAATACGGATTCTAAATTTGGTTCTGACGAGTGGATGGATTCCACCATTTCATTTTCAAAATAATCGGCAATAGCCTTTGAAGAGCTTTTATCGCCTGAAAGCTCGACCATTTGACCGTTTTTCAGTAGTATGTTCACCGATTTCTTAGTGTTATGCTTGCGGCATAATGCATCGGGTTGACCGTGTTCAACAATTTTTCCCTCATTTAAAAGGGATATATTATTGCATAACTTTGTTGCCTCGTCCATATTGTGTGTTGTTAAAAATATTGTGGAGCCTTTGTCACGAATTTCTATCATAAGCTTGTGAATCTCTTGTACGGTTGCTGGGTCAAGTCCGCTTGTGGGTTCGTCAAGGAAAAGTAACTTCGGATTATGCAGTATGGCTCTTGCAAGCACAAGACGTTGTGTCATTCCTTTTGATAGCTTGGAGACTGGTTTTTTTGCCGCATCTTCAAGCTTTACTTTTTTTAGAACTTCCATAATTTTGGACTTTGGAACACGGAATAAATCCGCAAATAAAGCTAGGTTATCGTAACAAGTTAGACGTGAATAAAGTCCGCTGTTATCAAGTACCATACCTATTTTTGCATGTATTTCTTCAGTAAGCTTTTGAGAGCTTGTTCCGAAAAGTTCAGCTTGGCCACTGTCCGCCTTTAATTGACCGATAAGAATGCTTATAATAGTTGTTTTACCTGCGCCACTTGGCCCCAAAAGACCGAAAATTTCGCCCTCACCAACGTTGCAGTTTATGTCGTTTAAAACAACCCTCCCGTTAAAAGACTTTTTTACATTTTGCATAGAAATAATAGATTTCATAATTCATCACCCTTCTCTTGATTTTGTCTTGCTTTATAATTAGATAAAAGCATCTTGTATTTTCTGTCTTCAAGCTTAGTTTTTGCAATAACAACAAGTATGCCAATAATGAAACAAGCAGATATTGATACAAGAAAGCCTATCCAGGCCTCCAAGCTTTCTATAGGAAACCACCTAAACAAAACGGAGAACAATACCCCGGCTGCAAATGAGAGCAGGAACATTAGTACAGTTTTCCAAAGCAGCATCATTTTTTTAAAGAAGATATTAGATAGCAGCAGGACTTTTATCCCGGCTTGCACTAGTGAAAAAATAAAAACCTGCATAATTGATACGTAAGATATGCCCTCTCGACCAAGACTTAAAAGACCTCCGACCTCTTTTGTAACATCACCAACAAGCCACCCCACAATTGAGATTGCAATAATCGCGGATGCAAACGTGGTTAAGGCTGTCTTAAAAAAATCAACCAAAACACTTCTATTTTCGTTCATAATCACACCTCCAGTTTCTTTTTTATAAACGAGGCGTATTGCCTTGATACAACTACTTTCTCGTTATTTTCCATCGTTAAAATAAGCCGCCCATCAATGTCGGATTTCAAAGCTTGGATTCGATTAAAATTCACAATGCAGGACTTTCCGGCTCTGAAAAAATCGCTTGGGGGTAAAAGCTCCTCAAGCTCATATAGCTTAAGCGAAGTCTCATAAACATCTGTTTTTGTATATATGAACGTCCTTTTATCGGCTGTATCAATATACAAAACCCTAGAGGCGTTAAGAATGTAAGTTTGGTTATTCTTTGTGCCCGTAAGCTTAAAGTCCAAAACCTTAAGAGATGAAATAACCTTTTCCAATTCCTCACTTATTTGTCCACAATTAATTGTGATTTCTGTTTCTGTGAAGCTGTTGTCTACATTGATGATTATTTTCAACCAACATTCCTCCCAACTGCTATATTTGCATTATAGTTTCAGTTTTTTATAATTACAAGCGATTTATCCTATGTTACCGAAAACCCAACCTAAGTTTCCAAAATAAAGACCTATCTTTAACCGCTCACAATTAACCACAAAAAAAGCACGCCACCCGAAAGTGTGCGTGCCTCACATATCATATATTCAAAATCAGAATAATTATGGAGACTAAGTTCAGGCAAAGGCTTGTGAGAAAAATAAATGTTGTTGCCTGCTTAACGTTAAGCCCCGAGTTAATCAGTTGATGATGAATCTGAGCTTTGTCCGCTTCATAAATCTTTCTGCCGTTCATAAGCCGCTTTATAATAACCCTTATGTTATCAAATATAGGAACACCCAAAGCAAGAAGCGGTATAGAAACCGTGTATACAGTTGCTTGCTTGAAAGCACCGTCAAGAGAGATTATAGCAAGCATAAAGCCGATAAAGGTTGCGCCGGAATCGGCCATGTAAACCTTTGCCGGATGATAGTTATACATCAAATAGCCAAGAATAGAACCAACCAAAATAATTGACATACCCGCCGAATGCGGTTGGTCTTTAGCAAGTGCAACAATAAAGAAGGTTGTTGCAGCAATCACAGATATACCGCCCGCAAGCCCATCCAAGCCGTCCATCCAGTTTATAATGACTGTAACACCGGTTATCCATAAAACAGTTAATAAAAACTGCGACCAAACAGGGAAAACAACAAAATTTTCGGCCGTGAACATATTCATACCTGTGAATTTAATCCCAAACATATAGAGTATTATAGAACAAACTACATAAGATAAAATTCTAGGTAAAGGAGAAAATTCAATAGATTTTGTTTTAAACCAATCGTCAATAATGCCAACAAGTA
>CAYPQA010000288.1:0-2643 GCA_964412725.1 uncultured Eubacteriales bacterium
TAAAAATCCGTTCAGCAACCGCAGTTACAACGTCAAGCATAATCCCTCTATTGTCCGATGACGCGGTTATATCATAGAATACCAATTCGTCTATGCCTTCGTTATAATATTTTTCGGCAATCGGCAAAGGGTCTCCAATTTCTTTTGTATCTACAAATTTAACGCTTTTCGCAAGATTCCCATTTTTAACATCAAGGCAGGATATAATGCGTTTGCTTAATTCGCTCATCGCATTTCACCTGCCTTTTTAGATGCGAAATTCTCCAAAATCTTTAATCCTGCGGGGCCGCTTTTTTCAGGATGAAACTGAACTGCAAAGAGATTGTCTTTTCCGACTACAACCGGAAACTCCTCGCCATAATTACAGCTTGCAAATATATATTCCGAGGCGGTATCGGCACGAAATGAATGAACAAAGTAAAACTCTGAAGCCGTATTCAAACCTTCAAAAAGATAACAGTCCTTTTTGATATCAACCCCGTTAAAGCCCATATGCGGAACCTTCAAGCCTGGGGCATAGATTTTTTGAACCGTTCCTGGGATAAGGTCAAGGCACTCCGTATCGCCCTCTTCGGAAAAGGATAAAATAATCTGCATCCCTAAGCATATGCCCAATATAGGAGTGCCTTTCTCAAATGCTTTTTTAAGAGCCAAGTCTAAGCCTGAATCCTTAAGGTTGCCCATTGCCGCTCTAGCATGACCAACACCCGGAAAAACAATCTTTTCAGCATCTGATAAATCATTCGGGTTATTTGTAATCACGCTTTCAAAGCCTAAATAAGCAAACGCACGTTTTACAGAGTTTACATTACCGGCCTTATAGTCTACGATTGTAATCATTTAATCCCCCAATTATTTTTCTCTGGCATGTACAAGTTGCAAATGGTCTTCTTTAACATATCGGATAATTTGCGACTTATCAACTCCCAAGGCGTCTGCAACCTCTTGAATGCTGGGATGGTGGTGAGTTCTTACATAGTCCCTTGCCCTCACAATATCGTCCGCCTCTTTAGCAAAGCATGTCGGGCAGACAGTCTGGGAAATCCTTTCCCTTTCAAAAAAATTCTTGCATTTTGCACATCTAGACATTGGCATAATATTACCACCTTGCTATATATAATATAAATTTTCGGTTGGAAATTGAGCATCAGACGTGATGTCAATTCCAAGATTTTTTAAAGTCATTTCATCACGGCTTCTCAAAATGGTAGTTGAATGTGCCTGTGCTCCTTTAAGCTTGTGTAGCTTACTTATTGCAACCTGTGCAATCGGATTTGTGACAGCGCATATACTCAAAGCTATGAGAATTTCTTCACAGCATAGAGGAGATGGCCCGTAAGGGCTTGAAAGCTTTTTAAGCTTAAGAATTGGTTCAAGAACAGCCGGACTTAAAAGAGGAATATCATCATTTATCTTGGCCAGATGTTTAACGGAATTTAATAATAATGCTGCGGTTTCGTTCATAAGAGGTGAGGCCTTGCCCGTAAGGAAACATCCATCCAATTCTATAGCGGCAACGGAACAAAATTCCGGATTTGAAGAACGAATCTGTGAAAGCTTTTCGCGAGCCGCAACTAAAGCGGGTCTATCATTCTCGGTTAATTCGAGTTCGTCCATTATAAGCTGGGTTCGATGGAATGTTTCAATGTCGATAAAGCCCTTCTTGTAATCGCAAGCCGCAATAAGATAGCGCCTAATAATTTCTTGCTTTGAGGCCTCAATTATAACATTATCGTCCGTTATACCCGCAGATATACGATTTACGCCCATATCTGTGGGAGATTTATATACACTGGTTCCTTTTATCTTCTCTATAATACGCTTTAAAAGAGGAAATGCTTCAATGTCCCTATTGTAATTTATGGCAACTTTGCCATAGGCTTCAAGATGATATGGGTCAATCATATTAACATCCTTGAGGTCGGCCGTGGAGGCTTCATATGCTATATTGAGAGGATGCTTAAGCGGCACGCTCCAAACAGGGAACGTTTCAAATTTAGAATAGCCCGCATTCACACCGCGTTTATTTTCGTGGTAAAGTTGGCTGAGGCAGGTTGCGAGCTTTCCGCTACCACCACCAGGACCTGTAACAACAATAATTTTTCGTTCTGTTTCGATATACGAATTTTTTCCGTAACCCTCGTCACTAACTATCTTTTCAATATCCGATGGGTATCCAACCGTAGCATAGTGAGTGTAAACCTTTATGCCGCGACTGCGAAGCTTATTTATAAAAACATTAACACCAGGCTGTTCTTCATATCTGGTTATAACGACGGAATTCACATAAAGTTCAAGCTTTCTCAACTCATCAATAGATTTCAAAACTTCTGCATCGTATGTTGTGTTAAAATCACTTCTAATTTTGTTTCGTTCTATATCATTTGAATATACGCAAATAACAAATTCAACCATGTCCTTAAAGGTTTGTAAAAGTTTTATTTTAGCGTTTTCATCAAAGCCTGGTAAAACCCTACAGGCATGTTTATCGTACATAAGCTTTCCGCCGAATTCCAGATAAAGCTTATCAACGTTGTTCACACGTTCCAAAATATACCGCGACTGCTCGTTAATATATTTGTCGTGGTCAAAACCCTTTTTCATAAGTAATTCCTCTTCCTACGCAGGTTGTGATGAAAATCA
>CAYPQA010000289.1:0-2619 GCA_964412725.1 uncultured Eubacteriales bacterium
ATTTAAAAATATATTGACATTTTTAGATATGTTAAATATAATACATCATATCGAATCTATTAGATGTGAGGTGTAATGCATGGAAAACAAGTATTCCGAGATTGCAAAAGTTTTTAAAGCATTTTGTGACGAAACCCGTTTGATGGTTTTGGAGATGTTGCAATCCGGAGAAAAATGTGCGTGTGTGCTTTTGGATAATGTTGACGTGGGTCAATCAACATTGTCACATCACATGAAAATCCTTATAGACAGCGGGCTTGTGTCTGCGCGAAAGGATGGCAAGTGGACCTATTACTCTATAAGTGGGGATGGTGTGGAATTGGCCAAGAATCAGCTTTCAGCTTTGCTTACGCGTTTCGAATGCTGTGATTGCGTAGGTGAATGCTCATGCGATTGATGGGAGACTTTATAAGCATTCAAATACTTGGGATGAAATGGCTTTATGACTTAATTGGAGCTTTCCTGAAGCTTTTGGGCATCGACACTTCTGCTCGTGTCGGTGCAAGCATACAGTTCTTTATGTATGATACAATAAAAATAGTTTGGCTTTTGTCCGTGCTTATTTTTATAATCTCATATATACAAAGCTTTTTCCCTCCCGAACGGACAAAGAAAATCCTTGGCAAATATAAGGGTTTTGTGGCAAATCTAATGGGAGCTTTGCTTGGAACAGTTACTCCATTTTGCAGTTGTTCATCAATCCCTCTTTTTATCGGCTTTACTAATGCAGGCTTGCCTGTTGGTGTAACCTTTTCTTTTCTTATAAGCTCGCCCCTTGTTGACCTGGGAGCATTCATACTGCTTATGAGTGTTTTTGGCGCAAAGATATCTATTGCTTATGTTGTAGTTGGTATTATTCTTGCTGTAATCGGTGGCACATTTATTGACAGATTGGGGTTGGAGAAATACATTGAGCAATATATTATGCAAGCCGGTGGTGTTGACATTGAAACTCCTGAGCTAACCACCAAAGACCGCCTTATCTACGCAAGAGAACAAATGTGGTTTACACTTAAAAAGGTTTTTCCATATGTAGTTGTTGGCGTTGGCATAGGTGCATTAATTCACAACTGGATACCCGCATCTTGGATTGAAGCTGTTCTCGGCGTAAACAATCCATTTTCAGTACTAATTGCAACTGCTGTCGGTGTTCCTATGTATGCCGATATCTTTGGCACAATCCCCATCGCCGAAGCACTCTTCTCAAAAGGGGTTGGAGTTGGAACAATCCTCAGCTTTATGATGGCTGTTACAGCTCTTTCGCTACCATCTATAATCATGCTCAGAAAGGCCGTTAAGCCGAAACTGCTAGGAATTTTTGTTAGTGTTGTGACATTCGGAATTATTGTGATTGGTTACCTGTTTAATATATTTTCAGGCTTAATAATTTAAATTATAAAGGAGATTGAAATATGGCATTATTTAATTTTGGAAGGAAAAAAGAATGTGGCTGTGCTTGCGGCAATAACTCCGGCGCTGTCGATGCAAAAAACGCTCGCTTCATTGTACTTGGTGCTTGTTGTAAAAAAAGCGCCGACACCTTTGAAAACACAAAAAAGGCTGTTCTTGAAATGGGATTCGATGATGAAGTTTTAAATATCGGTGACAACGTTCAGATTGCCCAATATGGCGTCATGCAAACTCCGGCTCTTGTAATTAACAACAAAGTTGTCTCATATGGTAAATTGCTTTCCGTTGATGATGTTAAAAAGTTAATCGAAAAAGAAATATAAAATAAAGCCTTTGCCGGTTTGGCAAAGGCTTTATTTTATAGCTTTAGACATTAAATCTAAACAAACTAAGTTTGTCCTATTTTTATTTCCGTTCAGTGCCACGTATTCCGTATTTGTGCCACTTTTTCCGCCCATGTTTCCGTTCTGTCTCAATGTTTCTGTCTAATATCACCCACATTGGGGTATAGATTTTGGTACAAGGTGTTCAAAACTCAAAATAATTTCTTATAGTTTCACCAAGCCTTGCTTTAGTTTCCTCGTCCTTAATAATAGACAGACATTTTACCAAACGTTTATGTGATACTGTTCTGATTTGCTGAACCATAGCGACAGATGTATTCTTTAGCGAACTTACATCAGTTGTTAGCAATACCTCCGTTGGATAAATCAACGCCCCCTCTTTCACGCTTGACAGAGGAATGACGGTGGAGACAGGCAAGTTGTGGTTGACAGCGTCATTAGATATGACAAGTACAGGGCGAGTACCTCTTTGCTCGCTACCTGTCGTTGGGTCGAGGTTGCAAGAATATATTTCCCATTTATTTACCATTCACAGTCCGCCTCACTGTCAACAAAAGCAAAATCCTTGTCACAATCTAGTGTTCTTTGCATGAATACCTCGTCTGTTGCAGCTTCTTTCATTTTTTGCTCATATAGTTCTTGTTTGGTTTTAGAAAGGTAAAGAGAGATTGCCTCACGTATCGCAAAATTAACGGAAGGTATTATCTTCATTTGAGTTAAGTCTTTTAACTCATTGACATATTCTATAGGAATTGTCGCTGTATATTTTGTTGTTTGCAAGTTGCTTACCACTAAAATCAACTCCTTAATTATATTGTATTACAAATATGACATTTCGTCAATATTATTATACCATATAAACCAT
>CAYPQA010000290.1:0-2617 GCA_964412725.1 uncultured Eubacteriales bacterium
GAACTTGCGGCCTTTCGGTCCGGAGCCGAACGCTCTATCCACTGAGCTAAGGGTACTTGATGAGGGCATACGCAAAGCAAATTAGCGCATATACCCATATAATGCTTTACAAACAGAACCTGCAATAATTGTGCAAGCAAGGGCTTCAATAACACCGTTAAGCCCAACAAAACCAACCACAAATGGTAATAACGGAACGTCACCGCGAATTCCTAAGATGAAATCGGTTCTTCCAAACATAAGCATTAACCCAACCATAAAAAAGATAGTGTTAACCGCAGCAACGCTCAAGCTACCCACAGCAAAGCTGACAAGCTTAGTCTTATCAATCTTATGTAAGGCTTTGAAGATTAAAGCCGCAATAGCACCGGCTGCAACGCGAGGTATCATACAAAGTATGAACGTGTACACTGGATTAATGCTAAGGAGCATTGCACCAAACGGACTAAGCCCAAAGCATTGAATAAAGCTTGTTATACCAAACACAGCACCTAAAAATGCACCGGCACCAACACCAAGCTTTATCGCCCCAACCGCAACAGGGATTATAATAAATGTAATCTCCACAACACCAAATTTCAAATAACCAAGCGGAGTAAACGCTAATATAACAATAATCGTTGAAAGAATTGCATACTGAGTTAACAACAAAGTATTTAATCTTGTTCTCGTAGCCAACTTATTACCTCCTTCCACCCATTGTGCAACAGTATAGTATATTTTCAAGTTAATTTCAATACCCTGTCGGAAAAGTTTTATTGAAAAATTCTAATTGATTTGTTATACTGCACGAAAAGACAACCCGAATAGGAGGTTCTGATGGGGATTTACAGTAGTAGCTTGAGACAAATTGATGATGCGCTTGGTAAGCCTTGCGTTGTACGAATATTCAGAAGTGAAAAGAATTTAAGCTATGAAGAAGTTTGCGCGGATGTCTATTTTCTTATAAAAAGCTTAGGGCGATTTAAGCTTGTTTCTCAAATGAGGAATGAGAGTAGCTCCTGCATGTGTGCAAATTTTCTTATGATTCACGAAAATGAGGGCATATCCTATCTGACGCTTAATGCGTGGACGATTGATGTTGCACCGATGTTTAAGCTTGACGTGTCTTGCCAAAATGGACTTATAGAGTATGACAGTGAAAAATATCAACCGTTGAGAGGTAATGTGCCGGGTCTTGATTTTTATTGCAGTAACATTTCGGATACGGAGCTTTCTTTTGATGATGACATTAAAAACATAGCCCGTTCGTGCTATGACTTTCTGAAAGGTGGCGTTGAAAATGCTTAAGGCTTGTATTTTGGGCTGTGCGCATATGCATGCCTATGGCTATGTGGAGGCTCTGATTGCTCTTGATGTGTGCGTGACAGGTGCTTACGATGATGATGTAAAAATAGCCAACCCTGTCTGTGAACGCTATGATATTAAACGCTTTGAAAACTTGGATGAAGCATTTGCAACATCCCCTGACATTGTGGTCATATGCTCAGAAAATATAAACCACAAAAAATTCACTCTTGAAGCCGCAAGCCGAGGAGTTCATGTGATTGTCGAAAAACCCATTGCAACAAATGAAGCTGATGCGCTTGATATGATAAAGGCCTGCGAGGAAAATGGTGTGTTGCTTATGGTTGCATTCCCTGTGAGATATGCAGACTCTTTCTTGAATGCAAAGAAAATCATAGACGAAGGGCGTTTGGGTCGTATTATTTCTATCGTAGCCACAAACCATGGCTCTATGCCCGGTGGCTGGTTCACGAATAAGTCACTTTCAGGAGGCGGATGTGTGATCGACCATACGGTGCATGTCGCCGATATTATGAACCATGTGCTTAAGCAATACGGTGAGGTGCGCATAGGTGATGTTTCTGCCGCAATGGGTAACCTTATACACAAACAAGCTCCTTGTGAGGACTGTGGTATTATTCTTGCAGAGCTTTTTGCAGGCGAACACCGAGTAATCGCAAGTATCGATACATCATGGAACAGACCAAAAAGCTATCCCGTATGGGGAGATGTCGTTATGGACTTTATTGGCGATAAGGGTTCATTACGCGTCGACGGCTTCATACCGGCTGCGGATAAGTATGCGGATAATGTGGACAAACACTATACGCGTTTTGATGTGTCAGGTGATATGAATTTCAATATGATTAGGGACTTTATAGATGCGGTAAAAAACAAGAGGACATCACCTGTGAGTGGAGAGGATGGACTTTTTGCGACGCGCATTGCACTTAAGGCCTATGAATTTTGTTCGCAATAAAAGAAATGGGGGCATTTATGGAACTTTGGTACACAGAACAACATACGGAAAATGTACGTTTTTCAGTAAAGATTAAAAAGCAGCTTGCAAGCTTTAAAAGCGAATTTCAGGATATAGATGTTTTCGATACCTATGAATTCGGACGCATTTTAACGTTGGACGGATACCTCATGCTCACGGAGAAGGATGAATTTATTTACCATGAAATGATTACGCATGTACCCATGGCGGTTAATCCGAGCATCCAAAACGTGCTAGTTATAGGTGCCGGTGACGGTGGCACAATTAGGGAACTTTTACGTTATGAAACGATTAAACATATAGACTTGGTAGAGATTGATAAGGCTGTGG
>CAYPQA010000291.1:0-2575 GCA_964412725.1 uncultured Eubacteriales bacterium
TTAAAATAGCTGAATATGGCTTTGCTCACAGAGATATGGCTCATGAGCATTTGGAGGTTGTAAAAAAGAAACCTACTGTGTATGACAAAATCATGGCTATTGTTAATAATCCGGAAGAAAGCTATCCTACTGCCGGAGCGTATAACCGCTTCCCCCTGTCAACCTATATTAAGCGGAAAATGAAAGGTAAAATAGACGGTTTAATCGTTGATGAGCTGCATAATTACAATAACAACAGCGGTCAAGGTGATGCTATGGGTGAGCTTTTTCAAGCAGCCAAAAAAGTGGTGGCTATGACGGCAACCCTTATTAATGGTTATTCGTCAGGCATATTTCACTTGCTGTACAGAATTTCACCAGACTTAATGCTAAAGGACGGTAAACGCTACGACAAAAGTAGCGATTTCAATAAAGAGTATGGTGTAACTGAGAGCGTTTACGAGATACAAGCGGTTGATTATAACTCAAACAGACGTACATCCAAAAAGAAGGTACGAGAGCGGCAGTTACCGGGCGTTTCGCCACTTGTATATTCACGTTTTCTAATGGATTCAGCAGCGTTCCTGTCTCTTAACGATATGGGAAAGAATTTGCCGGAATATGAGGAAATACCCATTCAGCTACAAATGAACGATAATGTTAGAGAAGAATATGAGCGCATCGAAAACCAGTTCAAAACAATTCTAAAAACCGAAAAATCTATAGCTAAGAAAATTCTTTCTTCTTATCTTGGGCTATTAACCGTATACCCAGACCAACCTTATGACCAAAAACCAATTGTTCACCCTATCACAGGCGATAATATTGTTGTTCCCAAAGACACATCTAGTTTCGAGGAATTACATGAAAAGGACAAAAATGTTCTTGAGGTAGTTGAGAGTAAAGCCGCCATAGGAGAGCGTGTTCTTGTATACACAAGCTGGACTAGGATTGATACACAGGAAAAATTGTTAAAACTCTTTACAGAACACGGCTATAGGGCCACTATCCTCAATTCCTCGGTCACACCAAATAGACGAGAAGAATGGGTAGAAAAGCAAGTTAAGAACGGTATTCAAGTATTAATAACCAACCCATCTCTTGTGGAAACAGGTCTTGACTTAAACGATTTTACCACGCTTTATTACTACAATATAGCCTATAATTTATTTACCCTTCGGCAATCTTCTCGCCGTTCTTGGCGTATTAATCAAAAAGCACCGAGGATTGAGGTTTACTTCACCTATTACGAAGGCACCATGCAGAACAGGGCAATTAGGCTTATGGCTTCAAAGTTGGCGGTTGCCGGAATTATTGAAGGTAATTTTACAGATGAGGGCTTGGCGGCTATGTCAGATTGCTCTGATATGACAACTGCTCTTGCTCGTGAGTTAACACAAGGTATTAAGAATGAGGTTGAGGATTTAAGCGCTGTGTTTAAAAAAATGGCTATATTAAAGCCTGTGGTTGATGTAGCCACACAAATAAACACTGATACTGAAGTGCCTAATACTGTTGTGGATGTAGTGCCATCATTTACTGTAAGAGATATAAAACAATCTGTGCAAAGCACAGAAGAAAGAGAAACATTTTTGTCTCAAGAGGATTTATTTGCGTTTGTATATAGCAATGATAAACCTGCCAGAACATCGAAAAAGAAAACTGTGGTTACCTGCGATAATCAACTAACCCTTTTTGATTTATATAATGTAGCCACAGCATAAAGGAAGGAGCAAATCATTTGACCGATACTGCATTAGAGAGATTCTATAAATTCAAATCTACATTTATTTCATCTAATCTGCCTAATAGTGTATTGTTGGAGCTAATTGAGTCTTATATCAATTCAGATAAGGAAAATTTGCCTGTCATGGACATACCTGTCCTTGTCGGGCAGCTTTCTTTGTTTGATGTGCCAGCATAAAAATAAAGGAGTTGTTTATTTTATGAAGTTTGAAATCAATCGACTTGAAATCCTAGAAGCCGCCAAAAATGCAGCTAAAGTAGTTCCAACAAGAGCACCTATTGATATATTAAACGGAATTTTAGTAGAAAGCAATGATAATACATCAGAAGTATTTTTGACTGCTACTAATTTTGATATGTCAATACAGTTGAAAGCAAAGGCTTCAGTAGAGGAAAGCGGCAGTATGCTTGTTAATCCACGTTTGCTCGTTAGTATGCTGTCACTTCTTCCCGGTGAATATGTTACTTTTTCAGCTAATGCTCCGAATATTTTAAAGGTAACAGGCGGTAAGTGCGTTTATGAAATAAACTGCTTACCTGCCCATCATTATCCAAAGCCCATTATGCCGTTCCCAGAGGATACAGTTAAGGTTTCAGGGATTTGCTCTCTTGCCCGACGAACAGTTTTTGCTGTTTCAAATGAAAAGCATAAACAAGCCTTACAATGCGTAAACGTAAAACTTACCCATAATTCCGTTAATGCTACGGCCTGCGATGGTTATAGAATGATTTTGGTAAAAGATACCGCTAAATTTTCCGATAATCAAGATTTTCTATTACCGGGACATTCGTTGAAAACATTAGCTTCCATTTCAATGGACACAGATATTTACGAGGTTGCAGACATGGG
>CAYPQA010000292.1:0-2532 GCA_964412725.1 uncultured Eubacteriales bacterium
GGGGCTAGACAATCAAATATCCGTTCAGGTTAAAGCGAAAATCCAAGATTATGTGAATGATTTAATTTTCTTAAAAAACATTGAAGATGAAATGAGTTGTATGGATTTACATACTGGTGACAAATGATTTAGGAAGGGTTTACAAGCATCCGGAGCAAAACATTTTTGATACTTATAAAAATGATCCTGATGTTATTATTTTATGTGGAAATGATTGGGTCGAAAAAATATGATTATAAAAAGGTTGACACATTATATGAATACGTAGTATAAAAATAAGTTATTATGGCTTATTGCCAACTAAAAATTAGGAGGTTACATTACTGTGAAAAAAATCGTGGCGTTAATTCTTTACTGCTTGGTTACGATTGGAACACTATCCGCTTGCATAAGCGAAATTGGAGAGAAAGGAGAAGATGTGGCAATAGAGGTTATGTTAGTTGACGGTGCGCCGCTACTGAGCATGGCTAATATGATGTCGGACGAATTTGAGGGTATAGACGGATACGATATTTCGTTTACCATGACAAACGATTCTGATGCGCTTGTTGCGGCTCTACTTAATAAAGAACCTGATTTTGCAATTGCACCTGTAAATGTTGCGGCGATGATGAATAACAACGGGAGCGGGTATAGACTTGCCGCCGTTACAATATGGGGTATTATGCACATAGTTTCCGACCAAGACGTAACATCACTTGAAGATTTGAAGGGCGAAACAATAGTGGCTTTTGGAAAAAGCGGAACGCCGGGGATAACATTAAGAACTGTGCTTAAAAAAAATAATATTGATTTTGTCGAGCCTGACAGCGCAGACTTCACTCCTGACCCTGACAAGGTTAGCATTATTTATTTGACTGCCCCAAGCGATGTTAGAGACGCCATTGCAACTGGCACGATGGTGGGTGGTAAGGCTGCTAATTTCGGCCTTTTGGCAGAACCTATAGCAACAGCGATTACAGGATTTGCGAAGAACGCAGGCAGACCGGGTTTCGCACCAAAAATAAACTTGCTAACAGAGTGGGCAAAAAATAATAACGGCGAGATTTATCCGCAAACTGCTTTGATATTCCACGAAAGACTTTTAACCGATGATACTGATTTTGTAAATGAATTTATAGCTATGGCAGAACAATCCTCAATTTATGCTAACGATAATCCTGTAGAAGCAGGGGACTTGGCTGTAAGTCTTGGTTCTACCGCGATTCCTAACGGAACAATAGTTGGTAATGCGCATAGCGCAGGTAGACTGTCTATGAACTTCACTTATGCCGCGGATGCAAAATCAGCTGTAAACACATACCTCCAAGTCATTATGGATGAAAACGCCAAATTAATAGGCGGCAAGATGCCGGCGGATAGTTTTTATTATGTTAAAGAATAAACTCAAAGAGTTATTATTTTTTTTGTTGTCTTTTTCCATTATCGTAACCGTGTGGTGGATACTTGCTAAAACAAGGTATGGACAGACAGGCATAATCTTGACGCCAATAGAAACGTTACGGGTGATTGGAGGAGAAATGCGTAAAGATAGCTTTTTCAAAGCTATCTTTAGCACATTGGAGCGGTCATTTATAAGCTTTTTTGTTTCTTTTTTCTTTGCAAGTATTATGGCTATACTTGCCCATTTCAAAAGATTTATCGGTAACATGTTAAATCCTTTCATTGTGATTTGCCGTTCAATGCCCACAATGGCATTGATTTTGATTTTACTGTTAACGGTAGGCAGTAATATGTTGCCAACTGTGGTATCGTTCTTGGTGGTTTTTCCGCTCTGCTATGAAAATATGCGGACGGCAATAAATGAAACGGATAAAAAGTTAATAACAATGGCTAAGGTTTTCAAAATACCCAAATGGCGACAAATTACGGGTATTTATATCCCCGCTATGCTCCCATTCATGTTTTCATCAATAATAGGGGGATTTGGTCTTAACATAAAGGTAGTAATTTCAGCGGAAGTTATGGGCTTGCCGTCCATGTCCATAGGTCATCTTATACTGTCTGCAAGGCAAGGTTTTAATTTTGGGGTTTCATTCGCATGGTTAGTTATATCGGTAATATTAAGCCTTATTTGTGAGAGTGTTCTTAAGTTAATAGGCAGGCTCTGTATGCCTTATAAGTATACTGATTCAAAAAAATCGAAGATAGCGGTGGAACAATGATAACCTTTAGCAATGTAGATTTGAGCTTTAAGAATTTAGTAATTATGGAAAACTTTTGCGAAGAATTTGAAGAAAACAAAATTAATTGTATTTTGGGACCTTCAGGCTGCGGCAAGACAACCTTACTAAATTTACTCAGTGGCATAATCAAAGAAGATGGCGGACAGATAACCAAGCCAAAAAAGATTTCTTATGTTTTTCAAGAAGATGCGCTTATACCACAAAAAACTGCTCGGAAAAATCTTGAATTGGTTTTGAAAAGTGTTTATAAGGATAAAGTTCAACTAAGCACAACAATTGATAAATTTCTTAAAATTTCCGATCTGGAAAAGGCCGCGGACTTGTACCCGCATCAGATGAGTGGGGG
>CAYPQA010000293.1:0-2454 GCA_964412725.1 uncultured Eubacteriales bacterium
AGTTTCTTTATGTGACTTAGTCACGGATTTTATTTTTCAAACAGAGTATTATAGTCAAAAATTATTTTGGAGGTATTCAAAATGTTAAAAATCAATACTGTTCTTGTAGTAAAACAAGATAAATGCCCACAAAATCATTCATGCCCGTCGGTTAAGGTTTGCCCCGTTAATGCGCTGTCGCAAAATGGCTATAATGCACCGGCTGTGGATATGGATAAATGCATAAAATGTGCAAAATGCGTTAAATTCTGCCCTAAAAAAGCTCTGGTACTAGAGTAACAGGAGCTTGATATGGAGTATGTGTTATCGTTTTTGGAGGGCATAATCACCTTTATTTCACCATGTCTGCTTCCGATGCTCCCGATTTATGTGTCATATTTCGCTGGGCAAAGCTCGGAAGGCAACAAACATAGGGCTTTATTAAACGCATTCGGTTTCGTGCTGGGTTTCACTACTGTTTTTGTCGCACTCGGCGCATTTGCAGGCACGCTTGGCGGATTTATAAAAGAGTATAATACCGTTTTCAACATAATAAGCGGCGTTATTGTTATTCTTTTCGGATTAAATTATTTGGAGATTGTGCGTATACCTTTCATTAATACAAATAGGTATTTACGGATTAATAAGGATAATATGAGTTTTCTGTCGTCCATGCTTTTTGGTATAATATTTTCAATAGGCTGGACGCCCTGTGTTGGTGCGTTTTTGGGTTCTGCACTTATGCTTGCGGCGCAAAGCAGGGAAAGCATAAAAGGGGTATTGATGCTATTGTGTTTTTCGCTAGGTCTTGGAATTCCTTTCATTGCAAGCGCTGTGTTGATTGACCGTTTGAAAACCACATTTGACTTAATAAAAAAGCATTACAGGGTTATTAACCTTATTTCAGGATGTCTGCTCATTATTGTGGGTATATTTATGGCAACTGGTTACTTAGCATATTTTCTTTCATTTCTTACTTTTTAAGGAGTTGACTATGAATACAAAAATCAAAACACTGATAGGCATAGCTAGTTTAATTCTTTTCGTTGCGTCTGCAGGATTATTCTATAGCGGTCTTTCTGAACTCATAAAGCCTAGAACGTCAATAGACATTGCAGAGGAGGAGGCTCAAATCGCATCCGATAGTGAAAGTGAGGGCGAAAGTGAAAGCGAGGGCGAACCTCTGTACGCGCCAGATTTCACAGCTTATGACAATGATGGAAACGCGGTAAAACTATCGGACTATTTTGGAAAGCCTATTGTGCTTAATTTCTGGGCGTCTTGGTGTCCTCCCTGCAAGAGTGAAATGCCTCATTTCAATAAGGTTTATGAAGAGATGAAGGATGAAGTAATATTCCTGATGGTTGATAGGGTGGACGGCTTGCAAGAAACCGTGGAAAAGGGTAAAAAGTATATCTCCGACAGCGGTTACACCTTTTCCGTGCTGTTTGACACTGATGAAGAAGCGGCTTATGGCTATGGTATTCGCGCTATACCTACCACGATTTTCATAGACAAGGATGGTATTATAGTTGCAGGGCTTGAAGGTGCTATGAGTGAAGAAACATTACGAAAGGGTATAGGTTTAATAAATGTAAAGGAGACTGGGTATGAAGAACAATAAGTATCTTTTTGTTATCACATTGTCTTATTTCTTGCTTGGTTTTGTGAATATCCATTTTGCACTGCTGGGATTTATTTGCATGGGTATCCCTTTGTTTATTCTCTTCAAAAACAAAAAGAAAACTTGGTGTCAAGGCTATTGCCCCAGAGCTTCACTTTATTCAACCTGCGGTAAGGCCACAAGCAATTGGTCGGGCAAAACACCGAAGTTCTTTATATCGGGGCCGATGAAATGGATAATGCTTGCGTATTTCTTATTTGGTATGGTTATTATGACGATATCAACGATAGGGGTTGCAAACGGAAAGCCCGCATATGAAGCTGTTAAGTTCCTTATATTTATTCCTGTCGGAAGGATGCCGCAGTTGGTTACCGTCAACTCTATCTCATGGCTTATAAATCTTTCTTACAGCTTTTATTCATTCATGTTAACTGCTACAGTTTTAGGTTTTATTATGGCTTTGGTTTACAAACCACGCACTTGGTGCACAATATGTCCGATTGCCACCATATCATCTGTATACATAAACGGCAAATAAAAAGCAGAGCTAATTCTACGTAATTGTAGAATAAGCTCTGCTTTTTTGGTATATTTGATTAATGATGAAGTTCAACCCAGCGATATTTGTTCTCATCTTTAACCCTCTTTTCTTAAATCCAAATTTGGCTTGATGTTATAAGAATACGTAGGGGTGTATTTAAAACCATAGGGTATGAAAAATATTTTTTAAACCCTATGAAAAGCAATGACTTGTGTGTAAATTATACATAGGAGGTAACATTGTGAATGATTTAAATAACGTGAGTTCGACAGTGATGAATGCGAAAAATCAGGCAAAAAGACAAAAAAAG
>CAYPQA010000294.1:0-2434 GCA_964412725.1 uncultured Eubacteriales bacterium
TTCCTTTCTAATATCTAAAATTGAAAATGGAAATGTTAAGGGACATTTATCCACTGGCTCTATTATTGAGCCTCATTCATTATCATCCTGTTCTACGCCATCTGCGCCAGAAGATAACGAAAACCTAAAAGGAATAATAAATGATAATGTAGCAGAATGTACATTTAGTGACTTATCAGTAGATAGAGGAAATATAAAGCTAACTTTTAAAAGAAATAATGAAATTGAAGCGACAATAGAGCATTTAATAAAAGCAAAAAGTTCTGAATATATTTTTAGACCATACAATCTTAAAGATATTGAAGGTTTTAGCAAAAACGAAATGTTTTCGTTTCCGGTTGATTTAAATTCATGGGGAACTGTTAATTATATATCGGGAGAATTTACTGGTGAAAAAATTTCTGGTAGTAAAATAAAGTTCCCGAATGCTTATTTAACGGATGCCCAAGATAATATCATTTATAAATTTAGTAACCTTACTACAACTGGTACCAAAATAACAAGTGCTTCTATTGAGGACTTAAACGGAGATGGATTAAAAGATGTAAAGATGGTTCTTGCTTTTTTTGATTATGACACAGGTTTAACATATTCTGATATGCCGCAATTAGTACGAGTATACTATCAACTGGACAATGGATGGTTTTGTGATAGTAGCCTTAATCAACAATAAGCAGATCCACTTTTGCTATTGTATTAACTATAGTTCCCGACTTTTTTCTCACTACAAGGTAAGGTATAATAACAGAATGCCTAAAATACAGCATTTATAGATGATTTCACTTGTCTTAATTTAAATTTTGTAGTGAGAATTTGTTCGGGAACTATAGATTAAGAGTTGTAAAGAATAGGGTTGCCATTGCTCTTTTGGCATTCCTCATAGCAACTTAGCTTAAATCAAGAAGATGGTGATGGTACTCTTTTTTAGCTTTGGTGTAATATGACCAGAGGTTTAAAAAATGTGCAAGATATATATATTACTGGTGAAAATATAGAACATAATACCATTATTTTAATCCAAACCGAAAAAGCACTGTGCAACATTTTACCCCTTCCAAAAGTTATTACACTTTCCCCACCCCTCACCCCATGTTATTTTCCCTCGTCGCAACGCGCCCGGGTTGACGGAATAGATGTTAAAAACTTTCTACACGTGACATCAAGACCACGGTCTCAAGGTGCTCCGTGCGAGGAAACATATCCAAGCAGAACGAGCGTTGTGGAGTGTAGCCTATGTTTTTAAGCAGGGGCAAGTCGCGCGAGAGAGAGGTTGGCTTGCAGGAAATGTAGAGTAGCTTTGAGGCCAATAAGGCCTCTATTTTTTTGAACATTTTCGGGTGTAAGCCCTCACGGGGCGGGTCAAGTATTATGGTATCGGGATTCGCAAGGGGTGAGATTGTATCTATTGCGGTTTGGACATCACCGGTGTAAAAGCTGACGTTTCCCAGGCCGTTAAGCAATGCGTTTTCTTTCGCGGCCTCTACGGCCTCGTCAATTATCTCTATACCGTACAGATGGGTGGCGTTTGTATTCTTGGCCATAACAAGGGCAATTGTGCCTGTGCCGCAGTATAAGTCATAGACGACCTTACCGTCGCAATTGCCCAAAAGCTCCATGGAGAGACGGTATAGCTCTTGCGCACCGGATGAATTGGTCTGGAAAAACGAAAACGGACTGACCTTGAAGCGTAAACCCAAAAGCTCCTCGAAAAAGTGGTCACGTCCGTGTAGTATTTCAAGGCTGTCGCACTTGACCGTGTCAGATAAGCCGTCATTAACCGTGTGCATAATTCCTACAATAGTCTCGCCGTTCAGGTCAAGCGCTGCCAAGGTTTCTGCCAAGGGCTTAAGCGGCGGGTGCGCACTTGAAGTAACTATATTCACCAAAATCTCGTGCATAAACTCGCCGCGTCGTAAAACCAGATGACGGCAGCATCCTTCGTGGCGTTTCTTATGATAAAAACTTGAACCTGATTTTCGGAAAAAATCCAAAACTACCTGTGCAATGATACGGAATGCTTCAGGCATTATGTTACAGTCTGAAACATCACAGACTTCATAAAAGCTGCGGCGTTTTCGCATACCAAGAAGTAGATTTCCGTCCCTGCCATCGTCTCCAAAGGATAGCTCCATCTTGTTTCTATAGCCTTCTATGCTTGGCGATTTGTAAAAATCATCTATCAATAAAATGTCTTTGAAAATCTCTGAAACTTTCTTTTGCTTAATCAAAAATTCCTCTTCATAACTGATGTTTTGGTATGCGCAACCACCGCACAAATTAAATTCTTTACAACTCATTTATTTTTTCACAGTCCTTAAATTTTTTATTGATTTTTTGGATTTTTGTGTTATAATCGTTAAAAATTTAACATTCTTTAGGAGAGTTAGTATGACGAACAAAATACAAGTTGGCTCCATAATTGAAGGTAAGGTTA
>CAYPQA010000295.1:0-2420 GCA_964412725.1 uncultured Eubacteriales bacterium
AACATAGTAAGATTAAATCCATTTACCTCAACTACTATTTGTGCGCACGGGTCCCACGAGGGCCTGACATAATGAATTCATTAGTCGAAACAACTAACTTCAAACAGAAGAAACTTCATCAAGGATTTTTCCAACAACCTGCCTCCATTGCTGAGCAGAGTTTCCATTTTCAATTTACACCACCAGGCTCCGCTTTGCCTCTTACAAAAGCACTTACAGGTCTTGAATCCCTAGCTGATCCTAACCTTTTACAATGGATGGAAAATTTTCAAAGTACGGCACATTTATGCCAGTGGACAGAAGATACTACGGTCATTACCCTAAAAGCAATAGTCGGCGCTTCAATTCTTGCTCTTATAGACAAGAAAAAAACTATCGAAAGCTGCTACTCGACTATACTCAGTAAGAAATATCCAGAGACAGATAGACATATATACGAAAGTGCTATGCGTAACATCCATCAAGAGGATTATTGCACAATAGAAGAGTACGCGGACGCCATACGCATACTTTTTAAACAATACTGTCTCTGTAGTAACCTTAAAGTAACTGAGCGTCAAGCACGTGAAGAAGAATACTTCATTAACGGGCTACATTCCTTTACGAAGATAGAGATGTACAAATTAGGGCATAAAACACAGGTTGACATCACAAATTGCATTCAAGACATCGAGGTTGCATTGCTTCAAACACAGGATACCACTGAAATCCAGAAGAACGAAAGTACGGTAACACCTCAAACAACTCAACCAATCAAAACAGCATTAAGATATTGCAAAAAGCATGGAAATGGCATGCATGATACAGCACACTGCCGAGCCTTACGACAGTCAAGCAAAGGTAAAACGTTACCCAAAGATTTAAATAAATCTAACTCATCTTATGTTATTCGCATACCCACAGCAAGAACCAAAGGCTTAAATTTTAAAGGTTCAATTTTCCAACATCCTATCAACATAACAATCGACCCAGGAGCTACATTATCTTTTATAAGCTCTGATCTTTCTAAAGATCTTCAGTTAGTACCAACCCAAATGGGTGAAGCTAAAAATATTCAAATAGCTGACGGTACCAAATTAAACGTAACAGAATACGTTAATGCTGAACTCACATTTGATAGACTTAGAAACATTGTTATTAAGGAACCCTTATACATTATACCAGGGAATTTAGATACAATCCTTCTAGGGGAAACTTTCCTCATAGCGCAAGAAGTTCAAATAGATTACAGGGAAGAGCGTCTAAGGATAGCAGGACAATACTTATTCCTAGATGAACTTGTGGAGGAATTCGCTATCACCCCTGAAAAGGAACTGGTTGATAAAGTTCTCATAGCGCAGAAAACCGTTCCAAAAACTCCAGATGAAAGGAGTACACTCATAAGACAATTTGCTAAACATAACCCCACCTTGGGTACGATTCCTGGCGTAGATATGGAGATTGCGCTTTCCACTCAAGTCCCAATCCAAACTAACCTTTTCGAAGAAGGAGAAGAAAACTCGAAGTTTTATCTTCTAACTATTACAGACAGATGCACTAGATGGTCTGAAGTTTACAAGCTCAACGATCTTTCAACAGAAGCTATTATTAAAGGTTTTTCTCAGTGGGTTACTAAAAACCCGAATCCTTCAACCTGCCTTACGGATCAAGGTAGACCTTATATTAGCAAGAAGTTTGCAGTCTTTTTAAAGAAGCATAATATCAAGCAAATACTAACATCTTCTTATAATCCTACTGGAAACAGTATTAGCGAGAGGATCAATCAAACCATAACTCGTGTTCTGCAAACACATGAGAAACAACCAATTCGAACTTTTATTCAGAAAGTCAATTATGTATTACAGAATCAGTTCAATCGCAGTCTTGGCTTGACACCTTACGAATACAGGTATCATCATTCTCATTTTGATCCTAAGTCAAGATCTTTAGCTGATTATATTACTAAGTCTCAAATCAAAATGGCATCTCAGACAAAAAGAGACAATAAACGCATTAATGCCAAACGTATCCGGCATACTTACAAACCAGGAGATATAGTCTATCGGCAAGTTCAACGACACACTAAGACTGATCCCCTTTGGTCAGGGCCGTATACTATCCAGGACATTACTCCAGACGGGAATGTTATAACTCTTCATTCAAATCATCAGCGCTTTCAAACTAACATTAAGCAGATACGTCCTGCATGTTAAGGAGAGGTGAATGTCAGACCCTAAGCTCTGACTCTCTCTTACAAACTGATTAAAATAAACTTTAAATAAGCTTAAAGTTTTAAATAAAACTATTTAAGCGAAATAGTTACATAACAAAAATGGCCAGTCCACGTAGAAAGCACCACACAACTCACAACCAACATAGTAAGATTAAATCCATTTACCTCAACTACTATTTGTGCGCACGGGTCCCACGAGGGCCTGACA
>CAYPQA010000296.1:0-2418 GCA_964412725.1 uncultured Eubacteriales bacterium
TTGCCAAGTCGGAGGTTTTTTATTACAGATACACAAAATTATTTATTGGCTCCAATCTACCACGAATAATACAATTTAATTGTACCATCAAAGCAATGTCAAGCGAAGCAGCAAAATTTTTTCGAGTGTTTTGCTTAAAAAATACTCTGCGACCTTGACGTTGCGGGAGCTGAATCAAACTGGGTACGGAGCTTTGTGAAGCGCATTTCATCACAAAGCCCCTTATTTACATGCTCTAATACAAGAAGCATCCTTGATCATCTTTACTACATGGCTATCGTCTTTTACATTAGGATTCTACCAAAACAGTATCTTCTCGTTTCCGTCATGAATTTTTATTGATAGCGGCACACAGAATTTCTTTTGGGCGTTACCCGACAAGATACCGACTGCTCCGAACATGTGACCAAATATTGTGCTTGCTTTTGATGATTCATCAGATTCTTGATGATGTCTCTTCACGCATGGCATCTTACGACCTTCCTTGTATTGCTTGACACCGTCACCCACAAGGATTGGCATAACGTTTTCAGTTTACAGTTCCTTGTCTTAATGACTATTTGCGTCCATGTCTGGATAATTTTCAAGAGCGTCCATGATTTCGCCCTGAAAAAACACAGCATTGATTCGTAATAGTGAGCAGATACGCACAATTCTCTGATAATACTCGTTACTCCAGCATTATCTGTTCGTATCATTAACCCGATTACTATTACTACAAACCACCTATATGCCGCTTTCTTGCTGAAGCTTCTGTCGAACGGTGATCGCGTCTCACAAATGTATTTCTGTACTGTATCATTTTGTTGTTAGCCTTTTGTGTCGTTTTAGGCTATACTATATTTGTAGCCCACACACAAGGCGTGTCTCCCTTTTTGTTCGCACTCTAAGGATGATACATTTTGCGTGTTGGGCTATTTATTTTGTGTTACATTTTCTCAGTTTTGTGTTTAGAACTTTTAACTGTCAAGATACTAAAAATCATAAAAAAATTCGTAAGCTTGACAGTGAATTTAAGCATCCAGGGAATGCGATAGATATGATTAAAAATTACATACCAAATGCAAGCAATTTATTGATATGGATTATAATTGTAGCTCTGACTGTGAAAAATTACTTGACAGATGGCCTATACTTAATGCTGATAAGGTAAAGTATCAAATGTTTACTTTCAAGAGGTGTAAATAAATGCTTATAAGCGCAAGCAGAAGAACTGATATACCTGCATATTTCTCTGAGTGGTTTATCAACCGCATTAGAGAAGGATATGTTTTAGTAAGAAACCCCTTAAATATTCACCAAGTAAGTAAAATTAACCTATCACCAGATGTGGTTGATTGCATTGTTTTTTGGACTAAAAATCCAGCACCAATGCTAGGTAAGCTAGAGTGTTTAAAGGATTATGCGTACTATTTTCAGTTTTCTTTAACTTCCTATGGCAAAGATGTAGAAGAAAACTTGCCATCGAAAAATGACGAAATTTTAAGCACATTTAAAGAGCTATCAGATAAAATTGGTCGTGAAAAAGTTATTTGGCGGTATGACCCGATATTTATCAATGAAAAGTATACGCTAGATTATCATATTACGTATTTTGATAAATTGGCACGTCATCTCAAGGACTATACTGAAAAATGTACCATTAGCTTTATAGATTATTACCTTAAAATAAGAAATAATATTAGGGGATTGAATATACAAGCTCTAGATTCGGCTTTAATGCATACTATTGCTGAAGCCTTATCTAAAATAGCTTTTTCCTATGGATTTAAAATGGATACATGTGCTGAGGGTATTGAACTTAATAAGCTAGGAATATCCCACGCAAGATGCATAGATGACCAATTAATTCAAAGAATCATAGGTTGCTCTTTGCAGGTAGAAAAAGATAAAAATCAAAGGTTAGAATGTGGTTGTGTAGCAAGTATAGATATTGGTATTTATAATACTTGCCAAAATGGCTGCAAATATTGTTACGCTAACCATAGTTTAGCCACTGTTAAAACGAATTCTTTAAATTTAGATGACAATTCTCCTATACTATGCAGTGTTTTAACTGAAAAGGACAGGATATCTGAACGGGCAGTGAAAACCTTAAAAGAATCTCAAATTAGTTTACTGTAGTTAAATAAAGATTATTTAAAGTGTAAAAGCCGTAGATAAAAAAAGCATATCAACGGCTTTTACATTCTAGAAATTAAGGTGATTGTCGAGAGCATTAGCAGAATCCTTCTCCATTTTACGTGTCACATGAGTATACAGTTTCAAGGTAAACTCCGACTTGCTATGCCCCAACCTCTCTTGAATGTATTTAGGATTAACCCCCTGTTCAAACAAAATCGTCGCATGAGTATGTAGAATGTCATATAAACGCTAAAACCATTATATCGCACTGTTTTGACTTTTTGTGAAATAAAG
>CAYPQA010000297.1:0-2409 GCA_964412725.1 uncultured Eubacteriales bacterium
AATTTTCATATTCTCATCCTTTCGCATTTTGATAAAGCTATCTTATCATGAACATATTAAAAACACAAGCAATCACAATAACTTAAAATAAGTCTATAAAATAACAATAGTGGCTTGTTATGGAAATTTGAACAGCTTTTGAAATGTCAGTCTTTATTCCATAGCAAGTTCACAATATAAACTCAAAACTGTGTCCTGTCGGGCCGAAAAAGACGTTTATTGTAATTAATAATTGTCATTTTTCAGCCCTATTGTCAACAATAATTATAAATTGTAAGTTATAATTGTAACTGCACAGGTATTCTTACATCAATACCCTGTTTTTGGCAGCTTGCCGGGTTGTGCATAGATATTAGTAACACAAGTGCTGTTGCCAATTACCCATTCATTACCATATTTGCCCCCAACATCACATTTGTTGGCAAACTGATAGCTGTTAGGAAGCGTTTTTTGCACATTTACATAAACCTGTGGTGTTTCTACTTGTGCAAAACCAGCCTTGACCGTGCCGAATACAAGAGTAAAACTTGTAACGAACTCGTCATTTCTTAGACCCAGTGAAGCAGGAGTACAGTCAATGACGTTGTTTTTAGTGGTAGAAAGATTATCAGCGATGATTTTTGTATCACCCTTGTTGGTTGTGGCAATAATCTTGTACTTCAAGGCTTGGTTGTACGTTCCTGTTACAATCTTGTTCAAACGAACAGCGTCCACAGGAAGTACATCACGCCAAAAGAAGTCAGTGAGCGGCACTGTTCCAGTGTTCTGTACGGCTTTGAGGTCATAGCGTATCAAGTCACCGGGCATAGCTTCAAGATTGCCGACTTTCTTGATATATACGCCTGTATTAGCGGAATAATTAAGGAACTCTTGCTTGACAATCTGTGTTGCAAACTCAATTTCGAGGTCAAGCTGTTTATCGGATAGCTTGTAGTATTGCGGAGCTTGCACCTCTTTAACGATATAACGTCCAATAGGTAATGGGCTTGAAACTGCTCTGCCGTCATTACCTGAAACAAAACGGTCTACAAGATTGCCTGTTTTGTAGTTATAAACCTCAAACACTGCACCGGCCAAAGGTGTTCCTGTCGGGAATCCGTTAACTTCGTTATCATCACCGGCTTTTTTAAGGATTTGAATTTGACCCATCTGCGGAGTATTCGTCCAAACGATTTCAGTTACCTTGCCTGCGGTAAACTCAACCGTTTTTGGGATTTCGTCAAGGTAATATCCGGCCGCCGCACGAGTTTCTCTTATGGTGTAGCGTCCTGCGGGTAATTCAATCGGGAAATCAATCACGCCGTTATTATCGGTGTAATATGTTCCCACAACCTTGTTGCTTGCATCAAAGAGCATAAACTCAACATTGTAAATCGGCTTTTTGGTAACGCTGTCGATTTTAACAATGCGAAGTCCTGCCTTTGGTGTATTGGTAAGCTGTAATGTTGCCAGTTTGCCGGGTACAATAGTAACAGCGTGAACCTCGGTGTCTAACTCATAACCGTCAAGAGCCTTACGTTCGATTACGTTGTATTGTCCTGCCGCAAGTCCGTTAATGAGTATTCTGCCGTTTACGTCAGTGGTGTAACTGCCACTAATGTCACCGTTGGGGCTTGTTGTTTTGTTTGGACTGTTGTTAGCTGTGTTAGGTTGATTGCCGTCTAAAATGTTGCCTGTAACAAACTGCCCGTCAGCACGTTTTACGTCAAACACAACGCCTTGTAACGGTTTGCCTGTGTTTTTATCGGTTTTAACAATGAGCAATCCGGACATAGGTGTGTTTAATACTTCAACGATTGTCGGCTTGCCGGATTGTACAAGCACGGTTTTTGGCTCACCGTCAAGGATATAGCCGTCAGCCGAGCGTGTTTCTGTTACGGTATAGTAGCCGTCAGAAAGATTATGAATGTAAATTTGCCCTGTTCTATCCGTCTTGAAGTTATATCCACGGAAGTCATTTTCAACTTTTTCGCCGGACATTGCAGTGATGGAAAACTCTACGCCCTCAATCGGATTGCGTGTTACGCTGTCGAGCTTGATAATCTTTAATCCTGCAAGTGGCTTGTTAAAGAACTCAACCGTAGTGATTTTGCCGGACTTAACGATTACGGTTTTCGGTGCTTCGTCCAAAATGTAGCCGTTTGGTGCAGCGGTTTCGGAAATGATATACGTTCCCTCTGCTAATTCAGGAACAATTATCTTTCCTGTGGAATCGGTCTTATAAGTTCCGATTTTCTCACCGTTGTCACGTTCCACAACAAAGGTTGCACCCAATAACGGAGCTTTGGTCTGTGCATCGAGTTTGATGATTTGGATTCCGCTCAATGGCTTGTTGGTAAACTCAACAGAGGTCAGCTTACCCGAAGTTACTGTAACGGTTTTTGGCGTTTCACTGAGGATATAGCCGTC
>CAYPQA010000298.1:0-2409 GCA_964412725.1 uncultured Eubacteriales bacterium
AACAACAAGCAATATTGTTACCAATAAACATATAACCAATGATATCTTGGTTTTAATACTTTTTCTCATAAATCTCTCCTCCCATTCATCAACCTTGTTAGATTTGAACAAATTATATATACAATAATCATTTTTATTATACATTAGAATTAATTAAAATTCAATTAACTGTTGGTATTAATTATTAATTTTTTTAATAAAAAACGGGTGTAGCAAAAATAAATTTTGCTACACCCGTTTTTTTGTGTGTTAATTAAGCTTTATGGATTTGATTCCATGCAACTTCGCCAACCACAGGCACTTTGAATTCCTTGCCGGCCAAAGCTTGAATAATAAGATAAACCATAGTGAGAGTTGTAACAACACCCAAGGCCCAACCTACCAAACCGCCCAAGAAAGGAACTAAGCGAACTATTGCAATAAGTATGCTCATAATTCCGGAAACAACGACAGATTGCATAGCGTGAAAACGTACATACTTGTTGTCCTTTTCAATAACAAGCATAATAAGACCGGTTATCCAACCCAGGACGTAAGAAACTGCTGCTTTTGTTTTTTCATTCATGGTATTTCCCCCTTAAAATAGAATTATCTCACACCGTTACCGATGATTTGACTGGAATAAAATTTGCGAACCTTGAGTGAGCGTATGCCCGAAACAAAGTCGTCGTTTTGCTTTTGGGAGCCATAGAAAGAGGCAACCTTGACAATAGCATTGCACCATTCGCCGTTTTCAATAAGCCTTTCGGCAACAAACCAATTGAAAATGTGGTCTTCGTTGCCCGTATAGACATAAATTCTGTAAGCAATTTCGCGCAAGAGCGAGATATAATTGTAATCGTATTTAGACAGGCCTTTGATATAGGCAAAATCATCCATTGACAAGTCAAACTCCTCAAAGTGACAAGCGATATCCTCAGCACAGGTCCAAAGACCCAAAGCGTTATCACTGTGTGTATATTCCCAAAGGAAATACGCAATCACTTTGATATCGTCAAAAATCCCTTCCATAAATTAATACCCTCCCGTTACTGTCCTAAAGCCTTAAGCCTGTTGTTAGCTTGGGTTATGAAGTTGGATTTAGGATACTGTTCTTTAAGAATTTTGTAACACTCCAAAGCCTTTTCAGGCTGCGCAGTATTTTCAAAAATAATGCCCAAATAATAATATATGTCATCGACATAATCTAAGGTCATGTCGGCATAAAGCAAGCTTTTTTGCAAAAATGGTTCAGCATCAATATACTTTTTGCTATTAAACAGAGATTTTCCTTTATCAAAATTATCTTTTGAAGATTTTGCAAGAGCCTCGGACTTAAGTGTAACCGCAAGGGTCTTAACCTCATCAGGTAAATCATCAACATCCATACCAGATAAAATATCAGCAGCCTCATCAACCTTGCCAAGAAGATAAAGATTATTCACAGAGTATACACGCTGAGCCTTTCCCTGTAAGTCAAGCAATTCGTTTTTTTCGTCAAGCTCAACTTGAAGCGTATCTGCTGTGTTTATTGCCTTTGTGAGATTGGTCTGCAAATCATTAACATCTTTATCATATTTCTCCTGCAAAGTCTTAGAGTTATCTTCAAGCAGTTTTATCTGGTCGTCACGAGTTTCCAGCTTTGACGGTAAAATCAGGTATGAAACAAACGCATAAGTAACCAAAACACCTATAATAAAACTTATTATATCAGTAAACCCAAAGCCAGGCGACCTAACAGGAACAGCCCTCACTTTTTCGGGACGCTTTTCGGTTTTAGGACGAGGCACCTTTTTTATAAGATGGCTATAATAAAGAGCTGTTGGGTTTCTTTTGTCAATTTCAAGTACCCTTTGTATACGGGATGCGGCCTTTTCCTTGTCATTTTTAAGAATTAATAACAAAGCATATAGGTTAAGTGCATCAACAAATCGTGGATTGTGTCCGATAGCACGCTTAAGTTGAATCATAGCCATGTCTTCATTGCGTTGGCGTGCGTAATTAAGCGCATTGTTGTATTCTCTTATTGCATCCTCATATTGTTCAAATTGCTGTGTATTATCTTGAAACCGACGAATGTAGCGGTCAGCCGTGTCGTCATCCCTAAAAATACTGCGGCTTATAACCCAATGTTTAATAGCCTCACTTACAACACCCAATTCATAATATACAAGACCTAAAAGATTACGTGCCTGAATATGGTTTTTATTAAGCTCCAACGCCTTGTTTAAAATTTCAACCGCCGCGGTAAGCTCTCTATGCTTGGCAAAATTAAGCGCCTTATTATAGTATATGTTTGATAAATCCACTGCGCATTTGAAAAGAACCTTATCAATCCCGCAATTATAACAAATTCTGTCGTCGTTTGTAGTAACGCTGCAATTTGGACAAATCAAACAAAGGCCTCCCTTCGCCTAAGCATCTTTTTTG
>CAYPQA010000299.1:0-2383 GCA_964412725.1 uncultured Eubacteriales bacterium
TTGGATTTCGGTGCTTCATTGAAGCTTGGTTCTAAGAAATTAAACATGGTATTACCTCCTTGGGGTTAATGGAATGTGTGACAACCGCATTTATTAGATTTCATCATATCTTTTTAGTTATAGTTTCCAACCTTAATACGTCTATTTTGAGCTAATTCTACAAATTTTAGCATAATCTGAAAAACAGTCAATACAAAAGTTTATCTAAATAATATAAAAAATATAATATTGCAACAAAACAATAGCCGATATAGCAAAACCCAAATTTCTACATGTTGATTTCTTAAAAATAAAGGATTTATGCTGAATAAAAATACAACCCCATTTCATCAAGAACAGCAACAGCAGTAGCAAGGTGAATACACATTGCAAGCCCCGTATTGAACCCATATTATGACTTATTTCACCCCCCAACGCACCCCTTTATCGCCCGATTTTTCACATCAAATCCACCTTAACAGCCCATTTTACCGTCAAAAAGGTTTTTTTCTATAAAGTGCATTTTTGAAAATTAACTTCAAAATTGTCCCAGAAAACCCCGATTTCATACTTTTAATAAAAACTGCCTTAACTCAATTTTCGGAAAAATTTGTTGACTTTAAGAACGATAGTATATAGTATGAAACTTATGGAAACTGGGACAAGGGAACGGTGAATTATGATTAACATAGCCATTTATGCAAGGAAATCCGTTGAGAGTGACAAGGGAGAATCTATAAATAATCAAATTGAAGAATGTAAAAGGTATGCAATGGCAAATATCAATGTCGAATCGGGCAAAAGGCTTGAAGATGAGCTTTCCTTTTTTGAATATAAAGACGAGGGATATACAGGGAGTAACATCTTTAGACCTGAATTGAACAGACTTATTGATGACATAAAGCGAGGCACTATAGACTGTCTGATATGCTATAAATTAGACAGAGTAAGCCGTAGTGTCAGCGATTTTTTAGATTTACACAAGACCTTGGAAAAGCATAAGGTTAATTTTATGTCGGTAAAAGAGAAATTTGACGCAGTTACGCCAATGGGAAAGGCAATGCTTCAAATAACCTCTGTCTTTTCCGAGCTTGAAAGAAGTACAATAGCTGAACGCATACGAGACAATAAATTTGAGTTGGCAAAAACCGATAGATGGTCAGGCGGTAAAGCACCATTGGGATATAGGCTTAAAAGAATACAAACCCAAAATGATGATAGCAAAAAGAAATCAAAAAGCGTACTGGAATTATATGATACAGAAGCTTTGCTTGTTGTTACAATGTTTCAAAAGTACATTAAATTAAAATCTATGACAAAACTGCAAACATTTTTATTGCAGAACAACTACAAAACACAAAATGGTAAGGATTTTACGACTAATCAAATACGAATAATACTAACCAACCCCTCATATGTCAAAGCAGACCAAAGAGTGCGTGAGTATTATGAAAAACAGGGCTGTAATTTTTACGGAAATGTAAATGGTGAGAATGGATTAGTTACATATGGAAAGACAAAAGCAACAGTAACAAGCGAGGGTAAGCAAGGCTTAGACCGTTTGGATAAATCCAAATGGATTATTGCCGTTAGTTGTCATAATGGCATAATAAGTGCTGATGATTGGCTAAAGGTACAACTGATTATTGAGGAAAACAAAGGCACATTTCCCAATATGGGCAAAAGTCACACAGCATTATTGGCTGGGCTTATTCGTTGCGATTGTTGTGATTCTCCAATGAAAGTTTTTCACGGTCGGTACAATAAGGACGGCAGTAAGGGTTATTATTATGCCTGTAAAATGCGTAGAAATTCAAAGAATGTAAGATGTTCCAACAAAAACGTTAGGGCTGATGAAGTTGATATAGCAGTCATTAACAACATTAAGGGTTTATCACTTGATAAGCATAAATTTTTAACGGAATTGAAAGCACAGTTAATCCAAGAAAAAAAAGACATTGAAATTATATCCCCAACCGCCATAAAAGATGAAATTAAAAGCAGAGAACGGAAAATATCAAGGTTTATGAGTATGTTGGAGGACGATAACGCCCCAGTGCAAGAGCTTTTCGGAAAAATAAATGATTTAAAGGCTGAAATAAATAGATTGAATACTGATTTAGAAGATTTGACCTCTAAAAAAGTAACTGCTAACGATTTTCAAACAATCATCAATGATGTGTCTGCTTTGCTTGACAAAACAAGCCTTGTTGACGAAATGTCTTTTGATGAGCAAAAGGAATTGATACAAGCACTAATTGCAGAGGTCAGATGGAATAAGGAAAAGGATAATCTTAGCATAGAATATGTTAGTTCTAAAAAAAAACGAGAGAAGCTGATTAGCTTAGTTTTTGACAATGAAAATTCCAAAAACCAAGTGTCGTCTTTTAGTGAACCACGTTGT
>CAYPQA010000300.1:0-2346 GCA_964412725.1 uncultured Eubacteriales bacterium
GTCTATTTCAAATGGTGTTGCTTTACTCATCATAAACTTTTCAACCTTGCTTTTAAGCTCTTGCACAAATATTATTTCATCTTCGCATATTGCAATCTTTATCATAGGCTACCTCCTTGATGATGTATTATATCATATTATCACTGTTGAGCAGTATAGCTTTCAGATTTAATTGACAAATGCCATTTATTAAGATAATCTTCAAAGCGTTAGGGCTTTCATAAATTAAGACTGGATATTGGAGGAAATTATGGCAAGGATTTTACTGCTTGAAGACGATGAGACTATAGCGTTCGGGATTAAGACCGGTTTGGAGCAGGCGGGGCATACAATTATTTGCTCTCAAACGGTTGCGCAAGCCAGGGAGATGTTTAACCCATCCATTCAATTGGCGCTTTTGGACTTGAATTTACCCGACGGCAGCGGATATGAGATGTGCCGAATTATAAAGTCGTTTGGTAACACGCCTGTTATCTTCCTTACGGTACGTGACAGTGAAAGCGATGTAGTCAAAGGTCTTGATATGGGTGCAGACGATTATATTGTTAAGCCTTTTCAGTTGGCTGTACTTAATTCACGTATAAATGCAGTTTTAAGACGCACAAATGTAAACGGACAGGATGGGGTGTTATTTTGTGACAATATTCGGCTTCACACGGATTCAGGGCGTGTTTGGTTGAACGAAAGTGAGGTTTTGTTAACAAGCGGTGAGTACAGGCTACTTGTTATCCTTTTAGAAAACAAAAACAAGGCTATGAGTCGTAATGCTTTGCTGGAGCGCTTGTGGGATATTGATGGCAGTTTTGTGAATGATAACACACTAACTGTAACAATGAAACGCTTAAGGGAAAGGTTGGGTAATCCGGACTGTATAAAAACCTTAAGAGGCATCGGTTATCGAATGGAGAGTTCGACATGAGCCATATATTGTGGTTTTTGTTTGGGGTTACAATTGCCTCCGGTGTGGCTTTTATTATCCATATCCTGAATAAACGCAGACTTATGAAAAGAGCAGGGCAACTTACAGAATACTTAGAGGCGGTTAACAGCGGCAAGGAGAAGGTGCTTATCCACTCAGAGGACGAGCTTTCTCATTTGGAGGATGAGCTTTGCAAAACCGTGAGCGAGTTGAGGATAGCACGCGATGAATCTCAAAAGTCACGTAAACAGCAGGCGGATAATCTGGCCGATATTGCTCACCAACTTAAAACACCCATAACCTCACTTTCTCTTATGGCTCAGATACTTGCGGATAGTACAGAAGAAACGCGCAAGGATTGTTTGATTCGTATAGAGAACCAGTTAGTGCGGCTTGAAAGGCTTATATCGTCATTGCTAACCATGTCAAAGTTAGATACCAGAACTGTTGCCTTTGTACGTGAACCTACTAATTTTGACGAGTTGATTGCTTGCGCGATTGAACCGATAGAGACTTTTATTGAAAGTCGTAACCAGAATTTAATTGTACGAGGTGATGATGTTGTTGTTCACTGCGACTGTACTTGGACGGCTGAAGCTTTGCTCAACATAATAAAGAACTGTGTCGAGCATACGCAAGACGGCGGCGAAATTATGGCATCTTGCAGCGAGACTCCGCTTTATGTGGAAATTGTTATTGAGGATAACGGCAAAGGCTTTGAGCCTGATGAAATTCCAAGGCTTTTTAGACGCTTTTATAGCGGAAAGAATGCGGCAAAGGACAGCATAGGCATTGGTCTTGCACTTGCACGCTCTATAATCGAAGGGCAGAACGGTCTTATAAGAGCAGAAAATCGCCAAGAAGGCGGAGCTAGGTTTGTTATAAAATTTTACTTAAAATGAAGAATGGAGGAGAGATATGTTTAAAACCAAGAGATTAATACCTGTTGCATTAATTGTATTGATATTATTGCTTAATCGTCCAATACGTTCAGCCATTGCTATAAGTGGCATGAAACCTTTGAAAACACAGGAGATAATGCCTGGTATTTTTTCCATAAATAATAAGTTTGTAAATATTTTTATTATGGAAAGCAATGGCAAATATATTATGTTTGATGCGGGTGCAAACGAGCGATTAACTAAGACCGCACTGGATGAATTAGGTATTAACGCAAACGATGTTATTGCTGTTTTTCTTACGCACACCCATGGAGATCACGTGGCTGCTTTAAGTTTGTTTGAAAAAGCAGATATTTACCAAGCTGAGGGCAATCGTGAACGCGGTTACAAGGTTTTGAATGATGGTGAGAAGGTTAATGTTAGTGGTGTAGACGTGCAGAGCATATCAACGCCCGGACATACAGACGGTTCATCTAGCTATCTTGTTAATAACAAATATCTGTTTGTAGGCGATAATCTACGGCT
>CAYPQA010000301.1:0-2286 GCA_964412725.1 uncultured Eubacteriales bacterium
TTTTTTGTCTTTTTGCCTGATTTTTCGCATTCATCACTGTCGAACTCACGTTATAATAACATAACACCTAAAGAGCCGGACGCTTTAAGCGCATCGGCTTTTTTAACGATTTTTGAGAAATGAGGTGAGTTTTTGAAGATTGATAGGCTTATTGGAATAACTATGTACCTCCTCAATCGAAACGTTGTTTCGGCAAAGGAATTGGCCGAAAGGTTTGAAGTTTCTGTTCGTACTGTTGTACGGGATATAGAAACACTGTCTATGCCAGGAATACCTATAACGTCATTTATGGGTTCAACAGGTGGCTATGAGATTTTGGACACATTCAAGCTAAACAAGCAAATCATAAATATGGAGGATTATCTATTCATTATAACCGCTCTCAAAGGGTTGTGCTCAGCTTACGACAATCAAAAGGTTAACACAACCCTTGAAAAGCTGCTTGCAACAGGGCAGTGCAATATAGACGGGCAGAGGGTTTTTATTGATTTCAGCATCGTTAAAGAAGGGGACAAGATACCCGAATACGTTAGCAAGATTGAGCAAGCTGTTATTGACAGGGTTATGATTTCGTTTGAATATACGGACAGCTTGAATCGCACGAACCCACGTACTGTTGAGCCGCTTGCGCTAAACTATCGCTGGTATGCGTGGTATCTGTTTGCTTACTGTACTTACAAAAATGATTACAGGATTTTTAAGCTAAACCGTATATCTGAACTCTCGCTGACCAACGAAACGATAATGCTATTCTTATCTGTGTGACACGTAAATGCCACAGTAAACACCACATCATTCCTTTCGTATTTCTTCAGAAAAAAATGGTTGTTATCCGTGCCTTTTAAGAATATAGCGACATTTCTGCTGTCCACTGTGCTTTTAGCTTTTGCTCTTGACATTTTATCACCGACGTTTCAATACTCATAATAGCCAATCTTCAACTTTAACTGCCGGAATACCTTCATAGTTCCCTTTAAACGAGCTTTCTTTATATAGTACAAATTTAGGGTAGTTATCTCTGATTTCCAAAAGTGAGCCGAACTCCCGTTGAATGGCAGATTCTTCGTTCAGCAAATAACAGACTTGAACATACAGTTTCTCACCGTCTTTATCGCCTACAAAATCTATCTCTTTTTCGCCAACGCGGCCGACACAGACCTTGTACCCTCGTCGGAGAAGTTCTAAGCCTACGATGTTTTCGAGTATGATTTCAGCGTTTTGCAGGTTCGAGCCTACAGCCGCCTCACGCAAGCCGTGGTCTACTACATAGTATTTCTCATTCACCTTGAGCATTTTCTTGCCGTTTACACCCTGGCTTTTCAGACGATACAGCAAGTAGGCTTCTTCGCAGGCTTTCAAATAGTTAAGGATTGTTTCGGGAGCAACCGTTCGTTTTTCAGCCTTGAAAAACTTTGAGATACTTGTCGCAGAGAAACTCTTTCCAACGTTGGCTAAGGCATATGAATGATACGTTCCAGGAGGTCTACGTCCCTAATCTTGTTACGTTTGACTATATCCTTTAGCACCACTGAATTAAACACATCATGCAAGTAATTTTTACTAATCCCTGGTTCAAAATCTATGCTTGACAGGAAAGGCATTCCACCATACTTGATATAATCGTCGAAGCTATAGTCTGTACTTACCGTCTTAAACTCCGAAAAAGAAAATGGGTAAACAACAAACGAAACATAACGTCCTGCTATATAAGTAGCATGCTCACCCGACAGAAGTTGCGAGTTTGAACCCGTGATGTAAATATCAGCCCAAACTTTACACGCAGGGAGTTAATGGCTTTTTCCCATCCTTGCACCTCTTGAATTTCATCGAAAAACAAATAGAACCTTTCCTTGCGGTCTCCGATTTTATCACATATATAGTCATGTAAAGTATTATACTCACACAAATGTTGATTGCCCAAGTCCTCAAAATTTAGAAAGACGGTATTAGGGCTGTTTATCTCATCGCGGATTTGTTCTAATAAGACACTATTTCCGCCGGGGCGAATACCTGTTAGTACTTTGATGATGTCCTTCCCTATAAATGGTCGGATTTTCGATAAGTAGGTTTCACGAATAACCATAACTATCAACTCCTTATAATTATGTTATGCACTAATATGCGATAGTTAGTCAATATAGTAATAAGGTTATTATAAGATATAACTGATATGAATTCATTTTACAAGATTTTACAATATGTATTTTATATATTATAGATATAGAGGAAAAGCCTCTGCCGTAACTGGCAGGGGCTTTCCTACTTTCTATGTTCAGGAGGTGCTGC
>CAYPQA010000302.1:0-2269 GCA_964412725.1 uncultured Eubacteriales bacterium
GGTGTCCTTTTCCAATGTTATTTTATTAGGGTGATCTTATCAAAAGTTAATCGCATTGTTGGAAAAATTCATTGACTTTTTCTTAGATTTACTTTATAATCCATGCCAGTCCGTTAGCCCCGGATTATCATTTTTAAGGAGGATTCGCAAGTGAGAACTACCCATATTACTAAAGTTGCCGATATCGAAAGGCAATGGTACGTCGTGGACGCAACCGGCCATACACTTGGTCGCTTAGCTTCCGAGGTTGCCTCTGTCCTTCGCGGAAAAAATAAACCGGTTTTTGCTCCGAACACTGATGTCGGGGATTATGTTATTGTTGTTAATGCTGACAAGATAAAGGTTACAGGTAAGAAGCTTGAGCAAAAGGTATATAGAAGGCATACAGGTTACACAGGCGGTCTTAAGGAGACAACTCTTAAGAAGATGCTTATTCAAAAGCCTGAGAATGTTCTTTTCTTGGCTATCAAGGGCATGTTGCCCAAGAACGCCCTTGGCAGAAAGACTCTGTCAAAGCTTCATGTCTATGCAGGCCCAGAGCACAAGCACGAAGCTCAAAAGCCCGAGACTTTAACCATAACCTATTAATTGAAAGGAGAACATTATGACAGTAGCGCGTTACTATGGTACGGGAAGAAGAAAAAGCTCCGTTGCAAGAGTTTACTTGGTTCCCGGTAACGGTAAAATAACAGTCAATAAAAGAGATATTGATGAATACTTTGGTTTAGAAACCTTAAAGCTTATTATAAGACAGCCTTTGGAGCTTACGGGAATGACTTCACGTTTTGACGTTAGAGTTAACGTATTCGGAGGCGGCTATACAGGTCAGGCAGGTGCAATCCGTTTAGGTATCTCAAGAGCACTTTTGGATGCAGATGCAGACCTTAGACAATCTCTTAAGAAGGCCGGTTTCCTTACACGTGACCCACGTATGAAGGAAAGAAAGAAATACGGCTTGAAAGGTGCAAGACGCGCACCTCAGTTCTCAAAGAGATAATATGCGTATCGGTATCGGAAGCGATCATGCCGGTTGCGAGCTTAAAAGTTCTATTATCTTACATCTTTCTCAAGCCGGGTTTGAGGTTGTGAATTTTGGTACAGACAACGGTCAGCCTGCTGACTATCCTGTTATTGCTGAAGCCGTTGGCACGGCTGTGACGGACTCTGAGGTTGATTTTGGTATCTTAATATGCGGAACTGGCATTGGCATGTCTATTGCGGCAAATAAAGTCCGCGGCATACGTGCAGCTTTATGCAGTGAGCCATATTCCGCACGTCTAACCAAGCAACATAACAACTCAAACATCCTTGTTCTTGGCGCAAGGGTTATCGGTGTTGAGCTTGCCAAGTGTATTGTTGATGAATGGCTTGGCGCAGAGTTTGAAGGCGGCAGGCATCAGACACGAATTGATTTGATCTCCAAAATGGAGAAATAATAAAAAAGGATACAGCAAAGTTCCATTGCTGTATCCTTTTTTGATAGGATAAAGAGATAGGGTGGACATTGAGCTATGAGAAAAATCTATATGTTTTTATGTATATTACTAATATTTGTAAGCACAGGGCTTATTCCACTCAATTTATTTTTATTATTTATTCCTGAGTGGGTAGCATTTGTTTTTGCTGCTTTGTCTGTTATGACATTAATTTTGTTTTGTCTAAAAGGAAACAGAAAATTTACTTTAAAAATCCCTATAACTATTTTAACCATTTTGTCCGCTGGATTTGTGTTGTTTGGTTCATACTGCAATCCGTATTGGAATAGTGTTTCATTTAAAGAATATGGATATTCAATTAATTATAATCAAGTTATAACTTTTGGACAGGCGAAAGCGGATATTGATTATATGATGAAATACTTAAAAAAGAATCACCCTATTTTTATAGGTGGTGTACCGACTGATAAGCAAAGAGCTTATAATCAAGCTATAAATGATTTAAAGAACAATGAGCAGATTACCATTTTAACCCTTTGTGAAAAACTTCAAAATATATTGTCACCATTAAGAGATGGACATACAGGCATTTTTTATTTGTATGAAAACCAGCACTATTTAAAGCATACTTACTGGCGTAATAAAAACAATTACCGATTAATCAAGGTAAACGATGATACAGTTTATGATTTATTCAGAAAAAAGCAAAACTTATTCAGTTATGAGGTAGAGATCTATGGCATAGAAAAATTAAAGGATAAACTCTCTAAATTGGAAGGCCTTGCTTTTCTGGGATTTGATGTAACCAACGGCATTTCTTATACTTACGAAAG
>CAYPQA010000303.1:0-2225 GCA_964412725.1 uncultured Eubacteriales bacterium
CAGGAGGGTTTGTATGAAATTTACGTTGGAAAAACACAACCGCTGTCTTGTTGTTTCGTTTGCGGGAGATTTAGACCACCATGGCCTGCAAACGGCTAAAGAAAGACTTGATGATGAAATTAACCTAAACAACATAAAGCACTTGATTTTTAACCTTGAGAGGGTGACATTTATGGACAGTTCAGCGATAGGCCTTATTATCGGACGCTTTAAGCTCGCCGAAAAAAACGGAGGTTCTTTGACTGTTTACGGCTTAAGCGAAGACCTTTCAAGGATTTTTGAGCTTTCTGGCTTGAAAAAAATTATAAAAATTTTCGGCTCCAAGGAAGAAGCACTCTCCTTTGCAGATGAATTTAAGGGGGCTTGATGATGAATAATGAGGTTTTGCTGATTTTTGACAGCCTTTCTGTGAATGAAGGCTTTGCAAGGATTGCGGCTTCGGGTTTTGTCGCACCCTATGACCCCACCGTGTCCACATTAACAGAGATTAAAACCGCGGTTTCGGAAGCGGTCACAAACTGCGTCATCCATGGTTACGAGAACTCTCAGGGCAAGATACACATGCGTCTTACCGCAACCAAAAAAGAGGGGTATGTTGATATCGGGATTGAAGTTTGGGACGAAGGCCTCGGGATAGAGGATGTAGAGCAGGCCTTAACCCCTCTTTACACCTCAAAGCCCGAGGACGAACGCTCGGGCATGGGTTTCACTGTTATCCAAACGTTTATGGATGAATTTTCGATAACCTCAAAGCCCGGGCAAGGTACAAAGGTTATTATGTCCAAGCGCATACCTCAAGTTTAGGGGTGGTCTTATGGACAAAACCTTAGAGCTTATAAAGCTTGCTCAAAACGGTGATAAGTCTGCACTTGAAAAGCTCGTTGCCGATAATGTGGGGCTTGTATGGAGCGTTGTAAGACGCTTTACAAACAGGGGCTATGAAGCCGACGACCTCTTTCAAATTGGTTCAATCGGTCTTATAAAGTGCATTAACAAGTTTGATACAAATTTCGAGGTAAAGTTCTCTACATATGCCGTGCCCATGATTATGGGCGAGATAAAGAGATTCTTGCGTGACGACGGACTTATAAAGGTTGCCCGTCCGATAAAAGAATTGGCTTCAAAGGCACGGTATATGAAAGAAGACTTGCAGAAAAGTCTTGGGCGTGAACCAACCTTATCCGAATTAGCAACTGCACTTAGCGTATCTATGGAAGATTTGATTATGGCTCTAGAATCCAACACAACCGTTGATTCGATTTATTCAACGGTTCATCAGGGTGAAACCGGCGAGGTTTACCTAATAGACAAGCTGGAACAGGAGGACGGCTTTGACGAGTGTACTGTGGATGTGCTTTCGCTGAAGGAGGTGTTGGCGGATTTATCCGAAAGGGAACGTCAGATTATCGAATTGAGGTATTTTCAAGACAAGACACAGTCTGAAGTGGGAAAAGCCATAGGCGTTTCCCAGGTTCAGGTGTCGCGGATAGAGAAAAGGGTTTTGAAAAACCTAAGAAAGATTCTTATATAATCATATTAATAATCAATCCTGTCAAAACCCCGAAAGCGTAAACGCAAGTAAGTATTTTGATGGGATTTTTTTTGTCCTTTTTGCCCTTAAATAATAGGATGTAGCCAAAGCCTGCATTTGTGCATAAACCTGCTATTGCCGAACCTAGCGGAAGGTGAGAGTCCAGAAGTAGATGCGTAATCAAAACAGAAACCTGACAGCCAGGTATAAGCCCAACAAGAGAGGTTAGAAACGGCTGAAAAAAACTGCCGTCAAGCAATATCTTTGATAAACCCTGTTCGCCTATAAGATTTGTTGCAAGACCTACTATAATAAGTACAACGGCAATGAAAAGCGAGGTTTTAAGCGTATGGTATGCCGCACCTTTGATTAGTGACGAGGTTTTGTGATGGTGCTCCTGCGTTTCACATGAGGTGTATTTAAGCGTTGTATCGCCACCATCTGTGAGTATTTCATTTGCAAAAATGGTCATATTAAGCAAGAACCCGGCACAGACCCCCACAACAAGCTTAATACCCACAACCAACAGCACGGTTGCAAGATTGCTGTTTGAGGCCAAAAGCACAGGCAACGCTTCATCAGAAGTTGTGAGAAAAACCGCAATCAGCGTACCCGCCTTAATAAGCCTTTCATTATACATAACTGTAGCGGCCGAAGAAAAGCCACACTGAGGCACACAACCCACAAGACCCCC
>CAYPQA010000304.1:0-2203 GCA_964412725.1 uncultured Eubacteriales bacterium
GAGAGCGCCTGCCTTACAAGCAGGATGTCATAGGTTCGAGCCCTGTTGTTCCCATTCCTGCAAATGCCTTTTTTTTGTACAAATTTATGAAAGGATTGATTTTATGAAATTAAGAGAAAATATTTATTCTGTTGGCGCAATTGATAGGGATGTGCGCATTTTTCACGGATATGAAACACCAATAGGCACATCCTATAACGCTTACCTTATTATTGACGAAAAGGTTACCCTTATTGACTTTGTAAAAAAGCCATTTGCACAGACGCTTTTGGATAATATTAAAGCTGTTTTAGGCGATCGCAAATTAGATTACATTATTTGTAACCATGTCGAACCGGATCATAGCGGTGCATTGCCCGAAGTTATTCAAGAATATCCTGATGCAATGGTTTATGGTACACCTAATTGTGAAAAGGAATTACGTATTTATTATAAAGAAACAAAATTTAATTTTACGCAGGTTAAAGCCGGAGAAGAATTATGTACAGGTAAGTATGCTTTTAATTTCATACCTATGCCAATGGTTCACTGGCCTGACAGCATGGCTTCATTCCTGACCGGTCATCCGGACGGTGGAATTCTTTTCTCAAACGATGCATTAGGTCAGCATATTGGAACCGGAGAGATTATTGATACAGAACTTCCGCTTGAAAAACTTCTTGATCGTGCTGCGGACTATTATGCAAATATTGTTTTGCCGTTTGGAATGCAAGTTGGAAAGTTACTTGAGGGTGTTGGAAAGCTTAGCATATCTATGATTTGCCCATCTCATGGTGTAGTACTTACCAAGTATATTGGTGAAATGGTTGAAAGATATAGCAAATGGAGCCAAAATTCTGTTGATGATAAAAGCGTTACTATAGTTTACGATACGATGTGGGGTACAACAAAGAAACTTGCTGAACAGCTTGCCAAGGAATATGAAGACAAAGGCTTTAATGTAAGTACTATTTGCCTGTCTGAAAAACATCACTCATATGCTCAATATAAACTTTTGGAAAGCAAGTATATTTTTGTTGGCTCGCCAACGCTTAACAACCAGGTTATGCCTAGTGTTGCAGCATTCTTAACCTATATGAAGGGGCTTAAACCTAAAAACAGGGTTGGAAAAGCCTTTGGCTCATACGGTTGGAGCGGCGAATCTATCGGTCATGTTAACGATATCCTATCATCTTGTGGTTTTGAGATGTTGGACATGCTTAAGGTTAATTGGAATGTATAAGGCCGCTTTTGTGGCGTTGGGCTGTAAGGTGAATACCTATGATGTAAATGTCATAGCTGAACAATTTAAGAACGGCGGCTTCGAGGTTGTTTCGTTTACCGAGGCCGCCGATGTTTATGTTGTGGGGACCTGTACCGTCACGTCCGTTTCAGATAAAAAATCTTTAAAGATGTTAAGACGAGCCGTTAAGCTTAATCCTAACGCCATCATTGTTGCATACGGTTGCCTTGCAACAATTTCTCCTGAACAATTGTCTAGGGAAGGCATCTCAATGGTTTTTAGCACTAAGCAAAGAGACGATGTTTTTGGCGGTGTTGCACGTCGGTTAGGTATAAATCAAAACATATATGGTAAAATTCAATCAGGAAACACTCAACAAGAACGTACACGTGCATATATTAAAATAGAGGACGGGTGTGACAAGTTTTGTTCGTATTGTATTATACCTTACGCAAGAGGGCGTGTTCAAAGCCGTCCTTCTTCCGAAATTATTGATGAAGTTTCACGTCTATCTGTTTCACATAAAGAGATAGTTTTGACAGGTATTCATTTGGCCTCTTACGGTAAGGATATAGATGAAAGCCTTGTTTCTCTTTTGGAAAAGCTGAACACTATTGGAAGCCTAGAGCGTTTAAGACTTGGTTCACTTGAGCCTTGCGTTGTTACGGAGGAATTTGTTCAACGAATTAAAATTCTTGAAAAATTATGCCCGCATTTTCATCTGTCACTTCAAAGTGGTTGTGATAAAACGCTTTATGATATGAATAGAGGATATACAAGCGCAGAATACGAACATTCGGTTAATCTTTTAAGAGAGGCGTTTCCTTCTGCTTCTATAACAACAGACATTATCGTTGGTTTTCCTGGCGAGACGGATGAGGATTTTAGAGAAAGTTATAATTTTGTGAAACGCATTGCACTTTCAAGGCTTCATGTTTTTCCATACTCAAGGAAGAAAGGTACTAAAGCATATTCAATGCC
>CAYPQA010000305.1:0-2126 GCA_964412725.1 uncultured Eubacteriales bacterium
CTCCTTTTTAATTTTATAAAATATTTTGAAAAAGATTATCAATATCTATATTATAGTACAATTAACTTAATTTGCCAATAGTATATTGATTAATTTTACTAAATCATATTATTGACAGAAATATAAATCAGTTATACCATTATGTAAAAATAAGTCACCATAGGCGAACTTAATTAAGGATGGTATATCTATGCAACAATTCAAACAACAGATTAGACCAAGAATTCATCGAACTCCGCAAAAACGACATCCTCGCTCTTTTAAAAGGGGCAACACTTCTTGCCGGAGGGGGTGGCGGGCCGTATGAAGCAAGTGCGGATTATACTTAACGCATATCAAGATGAAACCGTAAAGCTTTATAAGGAAGCAGCGGTCGGTGATGTTGCTGTGGTCGCAGCTATGGGAGCCCCCTTCAGCCGTAGCGAACATAGATTTGAAAACCATGCTCTCCAATGCGTTTAATGCGACTAAATCCTCTTCTCCCGACAAAAATATCAAATGCTGTATACCTGTTGAATATGGCGGCTTCAATTCTTTTGCACCCATTTATCTCGCGCTTAACGACAAAGATGTTATTCTTGTTGATGCTGAGGGCTCTGGAAGGGCCGTTCCAGGATTGGATACGACATTGTTGTCTGTAAACAATTGTGCGATTGATCCGTTTGTTCTTACAAATGAAAAGACAGATTCTGTTGTTATAAGAGATTGTCAAAGCGCTGTGACTTGTGAAGAAAGTTTGCACATCTGAGCCTTTTAATTCTCTGGCCGGAGTAGCAGGTTGAACGATGATCGGCTCTGATATGAAAAATTATGCTGTAACAGGCAGTCTCTATCGTGCTTTATTAATAGGCAAAAAATTGAAAGACCGTTGGTGGGAAAACCGAACCATTGACCAAGTAACTGATATTTGGCGTATGTATATGGATGCTGTTGACTATAGCGGCAAATGCATCAAGTTTTTCTCATAAAATGTAAGGCCTATTCAAACAAAAACCCCCGCATTCCTCAATCTTTATGAGTTATGCGGGGGTTTTTATATTGGAACTAATCATTTGTTTTATATATAAGCAGCATGCCTAACGCTGTTGAATCTATATCCTCAAGAACATCTTCTTTTTTCCCACGATTATGGTTCTTCCAAATAATAAATGGAGTTCTATACCTATCAGACGGCGAAACAATCTTATCATAAATCTTGGCCGGCAGGGTTGGCATATGGTCACCGAAGTATAAGAGGGTTACAGGTCTGTCTATGGTGTTGAGATAGTCTGCAAGCCGTCCAAGCTGAACGTCGCAGTCCTTAATTCCATAGGCATAATTATCAATGGGATCTTTACTTTCTATATCATACTTACTTTCGTAAGGGCCATGGTTTTGTATAGTCACCGTGAAGCTCAGATAAGGCGATTCATTATCGGATATGTGGTTTTCATATCGTTCAATAATACGGTCGAATATGGCCTCCTCTGTGACATAGTCTCCCTTTTGTGGTGCTCCTTCAAAGTTTGTGTCAAAAACATCAAAGCCCATATTTGCGTACGCATTGTTGCGGTTATAAAACCAGTCATATCCGCCATGTATAGCCTCTGTGACGTAACCCTTATCCTTGTAGTATGAAGCCAGCGAATATATGGGGCGAGTTATGTAGCGATAAGCATAGGGTTTAAGCTCACGCGCACTTTGTGCGGTCAATACCTCAAACTCTGTATCAGAAGTGCCGCCTCCGGTTACCGACGTCACAATATAACCGTTTAGACTCTCTGACTTAAGCTTGTTAAAGCTATCATACAAACCGCTAAAGTTACTGTCGTATTCTAAAAGCGTTGAATAGCCTTCCGACATTATTATGATAACATCATCGTAATCACTTTTTGTTATTTCTACGTCTTCGTTAAAATGAGGTATCTTTGGGCTTATTGAGCCGCGCTCGTAAAAGAAACCCGAAATAAAAGCATTTATATATGAGTTTGTGTTACCTTTATAAAGACGGATAGCCCAAAACATAGCTGCTATAGTCAAAACAACGCCCGCTATTCTTACAGTTACAGGCATTCTTACCGAAAACGAAAAATCTTTGGGTATAAGACGTATAAGCAATAAAATTAAAATCAAAAGTAAAATAAAAA
>CAYPQA010000306.1:0-2000 GCA_964412725.1 uncultured Eubacteriales bacterium
TAAAAGGCATAAGGAACAAGGCTACAATTATAAAGATAAAAAGAATTGAAGATGTAGGGGTTGAGAAGGTGTTTGTAAGAAACTTAATAACATCAAAAGTGAAATCAAGAAAACTGCGAACCAAAACAGGCGCATCCGCAAAGAAAGCCCTCGCCTTTTCCAGCTCTAAAAATAAATTGGTTTTTGATAATTGATAAGCCATTTTTCCCAGTACCCTATTTCCCGTAGCATACTGCCCAATCACAAAGTTTCCAACGGACGTATAACCCACAGCCATATTTCCGAAAGAAAATAATCCGCTGACAAGGTTACCAGAAGCCATAAGCAGTCCCACAACAAGATTGCCCGTAGCAAATAAACCAGTCGAAACGTTCCCTAAGGATATAACCCCCGCACATATATTTCCTATAGCAATAAATCCCGAAGAGAAACCGCCCACGGCAACGACGCCCTTAGCTTTCATGCCGAATGCAAAAACTCCCTTTGCAGTAGGCAGACTATATCCAAATGGCCCACCAACATTAACGCCACGTACATATACACCATTTATAGGCACTCTTAATCGATATCCGTGAGCTTTATAATTGTAAACGATAATGTCATAAAGCGGTAGTCCAAATAGAATAAGACTTGACTTGTATTCCTTAAATGGACGTTCCTCAACGCCTGAGAAATTTGTAAACAATTCCGCGGCTATCGAATCCGGCTCTCCCATTCGCTCCATAATCATATAATCCTGCTCGCCACGTTCCAAAGCCGAATATATCTCGTTTTCAAGGTCTTTTTTAATGCGCTTTTGCTCGTGTGCTGGCAAGCACGAGCGTTGCACGATTTCATCAATATACTGTTTTATCTTCATACCTAACCCTCCATAATTCGTATAATAGTTTCTGTAAACGACTTCCATTGAGCATAAGATTCCTTCAAAAATGTCTTTCCCTTATCGGTAACAATGTAATACTTTTTCGGCTGGCCTCTTGAAGAAACACCTTGCTCCCAACGGGTTTCCATCAATCCGCTATCCTCAAGCCTATACAATATTGGATAGATTGTTCCCTCTTTGATATTAAGGTCCTCGTCCTGACGGTTTAATTCCGATACAAGCTCGTAACCATACATTTCTTTCTTAGTAAGCAGCTTTAAAATAATAAGCTCAAGTATGCCCTTCTTAAACTGCTTCATAAGGTTATCATTCAATTCATCACCGCCTCTGTATTCAAATATACTATGTATTACAAAACATATTATATGACACATTATTTGCTTTGTCAACTTGACCTTGTATAAACACTGTCTTAATGAATATAATCAAAAGTAGAAAACGGGGATTATTTAAAGAAGGTGTCCAATTGAATATAGCTATATATTCACGAAAGTCTAAGTTTACAGGAAAAGGAGAAAGTATTGAAAATCAGGTTGGGCTTTGTAAGGAATATATTTTGAAGAATATAACAGGGACAACAGAGAACGATATAATCGTTTATGAAGATGAGGGGTTTTCCGGCAAAAACACAGATAGACCTGAATTTCAGAAAATGATTAAGGAGGCAAAGGAGGGCAGACTCAATTATATAGTCTGCTATAGGCTTGACCGTATATCAAGAAACGTTGGTGACTTTGCGAACCTATTGAACCAACTAAACTCAAAAGGGATTGATTTCGTCTGTATAAAGGAGCAGTTCGACACCTCAACTTCGATGGGACGTGCAATGATGTACATTGCTTCAGTGTTTGCTCAGCTTGAGCGAGAAACTATTGCAGAGCGTATACGAGATAACATGTATATGCTTGCGAGAACAGGCAGATGGCTTGGAGGTACAACGCCCCTGGGCTTTATATCTGAAAAGGAGGATAGAATTTCTATAGACGGAAAAAGTCGCTCGTCGTATAAGCTTATACCTGTCGAGGACGAGGTACAGCTTGTTAAATTACTCTATTCTAAGATTTTAGAAACTGAATCCTTGGGTGCGGTTACAAGATTTCTGGCACAAAGAGATATA
>CAYPQA010000307.1:0-1986 GCA_964412725.1 uncultured Eubacteriales bacterium
GCTTTGATATGGCTTGCTTGAATCGGCACAAGAACATTATTGTGCGTCCTATTCCAAAAATGCTATTGGGGCGTTGCGAATGGGGCAAGGACAATTATGATTTGAATATAATCATGCAAGACAGCGAAAGTTGGGGTGATGACGATGATGAGTAAAATGTAAAGTATACAGGCAATCCAAAATCATATGGCATTGCGCTTACCGCAATATGAGAGTTTGGGAATATTGGACGACCTTATGAAAAGCCTTGATTTCCGTCAGAGTGATGCAGAATTGCAGAAGCTGGTTCATGAAAAGTATCCAATCTTTCGAGAGTTTGAGCGTGATTTTCCCTCGCTCACCTTTGCACTTGCTACAGGTGTCGGCAAAACCATGCTTATGGCTGCTTTTATCACCTACCTGTACACAAATCACGATATCGTGAACTACTTCATTATTGCTCCGAACTTGACCGTTTACAATAAACTTATACAAGATTTCAACAATCCAACCTTTAAGAAGTACGTATTCAAGCGGCTTAACGTGTTTCTCCAAAAGCCACCTCATGTAATTACAGGCGATACCTACAAACAAATGGTGCCGGGACAACAAAACACGAGCGAGAGTATAACTATTAACATCTTTAACATAGGTAAAATAAACGCCGAAGTCCGTAGCGGTAAAGAGCCGCAGGTTAAGCGGTTGTCGGAATACATTGGACAGTCATATTTTCAGTATCTCACAAGCCTTGACGATCTTGTTGTGCTTATGGACGAGAGCCACCACTACCGAGCTGACCGTGGCATGGCTGTTATCAACGAATTAAACCCATTGTTAGGTCTGGAACTGACGGCAACCCCACAAGTTGAAACCTCAAAAGGTGCTGTTAAATTCAAGAATGTTGTATATGAATATTCGCTTGCAAGAGCAATCAACGACGGGTTTGTAAAGGAACCCGCTGCTGCCACACGCAAAAACTTTGAAGCGAATAAATTCTACCCAAACGAGATTGAACGAATAAAGCTAACAGACGGCATACGCATACACCGCAACACAGAGGCGGAGCTATTGGCTCACGCTGAAAATGAAGGTGTAAAACCTGTTAAGGCCTTTGTTTTGGTGGTCTGTAGAGATACAACTCATGCTGCTGAGATTATGGAGTATATTACGTCCTCTGACTTTTACGACGGGTACTATACCGACAAGGTTATCGAACTGCACTCCAACCAGAAGGGTTCGGAAAAGGACGAGAATATACAACAGTTGTTGTCATTGGAGGAAGAAGACAACAAAGTTGAAATTGTTATTCATGTAAATATGCTGAAAGAGGGATGGGACGTAAATAATCTCTACACAATAATTCCTTTGCGTACAGCCGCTTCTTTGACCTTGCGTGAACAGACTATCGGGCGTGGTCTGCGCCTACCATACGGCAAGAGAACCGGTAACGCCGCTGTTGACCGCGTAACCATTGTGGCGCATGACAAGTTTGAGGAAATAATTAATGCTGCTAACGATGAAACATCGATTATCAAAAAGGAAAACATCATAGTCATTGAAGATGATGAGGACACAGGCAAGGAAAAGGAAGTCATTCGCCCCAAGACAGTATTTGACGATTATATTGAGCAGATGGGAAAGAAAAAGAAATACGCCCGTAGCGACGAGAAAATCAAGGAAATTACGGACGAAATAGAAACCGCAAAAGCTGTCGGGCTTGCCATTGATGAAATACTGTCTAAGCCTGTAAATATAACAGTTCCTTTGGTTGCTAAAGTTGATACAGAAACAAAGGACACTCCCAAACAGGAATCTATAACGGCTATACCGCCTACTGCTCTGCCAAAAACGGAAATCATTCAAAAGATAATAACGACACGCGACCTGGAAAGACCAGAGGTTATTGAGCTTATCAAGGAAAAGGCAAAGCTGAACCTTGAAAAAGACGGTCAGATATAGCAATGTGATTTTAAATAAATAATATGATATAATGATATGGGGTGAGAA
>CAYPQA010000308.1:0-1979 GCA_964412725.1 uncultured Eubacteriales bacterium
CACTCCGGCCTATATAGGCTCAAGTAAAAATCTTTCAAATGATGTTTTCAAAAAATCCAAAGGAAGACTTTCAAAATGCTACCAAAAGAATTAAGATTCTGCTAAATATGGTAGATGTAAGAATAGATGTTTTTGGGTGCTCTGGTAAATTCAATGAAATACTTCGTGATATTTATATTAAGATAAGAAACAAATACAGTCATGGAAGTATTGATTTATACAACGAATACAATGTTATTAATGCAACTGACTATTTTATTTTTTATCAAACGTATATGAATGTTATAATAACATTGTCATATAATCAAGATTTCAAAAACATTCAAACATCTGATGATTTGATAACGAAGATAGTATGTTATAGTCCATAAAGAGTTTTCAATTATGTTTATGATTGACAAGTTGCTCGCAGGAGATATTATGGAAAATAATAAAGCGTAATGGATGGACTTAGGAAGATGTTGGGCAAATTGAAATAGAAAATATAGATTATAGTGGAGGATTTAAACAAATGGCACAAATTAGGTTTGACAATGATAAAGTTCTGCAAAGCAAAAAACTGCTTGAATTGAACGAAAATATAAAAGCTGCAACAGATTTTTTGGATGCAGGGCAAGTCATCAATGGATACAATGAAAACGGTACATATAGTCAAATGTATGCACAAAAGCTTGATGAAAAATTGCGGAAAGATTATCCTGAAATTAATATATTGGATAGTTTCGCTTTAAAATTGCCATCGTTACCGACCTCTCCATTTACACAACAATCATCAAAAATTTCTGAGCCATCAGAAATACGCAATCTACAATTTGACCAATTTGGAATTTTATTTAGTGTGTTATATAAACAAAATCCATATTTAAAAGCATCAGATTTTATACTTGGTTTAATATAAACATACTAAGAATAAGAAGAAACACCTATGACACCATACATAGGCAATGAAATTGCAATGAACCACTTTGCAGGGGATGCGGGGTTAAATGGTTTAAGTATGTGGAGAGTAAGGATGAAATCAAGTGAAAATTTTCCTTTAAAAGATAAGGATATAGATATACATTTTAAGGAATCCGAATGTTATAAAGTTAAAACAGGGATATGTCCGATTGAGCAGAAATGTGAAGGAACAGTAAAAGAAATGAGTGCGGTTATATATAGAAATGAAAAGTTTTACTGTCCATATTTATTATATAAAATTAAAAACTATGGTTTTAAAATTGACAGCTATATGGATGAAATTATAATTCATTATCACAAACATTCAAACAAGTATGTAGTTCAAGAAGGACGCCATCGAGTATGTATATCATTAAAATCAGATATTTCGATTAAAGCTATTGTAACTGAAGTTGATTCTAAATAGTTGCAACGTCCAATTATGTTTATTAGCCGATATAGCTTTCTTATGCTATGTCGGCTATATTTTTGTCCTTCTACCCCTTGCTTACCCATCAAAAAATGTGCTACACTATCCAACAATTAAAACTACTATTTACAGGAGTATGATGTGGACGAAAACCAATTGCTTGAACATATAATCAAAGCTCAAAACGGCGGCCAACAAGCATTTATGGCTTTGTATGACGAATACAAAAACTTGGTGTATTATTTATTGAAAAGTAGGATTAAGAATGATAGTGACATTCAAGAGGGCACTTCTAAAAACCCGAACGAAACCCGCGCAAGCGGAGTGAGGGGTTTTTAGAGGCGACCGTATTTTCGAGAGAGGTATCTTAAATAAAAAAAGAAGAACCAAGGCTCTTAAAAACCTTGGTTCTTCTTTTTTTATTAACTAGGCAGGAGGGATTTGAACCCCCGGATGCAGGAGTCAGAGTCCTGAGCCTTACCGCTTGGCGACTGCCCATCAAACGCTTAGTATACTACCACGTATCAAGCATTTTGTCAAGCCTCAAAAAACGCGTTGCGATTAACTTTTGATAAGATCACCCTAATAAAATAACATTGGAAAAGGACAC
>CAYPQA010000309.1:0-1931 GCA_964412725.1 uncultured Eubacteriales bacterium
AAACTATTTAACTTAATTATTGAAAATTATTCTACATAAGCTTCAAGAATTGCATGTCTGAGAACCCAGAATGAACCATGTTGTCCGCCTTGGTAGTTTTTAAGTTTTTTATTGTAAAAGTCGTGGTAAAGATCGGAATAAAGAGGTACGTCCGGAAGAACTTCGTTCCAATATTTAAGGAACTCAACAGTCTTGTCTGCATAGCCTTCCTTATCGGACGGATCTGTCTCTCTCATAGCCTTTGCAAGATTCATAAGTTTTTCATCACGAATATAGTTATTGTTATATTGACCCATATAGTCGTCGCCAACATTGTAGTATAAGTAAGGGTCATTAATTATTGAAAAACCGGTTGCAAGATTAAACATATGATAAACCGGCTCTGTGATGCCGTTTCTGTAAAGGTTATTAAGCAAAACGTTAAAGTCAACTGTTGTACCAACAAGCTTCATACCAATCTTTTCCATTTGACTTGGAAGCATTGTGTTTATAAGGTCTGAAACAGGGTTTGGTGTTGTGTTTGCCCATTGAATTTCAAGAGGCATAAGCTTTCCATCAACCATCTTGTGTCTCAGTGTATCTGTACCCTTTACATAATTATTGCCTTGTGCATTTAATGTCCAACCATCTTCAACAAGGAGTTGTTCAGCCTTTGCAATATCATATGAATATGGGTTAAGTTCTCTGTCAATAATATCTTGTCTTGCTTGGTAAGTCCAAAGTCCCTTGCCGTAGTAACCGTTTACAACCTGTGCATAACCACCCGAGTATATGGAAGCAAACTCTGTACGGTCAAGGCAATAGGCGATAGCCTGTCTTACAGCCTTAAACTGTGTGGGGCCAAAGTCGCAAGAGAAGGCGATCTTTCCATAACCGGCTCTGTCATAAGTGCCATACTCAGCCTTTCCCTCGTCAACAATATCAAGGAAAGCGTTTATCATTGTGCCACCGGAAACTTGAGGTAAGAGGTCAACAGAGCCAGACTTGTATTCGTCTACCATTGTAGCTTCAGTTACATATCTGAGGATAAGTTTCTCAATTTGAGCAGTCTGTCCTTCATAGTTGCCTAAGAAGTTAGGGTTTGCTACAAGTATAGCCTCGTTTGTACCTCTGTCATACTTTTCAAGCTTGTAAGGGCCTGCAGTTACTGAAGGGTTGAAACGATAGCCTTTTTCGGGATCTAGGATAGTCTTGTTTAACAAATCTGTTGTAAATGCATCAGATATTGTTGCGCCGTTACCGTCATCTGTAATATCAACGCCCGGCGCAATAACCGCCATAGGCAGAGGATAAACTGATGCATAGCCTATTTCATAGAAGAATGGTAATTTCTCAGCTTTAACCGTTACAGAAAATGTATATTCATCAATAAGTCTTACACCTTTAAATGTCTTTGTCTTGCCCTTTTGGAATTCATCATAGCCAACATAATCAAGACCTACTTGATTATTTGCCTTCAATTCACCAAACTCAGGTGAACTCATGAGTAATAAAGAGAACACATAATCCTTTGCAGTTATTTTGCTGCCGTCGGAATATTTAAGGTTATCGTTAATTTGCATTGTGTAAGTAGCGTCGCCATTTTCGTGTGTAACCTTTTCAATCTTCTTAAGAACCATCGGGTTATATTCGTATGTTCCACCCTTTGTAAAGGTTGCTGTGCTGTATCCGCCGCCTTGGAAACCGCTTATAAGCGTCTTAACATCAGCGTCAACCGCGTTGTTACCCCACCCGTTAAGAAAGTCCCCGTTCATTTGAGTTATAGATCCAGAAACAAGTTGGCCGGATGGCTTTTTACCCTTAGTTGCAGGTTGAGTAAACGTTAATGAGTATTTGTTGTTGTCCTCGATCTTAACGGACTGTGATGGCTTTGATGCTGGGGCTTGAGAGGCCGGCGTTGATGGCGCTGTTGAAGGGGTTGCCGCAGGGGC
>CAYPQA010000310.1:0-1910 GCA_964412725.1 uncultured Eubacteriales bacterium
CATCCCTTTTGGCACTTGTTTTTTGGCCAAAGCTCTGATAACTTGCTATTCATTTTGCGTGGGCTACCAGTTTAAGGAATTCATCACATAGTTGCAACCAAATACTATATGATTGTGCTAATGTCTCTGTACTTGCTCCTAACGCGAGTACTTCCAGCAATCTCTTACTACAGTTTTCTGGCTTGCGTGTAAAACCTTCAATGAATTGCAAAGTACGTTTCCTGCTTGGGAAAAAGCAATTATTAGCGGCAAATAGTGCTTGTAAAAAATGATCTAATGCATTCTCTAACGTTGAATGGTAAAATAGTATATCGCTTCTCGAAACGGCTCTGTTGAAATCTTCATCATTATTGATTTTTGCTGCATGATAATGAATTAATTTTACGGACAATTGCTGCGGATACACTGAAAGCCTTTCTTTCATAGATGAAATATAACCTTCTTTGTCATAAAGACTATGCATGGACAAAAAAGTGGCGCATCGCCCGGTAGGATAAAAATAACCTTCTTCCTTATCTAAACGTGCGCCGCTTAGCACAGATTCTATTTCATGATTCATGTCAGAAACACTAAAATACATAAGGCATATTTCAGTATTTTTAATAGTAACAAAGTCGCAAACACCCCAAAATCTGCCGCTGCGTTCGCTTATTGCTACATTTGAGACATCCGATTCCAAATTGTTAATCAGATTTTGCCGTATTTCTGCACATGGTACTTCGTTGCAAAAGACGAAAATATCAATGTCACTTTCATTTTGTTCAAGTAGTTTTTCACCGCCGCTTTTGCCTGTGGATATAACTTCCTCTAATTTGCTAATGCATTGAATTAGATGATTATATAAATCTATCAACTCCATATTTATTACCTCACCAAATATAAATAATCTTTATTTTTGTTCGCTTGTTCAAAGTTACAGGATAATCATTATTTTCTTCATTGGATTCGAGTATACTGCAAACCAATAAAATGTACAATGGATTGACCAACTCTTTTTGTTGAAAAACTTAGTCCTAACTTGACAGCACCCCAAGGCAGGACTAAAGACATTATTCGACAAGAAACAAGCCACCAGATATAACAAGGTGGCTGCTTTACTTCGGGATTACCTTACTTTTCTTATATGAAAATTTACTGTATAAGAGTAACTGTTATGCTCATTAGTTTTGGAAAAGCTTTTTCATCATTAAAAACTCATTATAGTATCTCTGATTAATTTTCAATGAATGAAATTCCTCACCATAAATTTCAAAGCCTGTATTTATGTATATTGATATTGCCGCTAATTGTTCGGTCACAACTGATAATTCAATTTGTTCAATTATTTTTAGAGAATATGCTTTTTCAATAGCAAATGATATAAGTTTTTTGCCAATTCCTTGACCGCTAAAAGCTGAATTTACATAAAAAGATGCAATAGATGCTCGATGCTTGGTTTTTTTGCGAACATTCAAAACGAGTGCAACAATACCAATTATAGAATTGTCATTAAAAGCTCCAAAATAAAAGCTTTCATTTGATTTAATCCTATTTTCATACACTGATTTATCCCATTTTGATTCTTCTTCAAAAGATGAGCCGAAAGCTTGTGGACAATTTTTGAGCGATTGTAGGCGTATCTTTTGAAGATCTGTTACATCGGCAATGGTTAATTCTTTAATATCTATCACCTTTGTGCTCCTTCACCTAATATAAATACTCTTTATTATCAGCAATAAAACGCCTGTCACAAAATAATAATTATTTTCTTCATTAAAATAGCATAAATTCCAATAGAGGCAACTGCTTTTTAAATTCACACTTTTACTTAGTCCTAACTTGGCAGCACCCCAGGGACAAACTAAAACATTTTTCTACAAAAACAGCCTCTTTTCCATTAAAAAAGGTAGCAGTACTCGTGATTAGTATTA
>CAYPQA010000311.1:0-1899 GCA_964412725.1 uncultured Eubacteriales bacterium
CCACCTTTCAATTATTATATTTTAAAATTCAAAAACTACTCTTTAACAGCTCCAAGCGTCATGCCCGAAACAAAATACTTTTGCATAAACGGATAAATTATAATCATAGGAAGAGCTGTGACAACAATGGTTGCAAGCTGTATTGAACGCGTGGTCGTCGGCTGAGAGGCACTGGCCATTGGGTTCATCATAGTTTGCGTTAAAGATTGGACAATAATTTCATATAGCTTCATTTGCACGGGATATAGAGCCTTGTTGTTAATAAACATACGAGCCGCCATATAGTCGTTCCATTGCCCCACACCGTTAAAAAGAGCGATCGTTGCAAGCGCGGGTTTAGAGAGTGGAAGTATTATTTTCAAGAAAACCTGCCATGTACCGCAGCCGTCGATTGTAGCCGATTCCTCCAAAGCCGGCGGAACCCCTCTGAAAAAGTTCATAAGGATAACCATATCGAAATAGCTGAACATGGACGGTATAATATAAACCCAAAAGCTGTCCAACAGATTAAGTTTCCTGTATAAAAGATAGGTCGGAACCATACCACCGCTAAAAAACATTGTAATCATACCAACAGCGGTATAAAACTTACGCCCGATAAGGTAATTTTTGCTCATACCGTAAGCAACGACGCTACAGAATAAAACGTGCGTAAACACACCCAAACCCGTTTTCAAAATAGAAATCATAAACGCATTCCAAATAGAAACATCCCTGAAAACAGCCTTATAGTTATCAAGCGTAAAGCCTTTCGGATAGAAGGTAACGGAACCCGAAGCAAGGCTCGCCGCATTGCTGAAAGAGGAGACAACAACGTTCCAAATCGGATAAGATATGACAATTGTACCGAGGGTGAGCAATATAATGTTGAACACGTTAAAAATATTGTTTTCTTTAATCTTTGTAGACTTCAATTAATTCACCGCCCCATCAGAATACAGACTGGTTGTCATTAAGCTTACGTGTTATGGCGTTTGTAATAAGCACCAAGATCAATGACACAACAGAGATACTAAGCCCAACCGCCGTTGCATAAGAAAAGCTGCCCTGCGTTATACCGATATTAAATACGTACGAGTTAATAACCTCGGCTCTTGGTCTGTTAAGAGGATTTAAAAGAACCATTGTTTGGTCGAGATTGGAGTTAAGTAAGCCGCCTATTGTCAAAATCAGATTGAGTGTCACGATTTGCTTCATCAAAGGCAAGGTTATGTGAATAATTTGCTTAAGCTTGCTAGCCCCGTCTATTCTCGCCGCTTCATAATAGCTGGTGTCAATGCTTGTTATAACTGCAATATAAATTATTGTGTTCCAACCCGTTTCCTTCCAAGCTTCGGATAAGACTGCTATAAACCAGTATTTATCCGCCTGAACCAAGTAATTTGTAGGCTCTTTGATGAAACCGAAAAACATCAAAACTTGAGAAACCATACCCGTTGTTGAAAGCCAGTTAATAATCATACCGCCCAAAACTATCCAAGAAAGAAAGTGCGGAAGGTACGAAACCGTTTGGACAAGTTTTTTATAACCGCCGTCCTTCATTTCTGTTATCAAAATTGCAATGGCAATTGGTAATGGAAAACAGATGAGAAGCTTTAACGAGCTTATGGCAAGAGTATTTTTCACAGAGTCCCAAAAGAAACGGTCTTTAAATGCAATTAAAAAGTTTTCAAGTCCAATCCAAGGTGCCGTGTCAATCGTATCTACGACGGTATAATGCTGGAATGCCACAGTAAGTCCATAAATAGGCCAATAACAGAAGATGGCCATGAATATAAGCCCGGGCAAAACCATTGATTGAAGTGCTAATTGCTTTTTGAATTCACCAAACTTACTCTTCTTCACAAAACACCTCCAGTATTAATTGTATATATTCGGCAAAATGTACAGTAATGTGCC
>CAYPQA010000312.1:0-1872 GCA_964412725.1 uncultured Eubacteriales bacterium
GTGTAATCAGTGGTGACCTTTCAAGTAACATCTTTTATGGTTGTGTTTGTATACCACCCTCTCTATCAAATCCACCTCCTGTGTTTGTGCTTCTTCTTTTTGCGAGGCTCCCTCGCTAGAAGCTATGTGACTAAATTTATTTTTAAGATTAAAGAGTATTAAAACACGTTTCAACGCATTCTACGCATTGCTTGCAATTAAGCTGTTTTTTCGCCTTTTTTAAAAAGGTTTATTCTCAAATAAACAAAACCCCTTTACACAATTCAAAGTGCAAAGGGGTTTGATAGCATTAAATTATTAGCCGTAGGCCGTTCTTGTATATAGATATATAAAACAGTCAAAGTTGAATGAATGACATAAGCGTTTTAATTGCTATGTATAAATTTTTATGAGGTGACTTCAAATGCATGAAAATCTACTACGCCCAGAGCAAGCAGCTGCCCTACTATGCGTGTCCACCGCCACTATACGCCGTTGGGATAATAGCGGCTTGATTAGTACAGTACGCACACCCGGCCGTCAGCGACGTATTCCATTGGCAGAGGTAAAACGCATTTTGGCTGAAAATGTGTCTGCTGTAGAGGGTGATTTTCCACCAGACCGTGAGACTCTGCAGAGTTTTGTCGGCAAGGATAAAAAGGCGAGTAAATCGGAGGAATCGTCAGAGAATATGTTAATGCTGGCTAATCTATTTAAGGATATGGATAATGACAGGGAATAATGGAACAACAAAGGAACATGTGTTGAGTACTATAAAAAATAACCTTGACTAAAGGCTTCTCTAGAGTTAAGATGCGGATGTTTTTAAGGATTACTGCAAATATCACTATATCAGCACAACAGAGGCGCTCAGACAGTCTACATACCATACACAACAGTCGGATTCAAGTAGGTTGCTATAAATTTTCATAGGATTACGGGGGGGGTACAATGATAGCAAACAACACCACAGACCGTTATAGAATACTAAAAAATGCCGTTGAACTTATCAATAAGTACTTGCAATGGGAGCGCAAAATCACAGTAGAATCCCTGAAAACCGCTTACAAAACAGCGGAAACGCTACAGATTGCCTTTATTCGGGACAAGTCAAAATCTGTCAAAACTGTTGAAGAGCTTGTCGCTTTATTTCGTGATGCTTGCACCTCTTTTGGTGCACTTGGTATGCGTTACGATATACTACAAAGGTGTATTGCTGGCGAAACTCCGTCCGAAAAGGACATCTTTGACAGGTCTATCCGTCAGGGTACAGGCTATAATGCAACTTGTAGCTTAATGAACGAACTTGATGATATTTTAATGGGTTGTGACCAAGACCCAATAGATTCGCTTTCAAATGCAGCGTACTACGAAAAAAATTATCGTGGTGACTCGAGTGCTTTAGCCGCTCTATATTTGCTTCACTATCTCGACAAGAACAAAAGTACACTTGAAACCCACGGTTTTAATAGCGTTTTTAGGGCAAACAATGCGGGTGTCTTCGGCTATCGAGTATGCACAAGTGCTATAATAGACAAAAACTGTCGGGAACGCTCACTTATCGGGTACATTGATACGGAATATGACCTTGGTTTTGGCAACTTCAGAGCTAAGCTAAACCATGATTTTGTCAGGATCTTCACAGATAAACTTGACTGGTTCTTCACCAAAACCTTACCACAGGACGTTGATTACTTTGCTGTGCAGCACCTCAAACAGCTACTTTATACGCACTCTGCAAACCTATTTTTCGGTCAAGACACAGAGCCGTTGCTCGCATATAGCACCATAAGCCGATTACTCGATATGTCGGCATCAGGCAAGGACATTGGCTTTGATGACGTTTACAGCTATGCTAACGGCGTGTGCAATGACAATGCCATCATAATACGC
>CAYPQA010000313.1:0-1829 GCA_964412725.1 uncultured Eubacteriales bacterium
AAGAAAGTCACGGTAGACGAGCCGCACACAGCGGTCTATGATGGTTTTCTCCACTGGTTCAAGCCCCGATTTACCTCCGACAATTAACTCACAAAGGGATAAGATGAAATCACTTTTCAGAGTTAATGGGTCGTCCTCGTCGCTGTAATTCACGTTTATATCCATCGGGTTGATGTACTGCGGTGAATTGGGTGATAGCTTAATCACTTGACCGCCGAGTCGATTTACAAGCGGAAAATACTCCGATTCCGGGTCACTTATAATGATGTCGTCGTCTGTCAGTAAGAAAACATTGAGAATTTCACGTTTTGCGGCAAATGATTTACCCGAACCGGGCGTACCTAAGAAAAGGCCGTTCGGGTTTTTGTCAAGAGGAACTTTTTTTGTAACAGGAAAAAGCCCATATGATAAGGATTGAATTTCCCCTTGTCATATGGGCTTTACTATGCAAAATATTTATAATGACGGCACATTTAGTATAGCGTGGTGTGTTTAGAAATGCTTGTACTAAAAGCAAACTACTTTCCGGTTTTTGACTTTCGATAAAGCATATCTGCCTTGAATGCCCAAACACCATAAACAACAGTTAAAATTAAAAACACAACAAAAGGAGCAATACGTAACACAACAAAAGGCGTTTCAAATATAAATGCTCTCCAAAAATCACTACCACTCTTATCCCAAATCCCAGGAGTGAAATACCATGTGTTAAAGTCAAAAAGCGAATAATTCTTTGAAGCCGAGGGCATGGTAATTATTAGATACACAAGCATCAAAGTAAACGAACTTACGCATTGTGCGTAAAGCCTTTTATGTCTTTCAGCCTTTGATTCTTTATCTGAAAAAATGTCGCTATTTTGCTCTGTGTTGGACTTGGGCAGAAAGTATTGCGACCCTGAACTTTTTGTTCCGTAAACGTGTTCCCAACCAGCGTCATCAAATAAAGTAACATATTCTTCAAATTGCATTTTATTCTTGAATACACGATAATCAACTTTATAATTCATCGCCTTTGGTTCAATATTTTTGAATGTATACACGCCTAAAGAATTATATTTGACTAATGCGAATCCATTTAATGACATTTCATTTAAATATTGTTCTTCTTTTTCAAAATTAACAAAAATCTTAAATTTAATCATTATTTTACTCTCCAATCATAATAATTTTGAGGATATTTTAATAAGATGTTTAAGTCGTTCTACTTCTAACTTTAAAACTTGTAGACCATCTGCGGTAAGAACATAAACCCTGCGACGCTTATCATCGCTATCAACTTCTTTAATTAGTTTTTGTTTTAAAAGGTTTTCAATGGCCCCGTATAAAGTACCCGCTGCAACTTTAACCTTGTTTTCGCTTAGCTGCTCAACGGTTTGCATTATTACATAGCCATGTGACGGCTTAATCAGCGACAACATAATATAAAAAGTGGTTTCTGTCAAAGGCAAAAGCCTATTTAAATTCATTTTCTACTCCTCCTATACAGTTTTGTTTTATAATGTTTAACTGTATAGTCTTATTATATAACGTTCAACTGTATATGTCAATAGTTTTACAAAATAAAAACAAGACCCATTTGGCTCGTTTTATCCATAAAATATAAATATTACCCATCGAAAGCCAAACGGCGGGTAAAGATAGAAAAGAAATACACTCTTACCCGCTCATAATAGCAAAATAACCTATAGAAACCAATGAAAGTTGGCATTTTCTCTGCCGCACAGGTAGTCTTTACAAGCTATGGCCGTAGCTCTTATCACGTTTAGGCGGTTTGGGCGTTAGTTCGTCTATGTGATTCTGTATACCCTTAGATATTCCGTAATGCTTTT
>CAYPQA010000314.1:0-1805 GCA_964412725.1 uncultured Eubacteriales bacterium
CTCATCTAGGAAACACTTATAATAATACAAAATTTCTAAGGCTTGACTACACAACTGTTCCTACCCGTCCTCCCCTTGCCAAGAAGGAAAAATCGATAGTCTTTGTTTGGAGAATTGGCATTATCCCTCTTTCGTCAGAGTAGGAGAATTAAAATGGAAGAAAAAGACTGAAAAGCAGGGGGGAAGCATGACAGAGACCCGAGAAGCCAAAAAGACAGTACGCTGTGTAGATACCTACAGTGAACTGTATAAAGATATATTCCCAGAAGTGAGGTCTTATGAAGCCTTTAAATATATCATCTTAGGGATGTTAAGTGATATAAAAAGAAAAAGTTTACCCGCCATAGCATCATCACTTGGATTAGAAAATGAGCAGGGTCTTCTACATTTCATAACAGATTCTCCCTGGTGCTCAAGCGAGCTAGAAAAAAGAAGATTAAATATCATCTTAGAAATTCTAGGAGAAAGGGATATAGTCGTAATAATAGACGAAACGGGAGACAGAAAAAAGGGGAAAACAACAGATTATGTCAGTAGGCAATACATTGGAAATCTAGGAAAAATAGAAAACGGTATCGTGTCAGTCAATGCCTATGGTTATTGTGATGGAGTAACCTTTCCCCTAAAATTCAAAATATTTAAGCCAAAAGGAAGGTTAAAAGAGGGAGATGTGTATAAAACGAAGCCGGAACTAGCAGTAGAAATTATTAGAGAGTTAAGAGAAAGTGGATTCAAAATTCAAAGAGTAGTGTCAGACAGCTTATATGGAGAAAGCCATAGTAGCTTTGTGAGTACCTTAGAGAAACTAGAAATACAATATGCGGTGGGAATCCGTAGTAATCATGGAGTCTGGCTTCCAGAAGAAGCAAGTGTAAGAACAAATAGGTGGAGACGATTTGAGCACAGAAGATGGGATGGAAAACAAGAAGAAAGATATATAAGAGAGATAGTTTATGGTAAAAGAGGAGAAATACGATATTGGGAAATCAAGACAAACAAGGAAAAAGATAACAACAAAGAAGGGTGGTTTTTGATGACTCGAATGGCAGACCTTAAATATAAAGAGGTTGGTAGAATATATGAAATAAGAGAATGGATAGAATATGGATTCAAACAATGCAAAAGTGAGTTAGGATGGGCAGACTTTAGGGTAACTCATTATGACCAAATCCAAAAATGGTGGGAATTAGTAATGTGCGCCTATTGTATGATATGTCTTTGTGAGGAAGATTTTAATCCGACGGTGGTTACCGTACCCAAAATGCACCTAAAGCATGAGCAATGGAAGGAAGACAAAAGCTGGAAAACCCACCTAAATAATCTGAGGTTGGTCACTTCTATATTCAATGCAATAAATCTTGTCAAGAAGTGGGTAAAAGTGTGTCCAGTAGCTCATCTCTTGGCGGAACTGGCCAAGCTATTCAATAGAGTAAATGAGCTAGACCAATTGAAGTACTTCGTGAGTTTATGGAGTGAGTTTCACCCCTTGTCCACCTAGTTTGATGAAAGAGGGGTATATCCTGTTTGTCAATGCTTTTAATTCAGGCAAGATTAATGCCGAAAAAATTGTTGCGGCAGCAGTGAAAGGCTGTGTTTTAAACAACGAAACTGGTATGGCAGGTTTTTCTGGCTATATCAATATGGTTGATGGACAGGTTCGTACGATGATTCGCGAAAGCAATTAGGTTACTGCAAAATTTGAACGAGTCTGGCACAGGTAAAATCGCTGAGAATTCTATCCAATTACAAAGCTCCTGTGCCCTTTAGAAATAGCATCTGGGCTAAGTGAACTGACTAATGGCTAA
>CAYPQA010000315.1:0-1772 GCA_964412725.1 uncultured Eubacteriales bacterium
TTCCTAGCTATTCGTGGCACTCAACAGAGGCTTTTTTATCCAAAGGAAAGGGTTATTGTCTTGTTGAAGGAAATAATGTAGCCTGTAATTCCTTCGCGTCTGCCATCGGAAAAGGTATCATAGACATTGGCATAGAGACAATGGAGGAATACAGGCTCAAGGGTTTGGCAATTCCTACTGCATATGCAATGGTGAAATACTGCGTTGATAACGGATATTTACCAAGTTGGGGTTGCAATGAAAGTAACATTGGCTCCGCCAAAATCGCAAAGGCTGTAGGGTTTGATCAGATCGATGTTCACCCGATGTATATTACTGTTTAATCTACAATGTAGTGATGCTTATAACTTATTGAAATAAAATGAGATTATACCTCCACCTATGCTCACCGAGGGGGACTAGTAATGGGTGTTAGCAACAACTTTACAATATAAGTGTGCTTTAAAAATCCGCATGCAAAAAGTAAATTTAAAAGTAAAGTCACCTTGTAAAATCCCGGTGGCTTTTTTTCTTAAGGAGATGCCTATGATTTTAGAAACAGAAAGATTATACTTACGTGAAATGGGGCAAGACGATTTTTCATCATTATGCAAAATACTGCAAGATGAGGATGTAATGTACGCTTATGAACACGCCTTCAGTGATGGGGAAGTACAAGCTTGGTTGGATAAACAGATAAGCCGTTATAAAGAATATGGTTTCGGACTCTGGGCTGTGATACTAAAAGATACCAACGAAATGATTGGACAGTGTGGTCTAACAATGCAGGATTTTAATGGCAAGCAAGTTCTTGAGGTAGGATATTTGTTTCAAAAATCATTTTGGCACAAAGGCTATGCCAACGAAGCCGCAATTGCTTGTAAAGAATACGCTTTCGATAAATTAAATGCAGATGAAGTCTTTTCCATAATAAGGGATACAAATATCGCATCCCAAAACGTTGCGAGACGAAATGGCATGGAAATAGTTGATAAATTTGTTAAGCATTATTATGGCATTGATATGCCGCATTATTTGTTCTCTGTAAAAACCAATTCAAAAGAGGGGGTCTATAATGGGTGTCTGGAAAAGTAATATAGATATTGATACTGATATGTGGATAGAAATATTGCAAGACTGTAACTTAATGAACGATGAGGTATTAAGTGTTTTTTTGACGCTATCCTTGTTTCCTGATAATAGAGCCAAAACTTTAAAATTGGTCAAAGAAATGGATGCTAAAAGTTAATTCTTTAATGGCTAATTTCGGCAAACGAATAGTAAATAAATATCCTAATATAAATTATCCAAAAGAACCAGCTAACAAGAGTGGCATTGCTTTTTGGAATATTCCGCTTATTGGAGAATCTACAGAAAGGAATCGTGAAGATGGTGGCTTTTACTGGGAATTACGACCAGAGTTATTTGTAGCATTAAAAAAGATATTTCAAAAGCCACAAAAAGTATTAAATGAAACCTCCACTGATATAAATAGTACATGCTATGAAGAAGGTGCCAAAAAACAAATTACTGTAAATGTTTATGAACGAAATCAATATGGCCATAGGTTAAGACGTAAACAAGCCATATCGGTCACGCAGAAATCGGCGTATAAATCGGGGCATAAATGGGGTGGCGGGGTGCGGATTAAGGCGCGTTGCGCTCCAAAATCGCCGTGCAATAGCCCGCGGGCGGGGCTTCCATCGGGGTCGGCTCCATGCGCGCACCGCTGACCGTCCAGCGGTCGGCAAGGCGTTGCGTGCTGTCGGCGGGCTGATAGCGCAGCGTATAAA
>CAYPQA010000316.1:0-1750 GCA_964412725.1 uncultured Eubacteriales bacterium
TAGGCGATTGAAAAAATAGTCATTTGAAAATGAGCTATAAAGCCACAAAAATTAGCACAACCAAAAAAGACCTTTGAAGAAAACATCAAAGGTTGTGGATAAGTCGGTTAAATTGGAATTTCATCTATGTAAATCGTAAAAAACGAGAAACCAATTAAGCGGCTTTCAGTAGCTTGGTAAAGCTCTTGAAATAAGCGGGTTTTTTCAAAGAATAGGCTAAGAACAGTGTGACAAGCTTTGATGTTGCGGCAAAGATTATGTCAGATTTTATAGTTTTAATTTTCAGAGATTTTGGTTTTGCAATGCAGGGGTTGCTTTTAATTCCTGAAATAGTACGTTCAATAACTGTGCGAGACTTGTAAGTGGTGATAAATTCATCGGAAGACCTTGAAACACCGGGAAACAAACGAAAATCTTTTTCTGGATAAATATATGTCATTCTACCGCAAGGCGAATCAGTACATCTATCTTCACAAGTATTGATGTATTTGCCTTTTACAATCTTTGTTTTAGGGCATATTTTTTTAAATCTTGGTGAACGGTTTTTGCCTTTGCATAAACCTCCATCTTGGAATGGTGTGCCGTCTTTCGGGCAAAGAGGCTGACCAATTTCGTTAAATTCAAGTCCGTTTTCAGTTGACTTGGTTGAGTTTCGAGCGTTTATGGGGATAAACACCTTTGAGAAACCGGCGTTTTTCAGATATGAATAATTATCATAGCTATCAAATTCTGAATCTCCAGCAAAAGAAGAAAACTTTCCGTTATGCCTTTGTAAGAAATCGTCTAAAAAGGGGATTAAAGAAGCATTATCGTATGAAAACTTCTGTTCCTCCGGCGAAGAAAATTCTTTATCTTTAAAAGGCTTGTAGAAATCTTCATCAAAGAAGTTTACGGCAAGCGGAATACCCAGACCGTTGGTTATCAAGCCGAATTTATAGGCATAACAAAAATGACCGTTTACAAAATCAAGCTTAATATCACGATTTGCTGATGAATACTTTGGTAAGCTTTTATAAGCAGCACCATAAACGTTGTATTCCTTGTTTTCGTAATATTTAGCGTATTGCTTTTGCCGCTTTATTTCCGAGTTAATGAATTTCGGATTGTTTTCTTTAACAACAGGCTCAACGCCGGTTGTATCGTAAACAAGCAATGTGTTCAGGTTTTTATTTTTGTCATTATCTGGCAAAGAATCATTTATTTCGGTACAAATATCAATGCTTTCTGCAACCATTGTGTTGAAAAGATTGTGTATTTCATCGGCAAAGGTGTCTTTAAACTTTGATAAAAAAGATTCATCTGGTGTTTTTGCGGAAAATCCACAAAATTCCCTAAGTTCCTTGCACATGGCCAACATAAAGATTAAGAACTTGTGACTAGGAACGTTAAACAAGTGCATAAACAAAAAGGCATTTAGCGTTGCAATAAGACTAAAAACGTGTTCACGTCCCAGGCTTTTGTAGTAATTATCGTGAAATTCACGAGATATAAACTTTTCTATCGAAAAGTTGGCTGAAAGTATAGCAAAAACTTTTGACGGTGCTTCCGAGAGCAAATCGTTTACCTCTGAGTATAAGTCACCAAGTGTAAGCTGTGCATATTCAAATGATTGTTTCATGTTAAACCCTCCTCTATTGTGTTTTAGTGCTTGTTGGTTACTTCATTTTAACACAATGGAGGGTTTATATATAGGTTTTATAGTGAAATTTGTTGTAAAATAGGTGTTTATGAGTTTTTCAACCGCCTATTT
>CAYPQA010000317.1:0-1700 GCA_964412725.1 uncultured Eubacteriales bacterium
TCGAAAACATATTCCCTTTTATGGGAGTGCGTTTTGTGGCCATTAACGATTTTTTCGACAACCATGATAAAAACAGTAATTCCGAGGCTTTAATTGTATCCCTTAAAAACTTAATCAACGATTTTTACGCAAAGGATATATCCAAGAAAATTATTGCTTCATTAAGCACCAAGCAGAAGCGTGGAGAATACATCGGTGGACTTCCTGTTTATGGATATAAAAAGTCTGAACAGGATTATCATAAGCTTATTATTGATAAAGAAACTGCTCCCATTGTGCGTGACGTTTTCAGATGGAAAGCCGAGGGTATGGGTGACACGACAATAGCAAGGCGGCTTAATGAAATGGGTATTCCAAGTCCTGCTAAAAGACAGCTTGACAGAGGTGACATGAAACACAACTCATTCTTTAAGCATTATGTTTGGCGTGACAGAACAATAAGAATGATGACAACTAATCCTGTGTATATTGGTCATATGGCACAAGGTAAAACGAAACAGGCACTTTGCGAAAATGCTCGTCTAAAGGCTGTGCCATCATCCGAATGGATTATTGTTGAAAATACCCATGAACCCATTATTGACTTAGATACTTGGGAAAAGGCTCAGAACGCAAGAGCTAATAACACCAATGAGTTTTACAAGAACTACGATAAAAGTAAGCACATTGGTAACAATGATTACTTATTTAAAGGTCTTTTGGTATGTGCAGACTGCGGCTCCAAACTTATACGATACAAGGTTTCTTCTAATAGCAAAAATCCTAAGTACAGCTTTCTTTGTCCATTAAAGCGAAAGGGACTAAGTTCTTGCGGAACTAAAAATGTCCATGAAGAAGTATTGCATGAAGTTACATTGCTTTCGATAAAAAAGGAAATAGAGGCAACTATCAGCCTATCTTCTATTGTTGAACAGCTAAACAAAGCGAACGCTACTACTGCAAAGCAAGGCAGTATATCGGAAGATATATTAAGCACACAAAAGGAGCTTAAACGGCTAACAAACCTAAAAGCTACACTTTTTGAATCTTATGTAGATAAAACACTTTCTGAAAGCGAGTATATTTACTCAAAACAGAAATATGACGGTCAAATTGACAGCTTGAAGCGAAAACTTGGGGAGTTGGAAAAGCAGAGTGTTCTACAATCCGAAACCTTAACTCCAAAAAACAAGCGGTTACAAATTTTTCAAAGCTTCATAAACCAAGAAGAACTCTCAAAAGAAATGGTTGAGGCTTTGATACAGAAAATTATAGTTTGTGATTATAACCGTTTGGAGTTTGTTTGGAAATATAATGACGAGTATCGTGCCTTGTTATCGTATACAGGGGAGGTGTCCGAATGACGGAATATACCGTAGCCCTCTACCTTCGTCTTTCCGATGAGGACGATAATATTGGCGAAAGCAACAGCATAAAAAATCAGCGTGATTTATTAACGGACTTTGTTTCCAATCACCCTGAATTATCAAAAAGCAAGCTTTTGTACTTTGTTGATGACGGTTATTCGGGAACAAACTTCAACCGTCCTTCAGTACAGGATATGCTTGAACAGACACGAAAAGGTAAAATAAATTGCATTATAGTTAAGGATTTCTCTCGCTTTGGCAGAAGTTATATTGAGGTTGGCGGTTACATTGAGCAGGTCTTTCCGTTTTTAGGCGTTAGATTTTTGTCAGTGAACGATTTTTTCGACAGTAAGA
>CAYPQA010000318.1:0-1672 GCA_964412725.1 uncultured Eubacteriales bacterium
ATAGCTTGTAAACAGCACCGCAGTATGACCGTGAGCAGCTATGATAAGCCGTTCAATTTCATCAGCAAGGGTGTTGATATACCTTTTGCTTGATTGCTTTGGAAACGGTACATTTTCGCTAATGTAGAGCAAACAGTTTTTGTTGTAGTCATACGGTGAAGGCTGTATTGTTTCAATAGGTTGGTTGATTTTAGAAATGCCCACCAATCGTTTGAACGCACTGAAATCTCCATTTGCGGAAAGTGTACCTGATGTTAGAATTGTTGGCACACCACGTTTCCATAAATCATCGTAAATACGGTCGTTCAGTCGCTTTGGTAAGCCGTAAAGTGCTATATTGTCAGTATTTTCGTCGTTACGTTCAAACCAACGGATATTTTCGTTGCCATCTGCAAGCGTTGTTACGGATTCACTTAACCGCTTTAATTCCGACAGCAGTTTGTATTTGTTCTGCTCATCACGCTTAACCTTTAGCTTTTGACTGACTTTCAGAATTTTGTGCAAGTAATCAGTCGTAGAACGAATACGATAGATAAGATTATCGCAACTCTCATCTGCATCACTTTGAGAAAACAACTGCCCATTCAATGACAGTAATTGTTTTGCCAATATACCAACAGCATTGCGTATCTCACGCCATTCACGGCGGTTATTTTCCGATAAAGGCTTATAATTCAAAGCAAGAATATCAGCGACAATGCTTGGTATCGTTTCTGCTGATAATTCTGTTCCGTAAATTGAACGAGCCGCTGACGGTAGTTGATGTGCTTCGTCCAAAACATACATTTGCACAGGCGGCAACACCGCACTTTTTCCCTCCGCTCGGAGCTTTGCGTCCATAAGCAGAAGATTGTGGTTTGTTACGCTAAAGTCTACCTCTGTGTTTTTTGCGTCCTCACGGAAAGATAAATAACGACACTTCTCTGCATGTGGACAGTTCTTATGGCACTTCATTGGTACGCAGATTTTACTTTTAATGTGGCTTGTTAGCCCATCAACTTCCGCAAGGTCGATTATGTCACCGTGGATAAGCTGGCTTAACGTGCCTAAAACAGCCGGGTTACGTTCAAACGGCATATGTGACCGCAAATTATGTTCGCAAACATAATTAGTACGCCCTTTTCTCAGCGATACTCGGAGAGGAGTATTGATAACGCCGTTTTCCATAAGGATTTTAGAAACTTCCTCTATATACTTGATTGCTGATTTTTGCAAAGCTATTGACGATGTGCTGATTAGAATAGGCATACGTTGCCAATCCACAATGCTCATGTCGGGAAAATAGCTATTACTCCATGATAGATTGATACAGCTTCGCTTAATTAGCGCTCCAACAATGATATAGACCAGTGTTTTACCAAGACCTACGGCTGCTTCGGCAATCATAAACCTACGTCCCACCATTGCTTCAAGCAGTTGTTCCGCAAGAGCAATTTGCCCGTCACGGACACTATATCCGTACTGTGGCAGTATTTTATGGAACAGTTCACTCATTACCATTTTCAGCTTTGATAGCGGTAACGGCGTTTCACCTGAAACTTCAAGCCGTCCTAAGCCTGCTATGCGTGAATCGTGCAGCTTACGGACTAACCGTTCAACAGTTACGTTGGTTATAGGGTTTTTTCGGCGTTCAAGAGTGAGTTTTGCATTGCTTGACAGATTAAGAGCAACA
>CAYPQA010000319.1:0-1653 GCA_964412725.1 uncultured Eubacteriales bacterium
AGCAACAGATTTAAAACAGCGGATTGCTCCGACAATTCTGTTGCCGAATTTCTGTTTTCCTCGGAAATAATTGTTGTATTATGCAAGACCTGAGATATTTTTGAAATATTTTCAGACATTAAGGAAACGGTTTCTACCTGCCGCTTTGCCTGCTCTGATATGTGTAGTATGGTCTTTGAAACCTCTCCAACATTTTCCGAAATTTTTGTAAGTGTACCGCTTGTTTGAGCGGTTATTTGAGTGCCCGCATTAATGCGTGTGATTGTGTCTTGTATTAAAACGGCTATCTCACTTGAAGAATTTTGCGAACGTGTTGCCAGACTGCGAACTTCCTCAGCCACCACGGCAAAGCCCTTGCCGTGTTCACCGGCTCTTGCGGCTTCAACCGCCGCATTAAGTGCAAGGATGTTTGTTTGGAAGGCAATGTCGTCAATAACCTTAAGGATCTTTGCAATGTCATTGGACGAGTTTCTTATAGCCTCCATAGCCTCGGTGAGCTTTTTCATCTTCTCGGTGCTCTCCAGTACCGTTTGGGTTGAACGGTCTGAGAGAGTTTCTGCGAAACTTGTGTTTTCGGATGTAATCCTTGTTTGTTCTTCTATAGCAGATGACGCTTGTGAAAGCTCTTGTAATGCATCCTCCTCCTCTAAAGCACCAGCGGACAGGTTATTACCAGAGATTGTCAAAGCCTTAGCACCCTCGTTAACTTGATTTGCAACGGAATAAATCTCTCCGATAACCTCGTTAAATATCTCTGCAATACAGTTTATGGAGTCTTTAATCTTTGAAAAGTCTCCGATATAAGGGCGTTTTATGCTAACGCTTAAGTCATTCTCCGAAATCCCATGCAAAACATCCGATATTTCTGCAATATATGAGGAAAGCTCGTTTATTGTGAAATTTATGGAAGTCTTAATCGTGTTAAAGTCGCCTTGATAGCTGCCCGTCATTCTGACTTTCATATCACCCCTTGACATCGCATCCATAACCGAGGACGCCTCATCAATTGGCACCTTCACAGCCTCCATAACATCATTAAGCCTATGTAAGATGTTTTCCCAATGGCCTGCGGCTTCATCTGCGTTTGCACGCACGCTTAATTCCCCTCTTAAAGCCGCCTCTGCAACCTTTGAAATCTCAGCCAAAACTTCCTTGAGGTTTATTCTCAACCTCCCTATTATCTGGTTCCCGATACTAAGTTTGCCCGGATATTTCTTCGTATGCGCATCAAAGTTACCTTGACCAAATTCATCAACGGTACGCAAAACCTCCAAGAAATTGTCAACATACATGCCGGTCATCTTGTTTATCCCAGCTACAACCTCTCTGTATGCACCGTTGAAACGCATCTCATCTATTCGATATTCGTAGTCACCGGCTTCATGCATCTCGGAAAGATTTGTAAGCTCTGAATTAAGTGTGTTAAGAGTGTCAACAACACTACCAAAATTGTTACACAGGCGTCCTATTTCATCACGCGAATTTGTGGAGATATTAACGCTCAGATCACCGTTCACCAAAGCCTTTGTAGCAGCCTCTAATTTTACAAACTTTGAGATTTGTGCCTTTACGATAAGGTTTCCGATTAAAATTGATAAAATCATAACCAAAACCATGATTGTAACCGAGGTTATCGTATTTTTATATATGTCG
>CAYPQA010000320.1:0-1587 GCA_964412725.1 uncultured Eubacteriales bacterium
GCTTGCGCAATTTCACGAAGAAAGAAGTGCAGATTTTTAGCGTTAAGGAGTATAGTATATTGCAAATAATAACTTTTATCAAGAAAAAACTTAAAAACTATTCCTTGGACTTTTACCAAAACATACCACAAACTTAATGGTTATACTCGGCAAGTTCTTTCGTTCATGAGTATAAAAAGGCTGTAGCAAAATGCTACAGCCTCGTTTTTTTAATATGGTTTAGAATAAACCTTAAATTCCTTTATGCCTCCCGAGGACGTTACAGAGATGCGAGGGGTTTGTGAAAGACCGTTTTCGTCCTCAAGGAGCAGCTTGTACAATTCCTGAACACTTATACTTTCTTTTTGATTGTTGCGTGCATATGCCTCTGTGTATAGTCCGACCGTTGGCTCACCTTCAATGCGTGTTTCTATTATCTCGGATGCCTTTAAGCCAGTCATTACCATCATATCCTTGTTTATACTTTTGTTCTCATAAAGCTGTTGAATTGTTTGCAAAGCTTGTTTCTCTACACTCTCACCAAGTATGCACAAAACCATTTGACGCATAAAAAGCCGCTTGCTTGTCGAATGTTCTATAACTTCAAACGCATCTTTAAGTGTCTTACCCGTACCGCTTTTGACAAGCGCCTTTTCGTCATGCTCCTGCTTATTTGAAGAACCCTCAATTGAGGGCATAAGCAAGGTTACAGTATATCGTTCGTCCTCTATGTCTATTCCCATAGCTTGAACAAGCTGTCTGTTTTCAAGCTCTGTCATATCATGACATCCTGTAAGAAGAAGGCAAAGGATAAATACAATAACTGTGGATGAAATCAAAAACGGACGGCGGTTTTGTCTTCCGGATGCCTTTTGGAGTAGATATGATGAGAAGAACAGACCTGCGTTCGTTATAAAGAAGGTTGACACAATCCAAAAGCTTATTATGAGTGCGGAATAACGCTGATCAAACAACTGCATGAACGGATACTGTTCTATACTCAGTAATTTTTGGCCAAATTTGAATAAGGACAGAAACGTTATAAACACACATAAGATCATAATAGTTGCAACGGCTGCCATAGAGCTTTTAACAAGGCCCTTTTTGCTGTTCAAAAACGGATAAGCAAAAAGTACATAGAGTATACCGAAGAATGACAGAGATATGTCTAAGGCTCCCGCTAAAATTTTATCCATACCATCAAAGGTAAGCTTAAAGAATCGCATGGGGTTTGTTATCTCGCCACCAGATATAACCGAAGCTGTGAGTGAGGCAAGCAGAATAAGAAACGGGATGAAAACAACAAAGAACAGAAGTTCACCCATCCTTGCGCGTACCTCATAACCCGAAGCTGATATAAAAGCGGACGGTATGATAATGAGCGCGGCTATAAGATAGAGCGGCGTGGTTCTAAGCACATACTCATTTATAACTTCACAAAAAACTTTGAGCTCCCCGCCCGTAAAAAACAAAACAAGTAACGCGAGCGCTCCGCTTATAATTATGCTAAAGAACGAACGTGACTTGGGCATAAATTTTTAAAACGCTGAAAAAATTCCAGTCAAGATTGTTAAAATCAAACACGCGAGCAGAACGCATATCCAAGCC
>CAYPQA010000321.1:0-1586 GCA_964412725.1 uncultured Eubacteriales bacterium
ACCACGGATTACCATGAAACCCTCTGCGCCGAAGGCGCAGAAAGGCTACCCCCTTCTCATAGCCAAAATTTTATGTCGAACTATGGCGAAGAAATGATGTGATTAGCTGGCAACCTCAGGACAGGGAGGCTCCCAACCAAGTTTTTTAAGTTGCTTAAGATAAGATTGGATTTTCTTACCTTTATTAAACTGCGAATAATACTCTGCACCTAAATCATGAAAATCATTGCCCAACAAAACATGATAAATAGCGATTAATATAGAGTGAGCCACCGCTACAATGGTTTTGTTTCTTCCTTTGCTTACTACTAATCTTTGGTATTGAGCAAAGAAAAACGAGTCTTTTTTGTTAATCGCTGATGTTGCACATTGAACAAGAGTTTTTTTTAAAGTCGGATTGCCTTTTGTAGTTTTACCGCTTTTTCGCTTACCGGCACTTTCGTTATTGCCCGGGCTTAATCCTGCCCATTTGCATAAATGGTTAGCTGTCGGAAATCGAGACATATCAACGCCTATTTCGGCTATGATTTGTTCTGCGCTTATCCTTCCAATACCGGGAATATCGTCTATAGCTTGTGCGGCGGCATCATATGCAACAGTTGTATACTTTTTGATGAGATTTTCAATACGTTCAATTTGTTGCGTTTGCTGTTCGATAATTTGCAATACCTCACTAAACAATTCTCGTTGCAACGGTGAAATAACTCCTGTTAAGGCATCAAGAAATTCTTCCGTACTTGATTTACAACGAGGGTCTCTGATTTTTGTGATTTGCTCGGTATTTAGCTCATCTTCTTTAATGATAAGTTTGATAAAGTCTGTTGCGCTTTGACCTGTTATATCAGATACCTTGTTTGAGATCTTAATGTTTGCACCTTCAAGCATTTTTTGCAATCGGTTAATATCTCTAGCTCGTTCTTCAATACGGCTACAGCGGTAACGTGTCAGTTCACGGTATTCTCGTTGTTCCTTGTCCGGTATGAAACTTGATTTGAGTAACCCATAACGCAACAATTTTGCTATCCATTGGGCATCGTTAACATCTGTTTTTCTCCCGGGAATAGTCTTCATATGTTGTGCGTTTACAACTATTGCTTCCATGCCTTCTAGTTCAAAAATATTGTAAAGGGGCTTCCAATATGAACCAGTGCTTTCCATTGCTACTATTTGGCAATTTTCCTCCTTAAGCCATGCTACCATCTCTCGTAGCTCTCTTGTGAGTGTGCCAAACTTTTTCGTAACTGCCTTCCGCTGTCCAACTATTAGGCAAGCTACGATTTCTTTCTTGTGTACATCAATACCACATGCTCGCTCGTAAATAATTTCCATGTTTTCATCCATGTGAAATTCCTCCTTTAATTACGGCGTCACTTCCTTATTTCTATCAGTTTACCATGCGTCCTTTTGTCATTTTTAATATTACATGACTGGACAATCCGTGGTGCGAGTCGGAAGTGAATCCCAAATTTTCACACGAGTTCGTATCCCAATCCGTTGTCGAACTTCATGCCGTAACTAAAGTATTGCCACTTTATCCCAGTTTCGTTCACTGTGGCGAGCGCAGCTCGTGGGGAATTTTCACGGAT
>CAYPQA010000322.1:0-1561 GCA_964412725.1 uncultured Eubacteriales bacterium
CCAAAAAGACTGTTACGTCACACCAAACTTATCTGTCGCCAAATGACAAAACTTATTCCTCATTGTCCGGTTTCTTTTTACCAACAGCACCAAGCCCAATCGACCGTCGTCCATACTTTTACGGATTTTATCCATAGTGGCATCGAGCTTTTCTTGCCGCTCCTTATCAAGCATGTTTTCATAACCAAACAATGACAGTTGCTCAGCGGCATTTTCGATACTTACAAGGTTAGACCCTGTTATCGTAATGCTCCGTACAGGAGCTTTTTCACTCCAAGACGAACGAATTAACTCCATTGAAACATCAATTATATCTTTCGTCAAATGTGTGGGCGTTGCAAGTGTCTTTTGTTTCGACTTACTTTTGAAGTTTGGGTCTTTAATAGTAACTGATACTACAGAGCATTTAACATCGTATTTTCTCATACGATATGCCACCTCGTCCGCAAGTGCAAGCACTCCCGTTTTAATCTCGTCAAAGCCGATTAAATCGTGGTCAAAGGTCATACCATTGCCGACAGATTTAATATCACGCCCCGATTGTGCGAGCATAACAGGACTGTCATCAATGCCGTTGGCGTAGTTGTGAATAATACCGCCCATTTTGCCGAGTCGTTGAATAATGCCTTCTCTATTGCTGTTTGCAAGCTCCCCGATGGTGGATATATACATTTTCGCAAGCGTTTCCCGTGCTGCCTTGCCGACATAGAGTAAATCACCCACAGGCAACGGCCATACTATATCTCTGTAATTCTCACGAGTGATAACTGTTGTCGCATCGGGCTTTTTATAATCGCTTCCGAGTTTTGCAAACACTTTATTAAAGCTGACACCAACCGAAACGGTAAGGTCTAATTTTTCTTTTACAGTAGCTCTGATTTTATTTGCAAACGTCTTTCCGTCACCGAAAATATGACTAACTCCTGTAACATCAAGCCAACTTTCATCAATTCCAAAAGGCTCAACAAGGTCGGTAAAGTCCTCATAAATATCATTGACAAGCCGTGAATATCGTGAGTATTCGCTGTGTCGGGGCGGCACAAGCACAAGGTCGGGGCATTTCTTTTTTGCTTGCCATATTGTTTCGGCTGTCTGTACCTTGAATTTCTTTGCAAGTTCATTTTTTGCAAGAATAATACCGTGACGGCTTTTGGGGTCACCGGCTACTGCCATCGGAACGTTTTTCAGTTCGGGATTGTGAACGCACGGGGCGGCGGCATAAAAGCCGTTGAGGTCACAATGAAGGATTTTTCTGTACAATGTTATCAGACTCCTGCTCCATATACGGAGTATATAATTCATTTAGCGTAGCTTCATAATACGCAATAATATCCTTGCACTGAGCAAGCCGCTTCTTAGTTGGACTGCTTATTTTTTTGAAAGTCCCAGATAATGCCGCCTTGATATGGCTCGTCCTTGCCTTTTCGGTTGGCATAGCTTGTGTTTGTTTTAGATATAGCTCTATTTGGTGTCTTATCTTATTATGGAGCTTTTCTTTTTTATCGTGGTCAAGTGTTGAATATTCAATCTTTCGAGCAGGGTTACGGCTTTGGCGTTCTTG
>CAYPQA010000323.1:0-1560 GCA_964412725.1 uncultured Eubacteriales bacterium
AGGGAAAGCCATTTCACGGCAACCGAGTTTTTCGGAAAGGAGGTATTAGGCTTTATCTTTAGTGAAAAGGAATTTGTGGAAAATTCATTATATTTCTTGCTCTTTGACACTGACTTTGATACTATCCCCTACAAATGTGTAGAGATTGGCGAAACCAACTTCGATAAGCATAGCCATACAGGAGCGAAAGAATTTTCGGAATCAAATAACATCATCCCTAACCATCCAATACAAGCTTACAAACAACGCAATTATTTTTGCCCTGATGAATTTTTTATTCTTTGCAATAAAGGCATTAAGGGCTATGAAAGCTCTTTTTCTGTGTTGCATTGTGTAACGGAACATAGCGAAACAACCGAGGACGGCACTGTTTACAATGTTTCTGTATCAGAAGCAGAAAGCGAGAGGTCGGAAGCACTTATTCAAAAGGTAAAAGACGACGGTTATGAAACGATTAACATCTTTTTAGCAGAGCATTTAACCACAAATCTTTGCAGATTTAAAATACCTATCGACAAGCTCATTCAGCACGTTAAAGAAACCGTATTCTTGGACGCTTTTAATGCTCCTGAACACAAGCGGGTAGAGATTATGCCGTATGATAACGGAGAATTTTACATTGTTGATAGTTCATTTAAGTATGTTATCGAAAATACAGACCGTAAAAGTATCGCCAATGCTAAATACGGTGGTTACGCCTTACTCGCGGAACCAGTTTTTGAGGGAGATTACGTTTTCACAACGCCTATGCCGGGGGTTAAGGAGATATTTCAAGTTGAATACTTTGCCCATAGCGTTTATGCGAAGTTTTTTGCTGTTTTAAAGCCTGCTTACATCTTCCCACGAGATAAAAAAGCCATAGAGGAAATGTTCCCCGATTTTTATATGGAGCATTGCATGGATGAGTTGCGTAAGAAAAAGAACGAGCTAACCAAATACGCTAAAACAATTCCGTACATTCCCGAAAACAACAAAATTGGGGATAGTGTAATTTACAGACGGCTTAATTTCAGTTTACGACGTAGCTCTATTGCAGATGACGGAACGTTTCATGTGCTGGCGTGTGAAAATGGCTTTTTGGGGAGCTTTGGCAATGGGGTTGATTCAAAGATTGGCGCAGAAATAGGCAATCTGAACGCTACACTGATTCAAGTTGACGACAAATTCAAAATACTTTTCTATAAATTTATCGCAGTCGTGTCCTACGAAGGTGAATACTACGCTAAATTTATGTATAGCTTTGAAACGAACTTCTTTGAGGATTTTAAAGATTATATGTTCCTGGAGGGGATACGGAAAAACGCTTATAATGGCATGATTTATCAGTTGTTTTTGGGCAATATTACGCCTGTTGTTATGGATATGGAACGATACAAAAGCTTTGGACGTACTGAAAACCTGTCTTATGCCTAATACCCAGTGAGCAATACCATGAAATTCAAAAAACAGTCGTTGCTGATTATGGCAACGACTGTTTTTTCTGTTAAGTATATCTTTCTACTCCCAACCTCGTACCCTAATTTAAGAATAATCCTCTTTACTCTAACCTCTAATACTAAT
>CAYPQA010000324.1:0-1540 GCA_964412725.1 uncultured Eubacteriales bacterium
GTTCATAAGTTGTCATTGTTTTTATCTCCTCAGTTTTATATGGTTATTGTTACCATTTCTGTGAGTTTTCAATGACAACTTTTATGATACTACTCCAGCTTTGTTTTATTATGGCTATAGTGACCGTACACCAAACGAATCCCGGTCAAGACAGCTATTCCACTACTGTTACAGTTAAAACCAACACTTCTGATACATACATTCTAACCATTTCATACAATGACGAAAACGGAATCATAGCGGGAACACACCTAGGCCTTATTGAATTCTCCCATATCTTTCCCATATCCACGCTAGAACAAACACCGCAATTGTCAAGAGGCTCTGTGGTATACTATTTATTTACAGTGAGATTGAACTTGTAGTTGACAAGCTGCAGGTTACTATTCTTTACCTTGACAGTAAATGTACCTGCGTTATTAACAATAATCGTCTTTTCACGGTCTGCATTACTTAGGACAACTGACTGGTCATCTATCATTACAGTTACTTTTATATTATCCTTCACAAATCCCCAGCCTGATAAATCTTCGGCAAGTGAAATTTTTATCTTATCGCCTTTGCCTACGGTTAACTGGCTGCCCGAAGCAGGACCTGTGAGGTTAGCTGCAATGCCACCTTCACATAAAATGTTAGTTGGTTGAGAATTAGGTTTGGTTATTTGACTATTGGCATCATAAGAAGGCGCAGAGGATGTTAGAATTTCAAACTTGTAGTAAACTGATTGCATGTTTTCGTTTACAATCTTGACCCAATGTGTGGTTGATTGGAGCGCAACAAAGGAGAATTCACGATCTTTGTTACTGAAATTAAACTCCCTTTGAGTGTTGGAATCGTTATCTCCTACGATAACCCTAAGTTTGATTTTGTGCTTATCAAGCCCCATACCCCATAAATCCTCTGCGAGCTTAATGGTCACTTTGTCGCCCTTATTAGCGGAAAACGGAGAGCCAACGCCCGTAAGGTTAGGCGCCACACTGCCTTCACATACGATACCGCTTTGTGGATTTGCTGCAGATGCCCGTTCACTATAAGATATGTCTAATTCCTTGCCATCCAAATACATCTTTATACTCGTAAAGTCTTTTATAGAGGTGAACTTCAACAGATAATAGCCGTCGTTTGTAGATATTGCTGTTTTGCTGTTCAGATCAATCCTAACGGAGTTATTATTTGCCACCATAGTCCAAGGATAACGTCCTCCACCATTGTAGTAGATATAAATTTCATAGCCGCTGGTGGTTTTCACCTTGAGCAAATAACAACCAACCTTTTTATCACATTCCTGCATCCAGTCTTTTAGAAACTGGCTTGCCATATCTTTTGTTAAATCCTTTGCAATGATATTGCCATTCTCAATAACATTGGTTGCATCCATAACATAATAATTGATATTACTATTGGGGGTTAACTCTTCAGCATTTCCAGAGCTATACCCAAGACTTAGTATATCAAGGGCTGTTTCCTTATTAAGCTTGCGAACGCCTATGATTTTCCCGTTACTGTCTTTGAATGCCTCAATGAATAGATTACTTGAGGC
>CAYPQA010000325.1:0-1528 GCA_964412725.1 uncultured Eubacteriales bacterium
AACGTCAGCCTGTTGTTTTGGTTTATGAGGGTTGGGATGCGGCCGGAAAGGGCGGCAATATAAAGCGCCTTACAGAACAGCTTGACCCGCGCGGTTATGAGGTTATCCCGATTGCGGCACCCACATCAATTGAGCACAATCATCACTATCTCTGGAGATTTTATAATAAATTTCCAAAAGACGGGCATATAGCTATATTCGACCGTTCGTGGTACGGGCGCGTTATGGTTGAACGCGTAGAGGGTTTTTGCACAAAAGAGGAATGGCAGAGGGCGTTCAAGGAGATTAACGATTGCGAACTTCACCTTTACAACCACGGTACAATAATTCTCAAATTCTGGCTTCAAATTGACAAGGACGAGCAGCTTGCACGCTTTAAGGCGCGTCAGGAAAACCCGCTTAAGCAACACAAGATAACCGACGAAGACTGGCGCAACCGTGAAAAATGGGACGAATATGAAGAGGCCGTTGAAGAAATGATTCAGAGAACGGATACTAAATATGCGCCATGGATTATTGTTGAGTCCAACAACAAAAAATTTGCGCGCATTAAGGTACTTAAACACGTTGTTGAAACGCTTGAGACGGAGTTGGGTGTATCTGATGGCGGAGAGTAAGAAGAAAGAAAAGGACAATCCCCATAGCGGGCACAGAGCCAGAATGAGGGGGAAATTTATAAAAAACGGCTTGGAAGGCTTTGAGGACCACGAGATTTTGGAACTTATGCTTTTCTATTGCATTCCAATGAAGGATACGAATGAGCTTGCACACCGTATTCTTGACGAATACGGTGGCTTGGACAAGCTTTTTGAAGCGCACCCCTTGGATATAGTTAACCGATGCGGTGTGAGCGAGCATACGGCGGTATTGTTTTCTCTTATGCCGTCGCTTTTTTCGCGCTATTCAATAAGTAAGGCAGGCAGTAAGGTCGTTATAACAAGCTCTAAAGCGGCGGGGGCATTTGCAACCGGACTTTTTGTAGATAAGCACGTTGAAACGCTTTACATAATCTGTCTAAATTCAAAGAATCGTGTTCTGCACGTTGCTGTTATGAGTAAGGGCACGCTTACAAGCGCACCTTTATATCCGCGTGACTATGTTGACGTTGCGATAAAATACAGGGCTGTGTCCGTTATAATTGCACACAACCACCCGAGCGGTGACCTCACACCATCACCCGCTGATATTGAAGGAACAAATATTGTTGCAGATGCTTACAAGAACATTGGTGTCATACTTTTTGACCATATTATCGTGGGCGGCGACAGGTATTACAGCTTTGCGGAAAACGGAAAATTAAAGGTTTGAGATATAAGGTGGAGGAACTCAAGTGGCGGTTAATATAGGGAATGAATGGGACAAAATTTTAAAAGACGAGTTTCAAAAGGAATATTATTTGAGATTAAGGCAGATATTAAAAAACGAGTACCAACAATTTACAGTTTATCCAAAAGCTACCGACATTTTTAATGCGCTTAAAAAGACAGATTATACCGATGTCTCCGTCTGTATACTCGGGCAGGACCCG